>JAIOYL010000010.1 GCA_021741195.1 Sneathiella sp. | reverse complement strand
CCAAACTCTGCACGGATAACGGCGCCATGATCGCCTGGGCCGGGATCGAGCGATTAAAAGCCGGGTTTACGGACCCACTCGATTTAGCGGCGCGGGCCCGCTGGCCGCTTGATCCGGATGCGGAACCCGCCCCTTACGCCGGATATAAAGCCTAACCAAAAGGGAGTATGCCAATGACTGAAGACGAACAGAAGCAGGCCGCCGCCAAAAAGGCTGTCGAATATGTCGAGGACGGCATGATCGTCGGGCTCGGCACCGGCTCCTGCGCCGCCAGGATGGTTGACTTGCTGGGCATGAAGGTCCGGCACGGGCTTTACATCACCGGTGTTCCGACCTCGGAGGCGACCGCTGCCCAGGCCCGCGCCCTTGGCATTCCCATCGCCAGCCTTGATGAGGTCAGCGTTATCGATCTGACCATCGACGGAACCGATGAGGTTGATCCGGAAGGGCGCCTGATCAAGGGTGGTGGCGGCGCGCATCTTCGCGAGAAGATCGTTGCCTCGCTCTCGGACAGGATGATCGTGATTGCGGAATCTAAAAAGCGGGTTCCGCAACTGGGTGCCTTCAAGCTGCCGGTGGAAGTGGTCCGTTTCGCCGCGCCCGCTCTTCAGCCGAAACTGGAAGCGCTTGGCTCAACACCTGCGCTGAGGCTCGCAAAAGACGGAGCGCCCTTCGTTACAGACGAGGGAAACTACATTTTTGATTGTGACTTTGGCAAAATCGACGATCCTTCAGACCTCGCCCTTACCCTCAGCACCATGCCGGGCATCGTCGAGCATGGCCTGTTCATTGGTTATGCGGATATCGTCATTATCGGTACCGATGACGGCGTTGAAGTAACTACTTTCGAAGGTTAGCCTCATCGTCGCGGCGTGAGATATTCTGGAGGGACTAGTGATGACCATGAGCTTGATTGCTACCATTTCGCCTCGTTCAGTCCGATGAAACATCGTCGTTGGTTATTACTGCTCGTAATTTACGCCCTCCTGCTGCTCGGCGGTTGGGCCGCCGGAAAATGGCTGCCGGAGCTTCTCGATATCTCTCCCGAGGCGTTCAAGGGCCCCGCCGCCCGCACGATGATCCTGTTTATCGCGGGAATATTCATTCTCGCCTCTGCCACGCCCTTCGTACCCGGCGCTGAAATCGGTCTTGGCCTGATCATGCTGCTCGGCAGCGAGGTTCTTTTTCTGGTCTATATTTCCATGGTAATCGCCCTGACCCTCTCCTATCTGGTTGGATGGCTTGTACCCATTTCGGTAATTTCAGGCGCTTTCAAATTCTTCGGTCTTGAAAGGGCCGCAAACCTGACGCTGCAACTTGGACCCCTTTCCGCCGCCGAACGCCTTGAATTTCTAACCGAACGGGCGCCAAGCCGTATCCTTCCCTTTTTGCTGCGTCACCGCTACCTGGCGCTCTTGGTCGCACTCAATCTACCCGGAAATTCAATCATCGGCGGCGGAGGGGGAATAGCCCTTCTTGCCGGCATCAGCGGAATTTACCGCTTTCCCGCCTTTCTGCTGACCATCCTTATAGCTGTCGCCCCAGTCCCGCTGGTTTTTTTGTGGACCCACTCAACTTTCTGAAACCACCGGGACAGCATCCGATGACGACTCCCTCCACCATTCTCTGCTTCATGTTAGGCGCTGTTCATGTTAATCAACCTTTATCCTGGACGCGAGCTATACGGAAAATACGAGCCTGATGACGACACTGAATGTAATTGGCGCGGGGGCTTTTGGAACGGCCCTTGCCATGACAGCCAAAAAGGCCGGGAACGATGTGCTGCTCTGGACCCGGCATGCAGCTCATGCCGAGGAGCTCAACAGGGAAAAAATCAATCGCAAATATCTTGACACTATCCCGCTAACGGCAGGGATCGAGGCAACCTCGGACCTTGCGCGGGCGGCGCGGTCGAGAATCCTGCTGTTGGCCGTGCCTGCGCAACATGTCCGTGAAACCCTTGCACAATTAAAACCGGCGCTGGCGGCGCAAACTATTCTGGTCATCTGCGCCAAGGGGATCGAACAAGACAGCGGGCAAATGATGAGTGAGGTGATGGAAGAAATCGTACCCGATAATCCGCTCGCCATTTTGTCAGGACCCAATTTCGCCCGGGAAATTGCGCTTGGGTTACCGACGGCCACAACGCTTGCCTGTCAGGATCCGGAAATTGGCAGGGAGCTGGTAAAGGCTATCGGCCTGCCGGCCTTCCGGCCCTACCTGACGGACGATGTGATCGGCGCCCAGATTGGAGGCGCCGTCAAGAATGTGCTCGCCATTGCCTGCGGCGTTGTTTCCGGCGGACGGCTTGGCGAGAACGCCCGCGCCGCGCTCATAACCCGGGGCATGGCAGAGATATTGCGGCTCGGCGAAAAGCGCGGCGCCCGCGCCGAAACCCTGATGGGCCTATCCGGTCTTGGCGATCTTGTTCTCACCTGCAGCTCGCCTACCTCACGGAATTTCTCACTCGGCGCGGCGCTGGGGCAAGGTGATATTCTCGGGGAAATTTTGCAGCAGCGCCATAGCGTCACAGAAGGCGTCTATACCGCCTCCGCCATTTGCCGCCTTGCCGAGAAATATAATATCGAGATGCCAATCTGCTTTGCGGTCGACGAGATATTGAATGGTGGTATCGCCGTCTCCAACGCCATCGAGGATTTGCTCGCACGGCCGTTTCGCGACGAAAGGCTCGCGGGCTTTTCGTGATATATAAGGAGGAAAGACATGCTTTTTATCGCCCATTGCACTGATAAACCCGGTCATCTTCAGGTCAGGCTCGACACCCGCCCGGATCACCTTGCCTTTTTAAAAGCGAAAGGGAGCGCCCTTAAACTCGGCGGGCCAACAACGGACGCAGATGGCGAAACGCCAACGGGTAGCATCCTGATATTTGAAGATAGCGACCTTGTCGCCGCGAAGGCCTGGATTGCCGGAGACCCTTACGCGGCGGCCGGTCTGTTCGACAGCGTCATCGTCCAGCCCTGGAAACATGTGATTGGCGACGGACTATAGGATTGCGTCGAAGCGCATTGCCATCACCGGAATTTCATGGTCTAGTTGACCCCTCAAAAAAACAATAAGAACAACGACAGGTGGCACAATGCTGTTTACAGAAGAGCATATCGCGCTCAAGCAAACCATAAACCGGATCATTGAAGAACATATCAACCCCAATGTCGATGAATGGGAAAACGCCGGGATCTTTCCTGCCCATAGGGTGATGAAACTCCTGGCCGAGGCTGGACTGCTCGGCATCGGCAAGCCCGTCGCATATGGCGGACTGGATCTTGATTTTTCCTACGAGATGGTGTTCGCCGAAGCTCTCGGCGGCATTCGCGCGAACGGCGTCTCCACCTCCATCGGCGTGCAGACCACCATGTGCACCCCGGCGCTCACCAAATACGGCAGCGAGGAATTGAAACAGGAATTTCTGGTCCCGACCATCGCTGGCGAAATGGTTGGCTGCATTGGCGTCAGTGAAGAGAGCGCAGGCTCGGATGTTGCCAATACCCGCACATCTGCGAGGCGTGATGGCAGTGACTTTGTGATCAACGGATCGAAAATGTGGATCACGAACGGGGTGCAGGGCGACTGGATCTGCCTTCTCGCCAACACGTCGGAAGAAGGCGGGCCGCACCGCAACAAGTCCCTGATCATCGTCCCGCTTAAAACCAAGGGCGTCTCCGTCGCCCGCAAGCTCGATAAGCTGGGCCTACGTTGTTCCGACACGGCGCAGCTGTACTTCGATGACGTCCGCGTGCCCGCCCGGAACCTGATTGGCGAGGAAAACAAGGGTTTCACGTATCAGATGCGGCAGTTTCAGGAGGAACGGTTATTCGTTGCAGCGCGGGCGCTTCGCGGCATGGAAATGGCGATCGAGGATACGATCGACTATACCGGTCAGCGGAAAGCCTTTGGCGGTACCATCCTCGATAATCAGGTCGTCTATCACAAGATGGCGGAGATGCAGAGTGAGCTGGAAGCAGCGCGGGCCCTTCTCTACCGGACGACCGAGCAATATATTGGCGGAGAGGATGTGACCAAACTCGCCTCCATGACCAAGTTCATGATGGGCAGTCTCGCCAATAAAATCCCGAGCGCCTGCTTGCAATATTGGGGTGGACAGGGCTTTATGTCGGAGAACTGGATTTCCCGCGCCTACCGCGATCTTCGCCTGACCGGGATCGGCGGCGGCGCCAACGAGATCATGCTGGAAATTATCGCCAAGCAAATGGGAATTTATCCGGGCATGAGAAACTAGGGTTAGGACTCTAGCCGAAGACGAAGGAGCATTGATGAACCACTGGCTTGTGAAATCGGAACCCGGGACATGGTCATGGCAGGATCAGCTGGATGCCGGTGAAGATGGGACATTTTGGAATGGCGTGCGCAATTACCAAGCGTCCAACAACCTGAAAGAAATGAAAATCGGCGATCAATGCTTCTTCTATCATTCCGTGACGGAAAAGCAAATTGTCGGCATCGTTGAGGTTATCAAGGAATATTATCCCGACCCGAGTGATGCCAAGAGCCGCTTCGGCATGGTCGATGTCAAGGCGGTCAAGTCCCTGCCCAAACCGGTTACCCTTGCCGATATCAAGGCCGAGCCCCGGCTTGAAAACCTCGCGCTCGTGCGCCAGAGCCGCCTATCGGTCGTTCCGGTGGATAATGCGTCATGGAAACTGATCAGCAAGATGGGCGGGCTCTGACCAGAACAAATGAACACAGCTGATGAAACAGTTCCGAAAGCCGGAAACCTGCGCGCTTACTTGCTTCTGACCCTTACGTCTCTTTGCTGGGCGATGAATGCGGTTTTGGGGAAGCTTGCGGTTGGCGAGGTCTCGCCCATGGCCATTGTCAGCCTGCGCTGGTTTGGCGTTGTCATACTGCTCACAATCATTGCCCGAAACCATGTCCGCCGCGACTGGCCGATTTTGCGCCACCGCCTGGGTTATATTCTGGCAATGGGTACCCTTGGCTTCACCGGTTTCAATATCCTCTTTTATCTTTCCGCCCATTCAACGACGGCGGTAAATATCGGCATCCTGCAGGGCTCGATCCCCGTGTTCGTGCTTCTCGGCGCCTTTCTCGCGCTGAAAACAAAAGTGACGCCGTTACAGATTGTCGGCGTGCTGCTGACCATAACCGGTGTCGTCATTGTCGGATCGGGCGGGTCGCTTCAGCGGCTCGCGAGTTTTGAAATTAATCGCGGCGATGCAATGATGCTGGCCGCCTGTGTGTTGTATGCGGGTTATACGGTGGCGCTGCGCAACCGGCCGAATGTTTCAGCGTTAGCCTTCTTTACGATTATGGCGCTGGCGGCGTTTGTCACATCCTTGCCCTTCGTCTTTATCGAAATTGGGCTTGAACGATTTCAGGCGCCGACGGCGACTGGCTGGATGGTAATCGCCATGATCACCCTATTCCCGTCCTTCATCGCCCAGATCGCCTTTATCACCGGCGTCGGTATGCTCGGGCCGGGGCGGGCTGGCGTTTTTGTCAATCTGGTGCCCGTGTTTGCCGCCATTCTCGCCGTTACCTTTCTCGGCGAACCCTTCGAGATGTACCATGGCGTCGCTCTCGGCCTGGTCCTGTTCGGCATCTGGTTGTCGGAACACGGCAAGCCAGCCTAGGGGCGACGTCCTCAGAAATCGCTGACGATCCCCTTGCGTTCCCAATCCCCGTAGCGGGTGGGTTCCGGACCGGAGGGGCCGCCGATCTCGCCCTTTGCCTGTTTTTGCTTGATCGCCGCCGGTTTACCGTCGGCCTTTTTGGTCTCGCCAGCGTCCGCTTTCTTCTGTGTCATAACAGCTCTGTCGTAAAAAGAGGTTGGGTTTCGGATCATTTAACCCGTTGTTCCAGTATTTCCGATCCTCCTATAGACCGCAAGCTGAAATTCCCGTATGAAGCCGGTCATGAATGTTCCTCCCGCCAATGCGCGCGCTGCCGCCGTGCATCTTCTTAAGAGGGTGCTGCAAAAGCGCCAGCTTCTTGAAGAAGTACTTGATCCCGAATTAAAGGGCCTGTCGCCGCGTGACCGCACGCTCGCCCGCGCGATCACCTCAACCACGCTCCGTCATCTCGGTGTTATCGATACGCTGATCGATAAAATGCTGGACCGGCCGCTGCCGGAAAAGGCAGTGGAGCTGCAACATATTTTGCGCATCGGCATAACGCAGATCCTGTTCCTGAATATCCCGTCCCATGCGGCCGTTCATGATACCGTGGAGCTTGTCCCGGCGGGCAGCAAGCACAAGGGGCTTACCAATGCGCTGCTCCGTCGCATCGACCGCCAAGGCGCGAAGCTGCTGGAAAAGATTGATATTCCGCGTTCGAATACACCGGACTGGCTCTGGACCGCCTGGGAGGCGCATTACGGCGCCGAGATTGCCCGCAAGATCGCGCTGGCCCATTTGAACGAGGCCGCGCTTGATATCTCGGTCAAGAGCAATCCAGAAGCATGGGCGGAACGGCTGGAAGCGAACATTCTGCCGACGGGGACACTTCGCCGTAAATCCGGCGGCTCCCTCCCTGATCTCGCCGGTTTTGACGAGGGAGAATGGTGGGTGCAGGATGCGGCGGCGGCGCTACCGGCGAAACTCTTCGGGGATGTTAAAGACAAGCTGATCGTCGATTTATGCGCGGCGCCTGGCGGTAAAACGGCGCAACTGGCCGCAGCCGGAGCACGCGTCATCGCGCTCGACCGCTCGAAATCACGACTGGGGCGGCTTGAAGAAAACCTGATCCGCCTGCACCTGACTGCAATCTTGCAAGTTGCGGACGCGGAAACATTCACGGCGCCTGAAAAGCCGGACGGGATCTTGCTGGATGCGCCCTGTTCCAGCACCGGCACACTTCGTCGCCATCCCGACGTCGCCTATCTCAAATCCGCGGCGGATGTTGAAAAACTCAGCTTGTTACAGGCCCGGCTTCTGGAGGCGGCGTCGACGCAACTCGCGCCGGGTGGCCTTCTGGTCTACAGTGTCTGCTCCTTGCAAGGAGAGGAAGGCGAGCAGCAGATCGCGGCGCTTCTCGCCCGTGACCCCAGCCTGAAACGACAGCCGATTCATCCGGCGGAAATCGGCGGCGCAAGCGAACTCATAAATGCCGACGGCGATCTTCGCTGCCTGCCGTTTCATTTGGGCGGCATGGACGGCTTCTATGCGGCGCGGCTTGTGAAAATTTCTGGCGCTCAAGCTTGAGCCCCCTAATGCGACATGGTAAACAAAAGCTTGCCATGGGTTCGACGAGGACCGGAAGTCATTTGAGGAAACATCATGCGTAAACCGGTCAGAATAGCGCCCTCCATCCTCGCGGCGGATTTCGCGAAGCTGGGCGAAGAGGTCAGGGCGGTAACCGAGGCAGGCGCGGACTATATCCATGTCGATATCATGGACGGTCATTTCGTTCCCAATATCAGCTTTGGCCCCGCCGTGACGAAATCCGTGCGCGGCTACACCGACATCCCCTTTGACTGCCATCTGATGATTTCCCCGGTTGATCCCTATATCGGCGAATTCGTCGATGCGGGCGCCAATATCATTACTGTACATCAGGAGGCCGGCGCGCATCTCCACCGCAGCCTGCAGCTTATCCGGTCCCACGGGATCAAGGCCGGCGTGTCGCTCAATCCGGCAACGCCGGCCACAGCGCTGGAACATGTCATGGATGAGATCGATCTCATCCTGGTCATGAGCGTTAATCCCGGGTTCGGAGGGCAGAAATTCATCGCCTCGCAGCTCAATAAAATCCGCACCTTGCGCGGCATGATTGACGCGTCGGGCCGCGATATCGATCTTGAGGTCGACGGCGGGATCAACGCCAAAACAGCGCCCCTTGTCATTGAGGCGGGGGCCGACCTGCTGGTTGCAGGCAGCGCCGTCTTTAACGGCGGACCGGAACAATATGCCGCCAACATAAAAGCCTTGCTGGGTCACGCATGAGCAAAACCGCGATAATGCCTGCGAAAGAAGGCCTGCCGTCGCGGCGCTCCGTTTCCGATGTCATTTTTTCAAGCGGTGCTTATCAGGCCAGCCTGAAATGCCGGGTGCCAAAAAGGCTCGCGCTTGCTCCCGCCGATATTTTTCCGGGTGACGGGGAACGCGCCGACAATATATTCCAGGGACAGTTTGATTTTGCCGGTTTCAGCATCGAACTGGGCAACCAGGAACCCTGGCAAGCCCTGGGCATGCCACTCGCCTGGCATAAGGAATTACATGAATTCGGCTGGTTGCGGGACTTTGCTGCCAATGGCAGCGAGGCGGCAAGGCGCCATGCCCGTGCGCTGATCCAGTCCTGGATCGCCGGGTTCGATATCTATCATCCCTATATCTGGGACGAAGAAGTGCTTGCCCGCCGCCTGATCGCCTGGTTCTGCCATAGCGACTTCCTCCTGGAAAAGGAGGAAAGCGATTTCAGTTTCCTGCGCTCCCTCCGCCGCCAGTACGTCCATTTAAGCCGGATCAGCAAAACCAAGCCCCGGACGGAAGACAAGGTGCAAACCTGGCAGGCGTTGCTTTATGGCGCCCTCGGATTTGCCGATATGCGGAAAAATTGCGATCGCTTGCTGACGTCACTCGAAGCCGAGCTTAACCGCGTAGTACTGGCCGACGGCTGCCACATTTCCCGCAATCCGGAACGACATCTCACGTTGCTCGGCGATCTCCTCGGGCTTCGCAATACATTGATGGCAGCGAGCGAAATGGTTCCCGTAGCAATCAATAACGCGATCGACCGGTTGGCTCCGGCGATCCGGTTTTTCCAGCATGGCGATGGTTGCCTCGCGCTCTTCAACGGAGGTATGCGACTGAAAGAGGGCCAATGCGACAATCTGCTATCGCTATCGGACGCCACGGGCCGACCGCCACACCGCTTTCCACAAGGCGGCTTCGAACGGCTCAAGGCGGGGCGGGCGCTGCTGATCCTTGAAAGCGGTGAAGGTGGACGCGACAAGCAGGACCTGCGCCATTCAGGCCTTCTCAGCTTCGAGTTCAGCTATGGGCGGGAGCGTCTCATTGTCAATTGCGGGGCCGTGCGCGATCTCACGTCCAGCTGGGGAAAGGCATTGGCGGCCACGGCCGCCCATTCAACCCTCAGCTTTAACAATCTGAATGCCGTCTTTCCCGAACGATCATCGGGGGATAGCCAACACAATCCGGTTGTCCGCAATGAAGAGGACGGAAATATCTGGCTCGATCTCGAAAGCGAAGGTTATTTAATGTCAATCGGGGCATTACACCGCCGCCGTCTCTACCTGGATGCAAGCGGCCTTGCCTTGCGGGGGGAGGACCAGATTATTCCGGAGCGGATGCCGCCCTCGGGCCGATCCCATTTCACCATACGTTTTCACCTTCATCCCGATTTGAGTATTTCAAGAAGCGCAGGCGGCAAGAATATCCTTATCCGGACACCGAGTGGGACAGGATGGAAGTTTCTGACAGGGGCGCCAACGCTATCGCTTGAGGAAAGTGTCTATTGCAGCGAACCGGGTGAGCGGCGCCGTAACCAGCAAATCGTCATTAACGGCCAGCTCATCGATCAGGAACCGATCCTGATCAAATGGGCCTTGACCCGCCTCTCGGACTAGAGCTGCCAGCGCTTTATGTCGGGAGAAAATTCCGTATTACGCCAGATACCCTTGACGTCCGCGACAAGGCCCTTGCCGATCATCATCCCCTCGATTGCCGCTGTGGAAAGATCCTTGTAAACGGAATGGGCAACCGCGCCGACGATGGCGTCATAACCGCTCAAATCCGACAGGCTTTCAATCAGGTCGATATCAAGGAACTGCTTCGCTTCTTCCTTGTCGGCAAGCGGATCATGTACATCCACCTGATGACCGAGATCACGCAGCACCGTGATGATATCCTTGACCTTGGTATTGCGCAAATCGGGGACATTTTCCTTGAACGTTAATCCGAGGATGAGAATCTTGCTTTTCCCGTCCAGGTTTTTATGAATGCTGTCGGCGATAAACTTGCCCATGGATTCGTTGATGCGGCGACCGGTCAAAATCAGGTCGGCGAAATGTCCGACCTCGTTGGCCCGATGGGCAAGGTAAAAGGGGTCGATGCCGATACAATGGCCGCCGACAAGGCCGGGCGTGAAATTAAGGAAATTCCATTTCGTGCCCGCGGTCTCCAGCACGTCATAGGCGGAGATACCGAGCTTCTGGAAGATCATCGTTGCTTCATTGACGAACGCGATATTGATGTCGCGCTGGGCATTTTCAATGACTTTCGCGGCCTCAGCCGTCTTGATATTGCGCGCGCGGAAGGTCCCGCCCGTCGTTGCCGAGCCATATATATCGGCAAGAATATCTGTCACTTCTTCCGTTTGGCCCGAGACAACCTTGATGATCTTGTCAACCGTATGGACTTTATCACCAGGATTAATGCGCTCCGGAGAATATCCGAGGTAAAATTCTTCCCCGGATTTCATTCCTGACTTCTCTTCCAAGATAGGCCCGCAGAAATCTTCGGTGACGCCCGGATAAACCGTGCTTTCGACGACCACAATGGCGCCTTCCTTCATGACCGGACCAACAGCGTCACAGGCACTCTTGAGCGGTCCGAGGTCCGGTTTGTTGTCTTTATCAACCGGCGTAGGGACCGTGACAATATGAACATCGGCATCGCGCGTGTCATTTATATCCGTCGTAAAGCGCATGCTGCTCGCCCGCAGGCTCGGCGTATCGATTTCAAAAGTCCGGTCAAGGCCATGGCGGAGCTCGCCAACCCGCTCCTCGTTCACATCAAAGCCGATGACATCGAAGCTTTTCGCCAGCGCGACTGCAAGCGGAAGCCCGACATAGCCGAGGCCGACGATAGATATTTTCGTTTTGTTGCTGACCTTGTCGCGCCCATTAAGGGCCGCCGGTACTGATTTCGCCATAGGATAAGTCGTCCAATAATAAATTGTTTGTCGTTGGTAACGCTGGGATACTAGTTTGTCCAAGTTTTTTTTTCGTTAAAAGGTTCCGTGAAACCCTGCGCCATGCTATAGCGCGCGCATACTTCCGAATCCCCTCTTTTAAAGGATGACGTTCGTCGATGTCCCGCACCGATTTGCAAGCGGTTTCCCGCGCTCTAATTTCCGTCTCAGATAAATCCGGCCTTGTCGAGCTTGGTCAGGCGCTCGCCGCGCTGAATGTCGAAATTCTCTCAACTGGCGGCAGCGCCAAAATGCTGATGGATGCCGGGATCAAAGTGACTGAAGTCGCTGAGCATACCGGCTTTCCGGAGATGATGGACGGGCGGGTAAAAACCCTGCATCCGAAGATCCATGGCGGCATTCTGGCGCTTCGCGATAACAAGGATCATGTAAAGGCGATGACCGATCATGACATTGGCGGCATTGATCTGGTGATAGTCAATCTTTATCCGTTCGAGGAAACCGTCGCCAAGGGCGCGGATTTCCATACTTGCATCGAGAATATCGATATCGGCGGACCCGCCATGATCCGTTCCGCCGCCAAGAATTATGGCTTCGTCACGGTCGTTGTCGATGCCAGTGATTATACGGCTGTGATAGACGAACTGACGGCGACCGGCGGCAAGACAAGTATCGAGCTTCGCAAAAAACTGGCGGCCAAAGCCTATGCGCGGACAGGCGCCTATGATGCGGCGATCTCCAGCTGGTATGCCACACAGCTCGGTGAGACTTTCCCGGATCGTCTGGTGCTAGCCGGGACCCGTCAGCAGGTCCTGCGTTATGGCGAAAATCCGCATCAGTCGGCCGCCTTCTATGCCAATGACGAGAAACGGATTGGTGTCGCCAGCGCCCGCCAAATCCAGGGCAAGGAGCTGTCCTACAATAATTTCAACGATACCGATGCCGCACTGGAACTGGTTGCCGAATTTGACCCGAAAACCAGCGGTCCGGCCTGCGCCATCATCAAGCATGCCAATCCTTGCGGCGTGGCGATGGGCTCAACTCTGGTCGAGGCCTACAAATCCGCCTTCGTCTGCGACACTACCTCAGCCTTCGGCGGGATTATTGCCCTCAACCAAACACTGGACGCGGCGACCGCAGAGGAAATTGTCAAGATTTTCACCGAAGTCATCATAGCGCCGGACGCAGATGCAGCAGCAAAGGAAATTATTGCCGCCAAGAAAAACTTGCGCCTGCTATTGACCGGCGGCCTTCCCGATCCGGCAATTGGCGGAAGGCTGGTGAAATCGCTTGCAGGAGGCTATCTGATCCAGGATCGCGACAACGCGCTGACGGCAACACCGGAACTTAAAGTCGTCACCAAGCGCGCACCGAGTGCGCAGGAATTGAAGGACCTAAAATTTGCCTTCACAGTCGCCAAGCATGTCAAATCCAACGCTATTATCTATGTACGAAACGGCGCGACCGTCGGCGTTGGCGCCGGGCAGATGAGCCGGGTTGATTCGTCGAAAATCGCCGCCTCCAAGTCACTGGAAGCAGCCCAGAATGCCGGGGAAACAACCCCTTGGGCGAAAGGCTCCGTCGTCGCCTCTGATGCCTTCTTCCCCTTTGCCGACGGTCTGCTGGCCGCCGCGGAAGCGGGCGCAACTGCGGTTATCCAGCCCGGCGGCTCCATGCGCGACGATGAAGTGATTGCGGCTGCGGATGACGCCGGGCTTGCCATGGTCTTCACAGGTATGCGACATTTCCGCCATTGAGTTTTCTGAAACGGGAGCGTGGCAATGATTATAACCACCACTGGATCGATCGATGGTAAATCTATCACGGCCTATCTTGGTATCGTCGGCGGCGAAGCTGTTATGGGAACGAATTTTATTCGCGATTTCTTCGCCCGCGTCACAGACAAACTGGGGGGTCGGTCGGATACCTACCAGAAGGAACTCCGCAACGCCCGTGCGCTCGCGCTTGCGGACCTGAAAGAAGAAGCCACCGGCATGGGCGCCCATGCCGTCATTGGCATCAGCGTCGATGTCGAGGTAATCGGCGATAGCATGCTGATGGTAACGGTTGCAGGCACTGCCGTCACCCTTTCCTGAACTTTACCCGCGATCGGGTTCGCGCACGAAGCTCATCAACGCCGCACCGATCATCAGCAGAACAAAGATGACGATCATCGCAGGCCGTTGCTGGCCGGTAGCCGAGGTGACGACGCCGATCAGAAGCGGCGCGACAAAGGCCGTCGCCTTGCCGGACAGGGCAAAAAGGCCAAAGAATTCGCCGGCCTTTTTCGGCGGCGCCATGCGCGCGATCAGCGTCCGGCTGGCCGCCTGAGCGGGACCAAAGAAGAAGCCCATGATAAAGGCGAAGACCATAAACACCATTTCAGCCGGGCTCGCGAACAAGGCGCCACCCTCAACCGGCATGGCAGCGGGCAGGCCGAACAGGACCTCGCCGTCGCTGATCGACAATACGCCGATGGACGCAAAGGCAAGCCCGAGCACAGAGACGACAATCGTCGGCTTGGAGCCGAGCCGGTCGTCCAGCGAGCCGCCGATAAAGCATCCGGCGATAGCGAAAACATTGATCAGGATACCGAAAATGCCGAGTTCAGTCGTTCCCCAACCAAACAATCCGGCGGCATAAATCCCTGAAAAACCGATCAATGCCAATATCCCGTCGTTATAAAACATCCGGGCGATGAGAAAAAACACCACATTCCGGTAATTTTTGAGTTCCCGCAGAGTGACCAGCAATGCTTTCAATCCCTGACGGACGGCCACCGTCTTGGATATTCCGGTCGATTTGGTATCGGGCGTAAACAGCAGCATCGGTATGATAAAGATCAGAAACCAGATCGCCGACATCGGCCCCGTGATCCGATCCGGCTCATGGGCCAGTTTATCGAGCCCGAACAACGGTACCTCTGGTAAGGAAAAGCCGAACAGAACGATAAAGAGCGCAATCAGACCGCCGATGTACCCCAGCCCCCAACCGAAGCCGCTGAGGCGTCCCATTTTCGAGTGAGGAACCAGATTCGGCAGCATGGCATTGTTAAAGACAATGCTGAACTCGACACCGAGGGTTCCGAGAATAATTGCCGCCAAAATCAGGGTAATTCCGCTCTGCTGGCCCGGCACCGCCCACCAGAGCGCAAAAGACCCGATTGCACAGAGGATCGAGAAGAAAAGTATCCAGGGTTTGCGCGCGCCGCCCGCGTCGGCAATGGAGCCAAAGACAGGGCTCAATATGGCGATCAAAATCCCGGCAATCGCCTGCGTATATCCCCAATAGGCCTGGCCTTCCGCAGGTGTCGCCGCAACGAAAGACGTGAAATAGGGCGCAAAAATAAAAGTGGTGACAACCGTAAAATACGGCTGGTTGGCCCAGTCAAACAAAGCCCAGGAAAATTTCCCGAGCTTACCCGTTTCCGCCGTCCCAACCGCGCCATGCATCGTCATGCCAATCCCCCTTCAGCTCCCCGATGGCGTTCACGCTACGACAAAGAAACACACCAGACAATCACGTTCGATAATAAACTTCAGATCAGACCATGAATTTTCGCGAATGGATCCCAATTTGGGTCCTGATGCCATTCATACTCCGCCGCGACCGCGATATTTTTCGCCATCTCCATACTGCAAAGCCGGGCAATGACCGCCAGCGCCATATCGAGACCGGCCGATACGCCGGAGGAGGTGAAAATAGTCTGATCTTCCACCCATCGCGCCTGTTTTACCCAGTGAACCTTGGAGGATTGAGAGCAAGCCCAATCGAAGGCTTTCTTGTTGCTCGTCGCCCGTTTGCCGTCCAACACACCTGATTTTGCGAGCAATGCACTTCCCGTGCAGACGCTCATGGTTATTTCCGCACGCCGTGACGCCTTAGAAATCCAGTTCAGAAGAGGCCGATTATCGATTTCCTTCCGGGTCCCGAAACCTCCGGGAATGAGAATCAAATCATAGTCAATCGGATCCGTCAGGCTGGCCTCCGCTTGAACTTGTGGGCCGGACTGGCTTTTAACTGCACCTTTATTTTCGGCGACAATCCGAATGCTGAAGGTATCCATCAGCATTCCGAAAAATTCGAGCGGACCGAACAGATCGAGCAGGTCAAAATCCGGAAACACCAGCGCGCCAATTTTCCTCATGGTTTCTCCGGATTTATCTTCAGCTAATCATCGATCTGAATTGCCGGTTGGCAAATGCGAGTTTTGAAATATCCAGAGGGCCGGTGGATTTAAACTCCTTGACCAGATCGGAAGAGCGTTTGATGGACGTCTGGTTTTGTTTCACCCAATGATCGAACGCGGCGCGGCCGGTATGACCATTGGCCCCGGCGAACACTGAACCGGTGATTGCCCTTTGTTGCCCATAAAGATCGTCGATGAGCGCCGTGATGGCAAGCCGGTCCCAGTTGCTGTCGGGCTCGATCGCTTCCGCTGCACCGCGCAGCCAATCGAGATGCAATTCCGCGCCAATCGCGAAATAGACCTCTCCGACCTCCGTAATCGGGCGGGCATTGCTCGTGCCTGCCTGAACCACATCAAGGGACGAGCGCAATGGCCCAAGGGCGGCGACGCGACGGGCTAGGTTTTCGGGAACGCCGTCAGAAATCAGCTGATTGGCCCGGCTGATAAAGAGGGTGCGGCCCTCTTCGCTCAAGAGCCCTTCCAGACCTTTTTCAAGCTGGCGCATATCGGCCGACAGAAGTTTTACGTCCGCGGCGATATCGGCCGTCCGCGATAAATGACGCAGGCACCAGAGCGTCGCCCTGCGGCCCAGCTTCTGCGTAACGTCTATCATGCGACCCTGGATATCGGTACTGACCTTGTTATCAAGAGATTCGATTGCCGCCCAGAGGCCTTCAAGGTCGAAGACCGCGCAAACAAGGGCAAAGGCCCGCGCGACGTCGTCGACCTGGCATCCCTGCTCTTCCATCATTTGCATGACGAACGTCGGACCGGCGCGATTGACCAGCCGATTGACGATGATCGTCGTGATGATCTCACGGCGGAGCCTGTGCCCCGCCACATAGGACGCGTATTTTTCCTGCAGCTGCGGCGGAAAATACTGCGCGAGCCATATGTTATAATAGGGATCATCCGGCAGGGTGGTTTCCAGAATATCGCTATAGAGAGTCATTTTGGCATAGGCCAGAAGCACCGACATTTCCGGGCGCGTGAGGCCCATGCCCATTGCCTGACGGCGGACAAGTTCCTCATCATCGGGCAAGTTTTCCACTGCCCGATCCAACCGGCCCTTCTTTTCCAGATCACGGATAAAGAGGACGTTTTCCGCAAAATTATCGACGCCCTGGCGTTCCGAGGTCGTAAGCGCCTGTGTTTGCAGGTAATTGTCGTTCAACACATGTGCGGCGACGTCGTCGGTCATTTCGACGAGAAGGCGGTCACGCTGTTTTTCGGTCATTTCGCCGTCATCGAGAACCGCTCTCAGCAAGATCTTGATATTGACCTCATGGTCCGAGCAATCAACGCCGGCGGAATTGTCAATGGCATCGGTATTCAATCGGCCGCCGGCCAGCGCATATTCGATACGTCCAAGCTGGGTCACACCAAGATTTCCACCCTCGCCAATAACCTTTGCCCGCACCTCCTTGCCATTGATGCGAATGGCGTCGTTGGCGCGGTCGCCCACCTCTCCGCTGCTCTGGTGCGTTGCCTTGATGTAGGTACCAATCCCGCCGAACCAGAGAAGGTCAACCTTTGACTTGAGGATGGCAACGATCAGTTCATTCGGCGTCACCTGATCGGTCTTGATGTCCAGCAGCTTCTTGATTTCCGGGGTCAATGCGACCGATTTCGCCTTGCGGTCGAAGATACCGCCGCCGGTTGATATCAGTTTCGCATCATAGTCTTCCCAGGAGGACCGGGGCAGGGCAAATATCCGTTGCCGTTCCTTGAAGCTTTTGGCCGCGTCCGGTGCGGGGTCGATAAAGATATTGCGGTGGTCAAACGCGGCGATCAGCCGGATCTGCTTCGAAAGCAGCATGCCATTGCCAAAAACGTCCCCTGACATATCGCCGATGCCTGCAACGGTGAACTCCTCGGATTGGATATCATGGCCGATTTCGCGGAAATGCCGTTTCACCGATTCCCAGGCGCCACGGGCGGTAATTGCCATTTTCTTGTGATCATACCCCGCCGCACCGCCAGAGGCGAAGGCATCACCCAGCCAGAAACCATAGGAAATGGCCACTTCATTGGCAATATCGGAAAAAGTGGCAGTTCCCTTGTCTGCGGCGACGACGAGATAGGGATCATCCTCATCATGACGAACAACATTTTTCGGAGGCACAACCTCGGCGCCGACATAATTGTCGGTAATATCCAGAAGCCCGGAAATGAAGATTTTATAGCAGGCGATCCCTTCCGCGAGTACTTCCTCGCGGGTACCATTTGCGGGAAGCCTTTTCGGGAAGAACCCGCCTTTTGAGCCGACCGGAACAATCACCGTATTCTTGACCATCTGGGCTTTCATCAGGCCCAGCACTTCGGTCCGGAAATCCTCCCGCCGGTCCGACCAGCGTAATCCGCCGCGCGCGACTTTACCGCCGCGCAAATGGACGCCTTCAACCCTCGGGCTATAGACGAAAATTTCGACAAGCGGCCGCGGAAGTGGAAGCTCATCGACCTTCTGGCTGTCAAGCTTGAAGGAATAATAGGCTTTTTCATGGCCTGCTGAATCACTCTGGAAGACATTCGTGCGCAGGGTATTCAGGATCAGATTGACGAAGCGCCGTAAAATCCTGTCCTCGTCAAGGCTCGCAACCCGATCAAGCTCCTGCCAGATATTCTCGACAATACGGGCGACATTTTCATCGCGGTCCCCCTCAAAGCCGGGGTCGCAACGCATTTTGAACAGCTCGATCAGCCGCTTTGAAATTTCCGGGTTACTTGAGAGCGTATTGATCATGTAGGACTGGCTAAAGGTAATGCCCGCCTGGCGCAGATATTTCGCATAGGCGCGCAAAACGACGATATTCGACCAGTCAAGACCGGCACGAAGAACGAGACGGTTGAAGCCGTCATTCTCCATGCGTCCGGTCCAGACGCGGCGGAATGTTTCCTCGAATTTCGCTTTCAGGGTATGCAGGTCCAGCGCAAAACCGCCCGGTTCAATAAGCTCGAAATCATGGATCCAGACCGGCTTCGGCAGGCCCGGAGCGGATACAAAATAGGGATTTTCAGAGAGAACCTTCAGGCCCATGTTTTCCAGCATCGGCAGGCAGTCGGACAGGGTCAGGGGGGTTTCCGGGCTATAGACCTTGAACCGCATCTTGTTATCCGAATCTTCAACCCAGCGATAGAGATTGAGACCCAGTTCTGACGTCTTATTGACGATCTCTATTTTTTCGACGTCATAGAGCGCCAGTTCCGCGTTGAAGCGTTCTTTATAACCGGCTGGGAAGGCATCCCCATATCGCGCCTTAAAATGCAGGCCTTTTTCCTCGCCCCATTTTTCAAGCAATGCATCAAACAGGTCATCTGACCATTCACGCGAGGCGGCAGCGAGGCGTCGTTCCAGGTCCGCTTCATCCACTTCCGGCTTGTGTTTACTTTTCAGCGCAATAATATAATGGATGCGTGCCAGAGCATCATCGCCGACAAAAGCATAATGGGATGAGAGTGAGCCATTGTGAGCTTCGGCAAGGATATCCGCGAATTTCTTGCGAAGGTCCGTATTGAATTTTTCGCGCGGAACATAGACCAGTGCCGACACGAACCGCTCGAACCGATCTCGCCGCAACAGAACGCCGATACGCGGGCGCTCCTGGAAGGAGAGTATTTTCGAGGAGTTTTCATACAGGTTCTCGACAGATATCTGAAACAGCTCATCGCGCGGATAGGTTTCAAGAATATGCGCTAGGGCCTTTTCATCATGGCTGTTTTTGGGAAGGTTCGCCAATTCCAGCGTCTGCGCGACTTTCCGCCGCAGGTAGGGAATATCCCTCGGAATTCGGTTATAGGCGGCTGACGTGAAAAGCCCGGTAAACCGGCATTCACCAATCACCTCTCCCTTTGCATTGAATTTCTTGACGCCGACATAGTCCAGATGGACGGCGCGGTGAACCGTCGAGCGGACATTGGCCTTGGTTACAATGATCAGTTCGCGCCGCCGCAGAAAATCTTTCACTTCAGGCGATATTTCCGTGTTGCCCGCCATGATTCTTCGATCAGGGCTACGCAAGATGCCCAGTCCCGAATCCTTTACAATATTTCGGCCATCCGTCCTTCCCTTTCCCCCACTACCGTAATCGTATTCGCGGTAGCCCAAAAATGTAAAATGGTTGTCCGACATCCACTCCAGGAGCGCCAGCGCTTCATCGATTTCAGCTTTATCAAGAGGTGGAGGATTGTTTTTCAGGTTCTTGGCAATCGCGTCCACGCGATCGAGTATCGGCCGCCAGTCCGCTACCGCGAGGCGAACATCTTCCAGCGTGTCAATCAGTGCCGTTTCAATTTCAGCAAGCACGGCTGGGTCAGATTGCTCATCAATTTCGAAATGCATGACGCTTTCGCGCAAATACTTCTGCTTGCCCTTCGGCTCCGTCTGGAAAGTCCGTAAGCGCTCACCTTTTTCATCCCGTTCGACATAGACTACGGGATGGACGACCTGATGCACGGTCAGGCCCCGGCGGTTCAGGGCGGCGGTGATGCTGTCGACGAGGAAGGGCATGTCATCATTGACGATTTCGATGACGGAATGGGTTGTTTTCCAGCCGTGTTCTTCCAAATCTGGCGTGAATGCCCTGAGTTTTGTCTTGCCCGGCTGCCGCGTCGCCGCAAATTTATAAAGAGACAATGCCGATCCGTAGAGATACTCCGGCGAAATGCCCAGAACATCCTCAGGTGTGGGGCGTTCATAAAACTGCCGCACGAAAGTGACGGCATCGCCCGCCACCTCTTTGTCGAGACGATTTTCAACTATAGAGAGAACTTTATCAATCTGTTCCGTTTTCAGATTTTGTGCCTTAACTACCATCGCCTGAACCTTTATCCCTTCAGAATTCGCAATTGCTCTCTAGGACTATAAGAACGTAACTTTAAATTATCCTGAAGAAAAAATAATGCAAAGAATATTAAAAATAAAAAATTCATTTTTTTCAAAGCGTTATTTGAGATATGCTTAATTTATATGCAAACTGAAAGGTTCTCATGAGGAACGAGATAAAAGCCCTCGCGGCCCGTAAAATGCAGATGTCATATATCAATTTCAACAGCCCCCGTATGTAAGTATGACTTCTTACATAAGAGAATAATCAGATTAAAAATTCGGAAAAATAACGAACGTTTGGTATTATGGGCAAGCGTTCGCTAAACGCAATTTTCCCTGTTGACGGGTATCTTGTAAAGATGGGTAGCGTAAGCGCCGAAGCTGTCCTGAAACCGGCCATCCTCAAGTTTGATGGACCGGTTTTCGTCCAGAACCTCAATTTCTTGTTGGGAGAATTCACCGGTTATCGAAAATTGTACAACGTCGGAAAACTTGCTTTTGGAGCCCGCAAAGACATATAGGTGACACCGGTTCCTTTTGACGAGCGTCGAGATGCTGCCATTATGGGACAGATCAAAAGGTTGAGCGGTCACTGCGTCCATTATGCTGTCGATCGACGGACAGGGAGACGGAACGGGTTCAACGACGGTCGTGGACACCAATCCGGACAATGTCACTACGACCGACCCGGTTGTTGACACAAATATTCCGGTTGACGGCAATAGCAGTGCGATTATTACGGGCACATCCAGCGGTGATGTAACGGAAGATGTAGATCTGACGAGCAGCGGCAAACTGACCGCAACCGACGCAGATGCTGGAGAAAGCGGCTTTCAGGACGCAACCGAAAATGGTGATTACGGCAACTTTGCTATCGATGGAAACGGCAACTGGACCTACACGCTGACAAATTCAGATCACCTGACCGGGCTCGATACCGGGGAAGTGGTGACGGAGACCTTCACCGTACAAACCATTGACGGAACGACCTCAGAGGTTGTCGTGAATGTGAATGGCCGGGATGAGCCGGTAGCAAATACAGGCGGCTCAACAAATGCCGGGTCTGGCGGCGGCACCTCTTCAACGGCGGGCGACATTGAAGTCAGCAGCACTGCAGAGCTTATCAAGGCGCTTTCCGGAAATGTTTCGGGATATACAATTGTCCTCGCGCCCGGTGAATATGATACAATCAACCTGAATGGTTATAATTTCTCATCCCCGGTAACGATCACCTCGGCGAACCCGGATAATCCTGCTCATTTTGAATCGATCACCGTAAGCAATTCGTCAAATATGGTTTTCGACAATCTTGATATTAGCTCCTACAACGCGGCCTCTGGTTCCTGGGGTGAATATCTTGTCACTATCAATAACAGTTCTGATATCGTTATTTCAGACAGCGTTATCGGTAACGACGTAGACGGCGCCATATATGGAGGCTTTATCGGCGCTATCGTCAAAAATTCGCAAGATATTACTATTGAAAATACTGAATTTCACAATTTGTCAGGCGGTGCCGGCTTCATTAGCTCGAATGGCGTCAACGTCATCGACAGTGAATTTTATGATATCCGTTCAGATGGTATCACTTTCTCCGGCGTCCAGGATGTTATAATCGATGGTAACTATTTTCACGATTTCTATCATCTGACTGGCGACCATTCGGACTATGTCCAGTTCTGGGCAACGGCCGGTCTGCAGGCGAACGAAGATATTCTTATTAAAAACAACCTTATGGTTCAGGGCGACGGTTATGATACTCAGGGTATTTTCATGACAGCGACCTCGGATCTGCCGTTGGATAACGTCGTTATCGAGAACAATGTGATTTACCAGTCCGGCTATCACGGCATTAGTATCTCAACCGCCAATGACGTGTCTGTCTCCGGGAATACGGTCATTTCTCCAGTCGACAGCGCTTCAGGCTACGAAGTGTGGGTCAGCCTGTCCAACGTGACGAACGGGGTCGTTGAGGATAATATTTCGAACTCCTTCATTTATAACAACAGCAGTGTCAGCGAAAGCGGCAATGTCGTTGCATATGGCAGCACAGTGCCGTGGAACGCGGGCAGTAATCCGACCTATTCCTATGACGATATCTTCGTCGACAACAACCTGAATATAGGTTCGGTCGATGCGACAGATTTCACAGTGGAAAACGGCTATAATGCAGGTGCCGACGTCAGTCTGCTCCAGGACGGCGGCAGTACATCCAGCACCTCTTCTGCGACGACTGTTGCAAGTTCGACGACCACTACCAGCAATGACAACTGGAATGAAGGCACCGTCGGCAACGACCATATTGAAGGTACGGCAGCGGTGGACGAGATCTTCGGGTTCGATGGCAACGACGAACTTTTCGGATTTGGCGGCAACGACTATATCATCGGCGGTGACGGCGCAGATACGCTTACCGGCGGCGCTGGCTCCGATACTTTCGTCTATACGGAAGTCGGTGACTCCGGTATCGGCGCTGCTAACCGCGATGTTATCCTGGATTTCGACGCAACTAACGGCGACCATCTTTCATTCGAAGGATTTGCCGCCACCGGCTTCGATTATTCCTTCAATGACAGTACGGACGTGCTTTCTGTTGATCTGAATGGCGACTTCGTCATCGATATGGAAATTCAGCTGATCGGGGTATCCGCAGTCGATCTGGATAATAGCGATTTCCTGACCTGATCATAGGGAGCTTGCAAGAGCAAGCAGAATAGGCAGATCAAAGTTTAAATGGGCTCCTCGCGCTTTCGCATTGAGGAGCCCGTTTTCTTGAACGTTCCACTTTCACGTCATCATGGAAAAATTACGCGTTCAGCCGCTAAATCCAGCCAGCCATTTATCCCGCTTGGCCCAGATTTCCTTCCAGGTATCTGCGTTGGTCTTCCGGTTTTTCCGGCGCAGGAGGGTAGAATAAAGCCAATGTGTCAGGATTTTGCTGAGCGGCAGGCAATAAAACAGAATATAGCCAAAAATCCTTGTCATGGGAGTCCAATGCCGCTGCATCAAAGTCACCTTGGCTGTCAGGAGGCGGATCATTTTGTCGGCGACGATTTTCTCCGACTGTCCGCCATAGTGAACAATCGTCGCCGTCGGTGTAATCATTGGCCGCGCGCCGCGGCTTTTAGCCCGCAGGCAAAGATCCGCGTCTTCGCCATACATGAAAAACCGCTGGTCGAAACCGCCAAGTTCATTCCACAAATTCCTTTTAATGAGAAGAAAACAGCCCGTTACAATATCAATTTCGCGAACCGTATCCCGCTTCCAGCCGCCATATCCTTCGACATTGAACAAAGCGCTCGACGGTAAAATGCCACTTAATCCCGTCACATAGCAAAAGAGCGACCAAACCGTCATCCGGTGCCAGCAAGAAGTTGCGTTCAGGCTACGGTCGCCAAACAAAGTCCGCCCCCCCCAGACTCCGGCTTCGGGATTGGCCTTTGCAAACTCGACGATATTGTCGATGGCGTGATCCAAAACGACCGTATCGGGGTTTAACAGGAGGATGAAGTCTCCTTTTGCCTGCCCGATGGCCAGGTTATTACCATTCGCAAAGCCGACATTCTCCTTGGAGGCAATAAGATGGATATCGGGAAATTCTTCGGCAATGGCTTCAGCGGAGCCGTCACTGGAAGCATTGTCGAGCACAATCAGCTCAAACGAGACATTTTTTGTCTGATCGAAAACCGATCTTATGCACTCTAGAGTCAGCTCACGCGTATTATAACTGATAACAATAATCGAAACTTCTGGGTGGATCACGATACTCTCTTTCGTTACTCGATGGCGCCAATGGTCGACGGCGCTTTTCTTGGCCTGCCTGTGGCATCAACCTTGCTGAAGGGGTTGTCAACGCGGTTGCGAAGCGGCGAATTCGGTGTCGGCCGGAAATCACCTTCATCTTCATCGACGAATTCCGCGTCTCCCGATGTAATATCGATACCATCGACAGGCATGCCACCACCGCCGCGGGTGTCCAGAATATGGTTGTGCTGATAGGCAATCGCGCCATCCTCAAATCCATATCCCTTGAAAGTGGTCCCCATGGCGTAAAAAACCGACCCGTCAATCAGGACATTCCGCACTTCGTTGTTACGCCAGAGAAATGCGGAATTAGGAAGCGTGACGCCGGACAGGATTAAATGGTTCGCCGGAACACCCCATTGCGAAAAGAACGGCAACTTCGAATGCAGCGGCCGGACCAAAAGCGCATTGACAACCGCCACATTATTGAGCGACGAACAGCCACCGGCGAAAATGCCTTGCGCTTCGGCATTTTTCGCGACAAGCCCGTAGATGATAAAATTCTCCATGTCGGTGTTGCCGCAATATATCTGGAAAACATCCGGGTGGAATTTAGTGTCACCGCGGTCGATCCCGTCCACCTCGCTATTGACGATAAGGCGCGATCCGCTAAACGCGTCGGAGCCGATATTCGAAATCTTTACGTCCCGGGCGATAGTCAGATCCGTCGCCCCGTTCGGAAAGGCAGACAGGTGAACATTGGTGAAGTAGGCATCTTTCCAGGCAGGCGAATGGTAAAAACCCTCTCCCGTCGTTGCGCCCTGACCAATCATGTCACTGTTATCCAGCCATAAACGGCTCGGCTTCCCGCCCTCGGGAACGAAGTAAACGTTCTGAATGGTCACACCCTTCACCTTCAGCAATTTGGGCAGAAACCCGCCACCGTCATCGCCATTAAAAACAGCCTTGCCTTTTTCAACGCCGGGCGCCGCCGCAATCACAGCCCAGCGGTCCTCCGATTGCGGCGCGGAATGGCCGGACGATCCCCAGATATATTCACCTTCCATGAGATAGACCGTTCCGAAAACCGCCTCGTCACGGTCATCCTCTATTTCCTCAAGAGCCTCCAATGCACGCGCCGGCTGCCGGAACGGTTTGGTTTTCGTTCCGTCGCCTTTTCTATCATCGCCCTGGCCCGAGACCCAGACAAACGCATCCTGACGTTCGTCCGCCGGTTTCACGTTCAGAAACATCGGTTCCAATTGCCGTGGTATCCCCGCTTTTTTGGGAAAAGCCGTTGCAGATATTTCTATAACCGGCTTTTCCTTGTTCAATGGGCCAAGCGACGCCGGGTCAATGGCCGCCCAGTATTCATAAGTGTTGGTCCGCTCATTAAGACTCATTTCGGTCACGGTGATGGCATCGCCACCGTTTACCCGGAAATCCACCCGGTCAATCCCGTTAATGTGAAAGGCAACAACTCCGGCATTAAAGGGCGTGTTAATCGCTTGATAGGGGACGACATTCCAATGCGCAATGACCTTGGCATCCTCTCCTGTCGGACGGCTGCCGGCGTTACCGCCCACGCTATCCTGAACGCACGCTGCCTGTCCCAGCATAATGCCAAGTAAAAAAAGTGGAATGATTTTTCTCGCCTTTACGATAAATGCTGAATCCTGCGCCATTACATCCTCCACTGCAGTTTGGAAAAGATTATGTTCCCGCGCTTTATCGCGCCGCGCCCGGCTTACCTTATTCATCATTTCTCTTCGACCGCGGCAAGTCTTGGCGTTTCGAATATTAATCCGGAACGTACGTCGGCAGAACCTTGAAAAGCTCTTTCGAGAATTCAGTCAGCTTTTCATCCGCCCGTGCTTCCGACATGGTTGACTCGACCGGCATCGATAATCTCACAAGCGCTCCGTCCGTACGCGCGGACGTCAGGCCGCCCCAAAGCAGGTTGAATTTCGCCTTATATTCATTTGCAATATATTTACCACGTTGCTGAAACCAATAATAGACAAGCAGCTTGTCTTCGCCATGGGTGACGAGAACCCGGTTGACGGGAACCTCGGTATCGCCATTTTTCAGCGTAATCTCTGTCAGGTCCTGAATTTTCCAGCCCCCGGAAGGGATACAAACCCGGGGAGAGTGCGGTGTGCTGCCGGCTGACTGTTGCTCATAATATCCGATAAAGACAGTCACCGAAGGTTCGCCGTCTTCATGATAATGGCCGAGGAAATAATCGCTCATATTGAGGATTGTCTGCTCAACACTGGGCAGCACATCCTCTTCCGCTATCATGCCATCGATTTTAAGAGGAAAGCTTGAAAAGGACCTCCTCTCCGGAATTTCCGGCTTGAGGCCCCGGAGCATGGTAATGCTCAGGACGAGGGCGATGCACAGCAAACTGACCGCAATTATCGGCCCGATGCGCGCGGGTTTTTCAACATCCTGTCCCTTAGGCACGGAGACTTTCAAAACCCCGCCGCCAATCGTTGCTTTTTCCTTTCTGCTAAGCGTCAGATAGCAAACCGCCAGCATCACCACAAAGGAGAACAGAAAAAAGACCCAGCCTTCGAACAGATGGAAAAATCCGTCGGAAACAGCCGTATCGGTCCATTCCGCGAAAGCGCCGGTAAGAAAAATACGGACGCTGTTCATGATGACGGAAACAATGGCGGCAAAAACGACAAACAGGGCCCGCTTCCAAAGCGGCATATCAAACAGCATCGCCAGAAGAACGCCAAGACCGATCATCGGATAGAGATATCGAAGGCCCGCGCATGCCTCGACAACCGCCAGTTTGACGGTACCCATATCAATGATATTGCCGTCTTGAAACACGGAAAGCCCGGCGGCGCGCAGCAATCCGACACTCATATCTGTCGAAAAGAGCTGCAGTCCGTAAGTCAGGTTTGCATTCAAAAAGGCAGGCGGTGGCACCACGAAAGGCAGCAAGACAAGAGAGGGCAGAACATAACGGCCGTAGGTAATACCGCCAAACACCATGAATAACCCTAAAATCATCAGGAAAAGGCTCAAATGACGGATATTTTCTATTCCCGCCTTTATCGCGAGGGCATAAACAATTGCCGCAATCAGGCAAAATGCCAGCCCAAGCCAGTTGCCGCGGCTATCATGGGATTGCAAGAGACTGCGGCGCGCCCATAACAGGTAGAGGGAAACCAGAAGCATCAACGGACCATGGCTGAACTCTTCAAGGCCCATCCAGTCATCCCAAAGCAGGGCGCCGTCGGGGATATAAACGAAAAGGACCAGGCAAAGCAGAAGGGGCAGTACCAATCTTGTCCTGTCAATCCGTTGCAACGTCAACTCCATGCATTTCCTCATTACTTCTAAACGTCACATAGAGTTTAGACCGGTATTCTATCGTTCCCAACCGTTTCGGAAATTTGGATAGCCGCCACACAGCAACAAGCTAGTAATAGTATGTTTTGGAGACTTCTTCCGATTTGTTGAGAACAACGCCCAGCAAATTAGTTGACTGGAGCTGCCGGCGGCACTCTTTGACTTCGGCAGGTTTGGTTTCTCCGCTCGCGACCACCAGCAGCACGCAATCGACCTGGGGAATAAAGCCTATCGCGTCATCTGTCGCTTGCAAGGGAGGAAGATCAAAAATGCAGATGCGCTTTTCATAGCGATCGCGCAAATCGGAAACCATTGCCTTGATTTTGCGCGAGGTCAGTATTTCGGTTGAATTTTTTATCGGTCGGCGGTTCGGAAGCACAACAAAGCGGGAAATCCCCGGGTTGATCAAGGCGTCATTAAACTCGATCTTGCCATCCAGATAGTCCGAAAAACTGTTCTCCTTCGGCAAGCCGAGATACGCCGCCACCTGTGGGCGACGTAAATCAAAATCTACAAGAAGGGCAGTGTAATCGGTTTGTTTGGCAATACTTAGCGCGAGATTTATGGCAACCACTGTCTTCCCGCAGGCGGGCGTAGGCGATGTGATGGCAAGCGTCCGCCAGTCATTCGCCTCCATCTTCGCCAGGATCTGAGTTCTCAAGATATCGAAACTAATTGAGTTCGGGTCTTCACTATCAAGTGTGATAATCCGGTTGCGTTCCAAATGCGCGATATCGAGCTCGACCACCCGCGTTTGGTCATAGACGATTGGGCCTTCAACAATTTCCGCATTCTTAATTTTGGCCGCTGCGGCGGACCCCATCCGGTCTTTAGGGGCGCCCGCCTGTTTCTCTTTAGCCCTGGCGATTGCTTCTTTAATACGTTCCACATCGACCCCCTAGAACAACATAACTTTGAGTTTGTCCAAGGCCACCCAGGCCTTATAAAATAAATCATCCAGCGGCTGATAGAGGAAATGGACGGCCATCAGCAATCCGGCAAGAAGAACGACAGGCACAAGGAAGTAAAGAACAACCTTCAGATTATGCCGGTTTGCTTCTTCCTTCGTATGAATATACGGAATTGACACGATTGGAGGATGCTTGAGAACAGCTTCCAGTTCCGCGGCGCTTCTTATTCTCTTGTCAAAGAACTCGATAAGAAAAACACAGGCGACACCAAAAACCAGAGCGAACAAACTGCCCACGCCCATGATCTTCACGCGGTTCGGTGAAATGGGATTGGTAGGGACGATAGGCGGCTCAATAAGGACAAAGCGTTCCGCCTTTTTCTCTTCTTCAAGATTTTGCGACAACTGCGCCTGCGCCTGCTTTCCTTCAAGGTCATTTAGCTTGCCCAGAAGATCCGAGTAGGTTCGATCGAGAACAGTTAGTCCACGCTCGACCTGCGGTATTTCAATAATGATGTCTTCAAGTTGCGCGGCTTTCTTCTTGGTCGCCGCGAGTTGACGTTTTGCCTCGGCAATTTTCTGATCCGTTGCGTCAATCCGTATCTGTAGCTTTTCGACCAAAGGATTATAGACAGCGTCCGGGGCCGGCTTTTCCGCCGCCGCCGAAGCGAGTGCTGCAGTACTTTCCTTTTCTTGCTGCTTTTCAAGTGCGGCAATTCGCTTCTTGAGCGCTATGATATCCGGGTGAGAATCTGTAAGCCGGGTAGAGGCATCAAGAAGCGATTTCTTCAGGTCGGCGATATTTCGTTCCAGTTCCGTTTGGTCGCTGCCGCCGCCTCCTGCTGATGTCCGGCCGGTTTTCGCCGACGTCAGTTCGATCTGAAGATAACGCTTGTCTTCTTCGAGCGCCCGAATATCCCGATTTAAGTCACGAGCTTCACTTTCTGTTCTTTCCAGCATGTTCTGACGCAGGCCAAGATGTTCCGGCAACGCATTCCCATGCTTCTGTTTGTAAGCGACGATCTGATTCTCAACCTCAGTCAACTGCTCGCGAACTTTCCGCGCTTCGTCACTCAGGAAGGCGGTCGCCTCGGTGGCGCGCTCCGTTCTTGTTCTCACATTCTCGCTTAAAAACAAGGTAACAAGCTCATTTGCCACTTCCGAGGCCATTCTCGGGTTTTCGTGTAAAAAACCTACATTAAAAGCGATTGTCGTGTCACCTCTCCGTCCGCTGCCAACGGCAGATGTTATGACATCAACCCATATCTCATCCTGCATCTTTTCAACCAGTGTCGAGACCGGCAGGATTTTTCTGTCGTCTCCAAATACATTATATTTATCGATAATCTTCAGCAGATTTTCACGCGTCATTACCCGTTGCTTGATCATCGTAATCCGCTGATTGGGGTCTGTATTGACACCCGAGTCTACAAGATCAGGCGAGATTTGCTGAGTTTCGACCAGAATTGTACCTTGTGAATTATAGACCGGTGGTAAAACGAGACCAACAACCACACTTCCGACCAGGATGAGGACAAAGGGAATCAAAAAAAACAAGAACCGTCTTTTGGCGGCCGCCAGGATGGCGCCCAAGTTAATCGGCGATGCCTCTTCTTCATGTAACGTAAAATCTTGGCTCATTCTTTTACTCGAATTCGTTAAGTGCAATCGCAACAGAAAATCATAGTCTGATACTTCACAGTCGATCTGTAGGTACGCCTTACAACCATCCGACCGGATCAGCAAATACCATATGCCTTTTTAGGTGCAAAGAGTTAAGGAATGGTTGGTATCTGCAATAATTAGGCAAGATTGCGTCAAATTTTATTTTCCGAAAAACATCCGGCCAATCAATGAATACTATATTACAACATACTAAAAATGTGGGAAATTTGTGAAAATTGCCCGCATTTTTGCAATTCGGCAATCTTTGTCTCATCAAAGTGTATTTCCATCAATACGCATTCTTGTTAATAAAGCCTACGAAAACGGTCATTGCCAAAATCTGCAAGTCAAAAAATAGCGACCAGTTCTCAACATAATAAGTATCATACGTCACTCTGGCTTCCATTTTCTCAAGTGTATCCGTTTCGCCACGATACCCCTTTACCTGCGCCCAACCCGTTATTCCGGGTTTAACCTTGTGCCGTGCAAAGTAACCTTCTATCAGTTCCGAGTATTCTTCATTATGATCAATTGCATGCGGTCTCGGGCCGACGAGTGACATAGTGCCCAACACGACATTGAAAAGCTGCGGCAATTCATCAAGACTGGTCCTGCGAATGAATTTGCCGACACGGGTGATGCGCGGATCGTCTTTCGACGCCTGCACCGTCACGGCGCGTTTCTCGCCGTCATGATACATGGAGCGGAACTTATAGATCTCGAATATCTGGTTGTTATACCCATAGCGTTTCTGCTTGAACAGGACTGGCCCTTTGCTTTCCAGCCGGATGGCTAGAGCAACCAGCAGAAAAACCGGAGAAAAGACAAGCAGCGCCAAAGAACCAAGAATCCGGTCCTCCAGAGCCTTGATAACGATTTTAAATCCTGAAAGCGGCGAATCAACCACTTCGATCATAGGGACGCCGCCGAAATGATTGGGTGAGGGTTGATAGGGAAAGCGAAAGCCCACCAGATCCGAAACCAGATGGACATGGGCCGGCAGTTCGCGGAGCCGGCTGACAATCTCTATCTGCCGTTCATCCGCGTTCCAGGGCAGCGCCACAATAATATCGTCAACATGATTGTTGCGGACGAACTTTATCAGAGCGTCGATATTGCCAAGCAGAGAATGCCCGCCGACCGTTGGCCCGACGCGGCCGATCCGATCGTCAAAAATTCCGACGACCTTGTTGATAGTGGGCTTTTCGTTCTCCAGCTGGCGGAGCAGGCGTTCCGTCTGCTTTCCTCCGCCAAGGACCACCACTTTCCGTGTACAAATTCCGCGGCTGGCAAGGTAGTTGATAATAACAAAAGCGATAAGACGATGGGCCAGGATAACGAAAAACGTAGCAAATCCAAAGCTATACATCCAGATTCTGGAAAACTCGCCGGAAACCTTCAAAGAGAAGGCAATGGCCAGCAAGAGCATAAACGTCGTCAGGCAGACAATCGCCAGATTCGGTAAATTCGTCAGAGGCGAGATTATTGTCGAGAAGGAATAAATCCCGGCGTAGCGTCCCAGCAAAAAGAAAATGAACACGGCAAGGATGATTGCAATCAGGTAGTTATCATGCGCGATCAAACTCCCGCCGATCACAAAGTAAAAACTGAGATAACCCGCAAGAACCAGCCAGAAAATATCCAGAAAGCCAAAAATGCGAGTCAATACGCGCGAAGACAATGGATAACCGCCCCCAAGCCTGGAGCCGTTCCCAGCAGAAGCATTCCTGCTTTTTAATCCGTCATTCGAAATCTTGTTCAACAAATCACTCCGAAAGCCGGCCTGATATATTTTCAGCCCAGCGAGAAAATGCGTTCTTTATTCAGGTAATGACTGGCCTCGACCTGCCTCAAAGAATACATTACAAATCATACATAGCTTGATGGCAATTTACATTCATTAAGGTTAATTTTTTATAAATCACTCCGCCTCAAATGGAAGCTTTATGAGTAGTAAAAATAATGCCTCTGGGTAATTTCCGAGTAGCCTATTTTCTTTGGGGGACCGGAATGCTTGCAATCGCTGTCCTGTCCGTTATGCCCCCTGGCCAAGAACCCGCTTTCTCAGGCTTCCTGAATGACAAGGTGAAGCATTTCGTCTGCTATGGCATTGTTGCCCATATCGCCTGTCATGCGAGCAGTGAATGGCGTCAGAGGTTTCTGCTTTGCATCATTACATTCGCGATCAGCGTCGCTATTGAGTTCATACAGCCTTATGTCGGCCGGGATTTCGAACTTCTCGATATGGCGGCGAACCTGTCCGGAATTCTTGGCGGAATTGGCGTTATGATTCTGTTCCTTCGCTGGCCGCGGACGAAAGCCAGATCATAAAGTCACCGTAAACTTCTGTCCCACAATTGCAGATGCACGCCATACTGATCTTCACTTAGTTCAAGATAAGCGTCTTCCCATTGCCAGGTTAGCGCGAAGGGGTTAACGACTTTGCGTGGTGTCCCATATTTCTCTTCGAAACTCTTAATAAAATCAATGTCCTGCAAGCTTTTATCCGGAAATGTCGCGGCGATCTTCCAGATCCTGTGACCGGCCTCCGGCGGTGTATAATTGACGCGGTATTTTACCCGTCCCGAGCCATCGCCACTTTTTCCCGTGCAGACTAGCAGGGCGACCGGCCCGGTTTCTGTATTGCCATACCGGCTTTCCGCCGCGCATTCTCCCGACCTGCTGTTGCCGGCTGGCACATCATCGCCCAGCTGGTAGCCGGTGTCTTTGAACAGAGCCTTGTAAAGCTGCGTACCGGAGGTTTTCGGCGGTGGCGGCGCGCTGCAGCTCGTCCCCAGCAAAGCAGCCGCGAGGGCCAATACGAGTATCCGGGCGGCGCCATGACACCAGGTCCGCCGCGTTCCGCCCTTACTGCTGTCCAATACATCCACCTTGCAAAAATGTTCCATCGCAGCTTAGACGGTTCAGGCGTCTGCGTAAATCCGTTCCCGCTCGGAATTTACTTCGCTGAGAATGTCCACTGGCTCCTCAAGCCTCCTGATCCGCAGGAACAAATCCGCTGATTCGCCATATGTCCGGCCGAGAAGCTTGATCCATTGCTTGAGCCGCCCCGCCTGCCAGACGGGATGGGGAACCCCTGCGATCAGGCGATGGTAGTCAATGATAAGATCAAGTATTTCCAGCCAGGCAAAGCCCGCTCTTGTCTGAGCGCCGCTTGGCGGCGCGGTGATTTCGCGCGCAAGGCCGGGCCGGGCGATCATGCCACGCCCGATCATCACATCCGTGCAGCCGCTGATCTCCCGGCATTTGAGATAGTCCTGCCGGGTCCAGATCTCGCCGTTTGCGACGACCGGGATGCTGAGGGCCTCCGCGATCGGACGGAGACATTCCCAATGCGCGGGGGGTTTATAGCCTTCGAGCTTGGTGCGGGCATGGACGGTCAGCTTGGCGGCTCCCGCCTCGGCAATCGCCAGCGCATTTTCAAGTGCGAGCGATTTTTCCGAAAAGCCGAGCCGCATCTTGGCGCTCACCGGAATATGGTCCGGCACGGCGCGGCGGACGGCAGCGGCGATATCATGCAGTCTTTCGGGCCATTGCAGCAGCGTCGCGCCCGCATCATGGCGGTTGACGGTTTTCGCGGGACAGCCGAAATTGATATCGATCCCCGGCGCGCCGAGACTTGCAACAAATTCAGCGTTTTCCGCCATCACCGGCGCTTCGCCGCCCATGATCTGGACATGAACCGGCACGCCCGCCGCCGTTTTTCCGCCAGTTTTGAGTTCGGGGCAATAATTATAGAAAACAGAAGCCGGATAAAGATGCTGACTGACGCGGACAAACTCCGACACGCAGAGATCAATCCCGCCAATCCGGGTCAGAATATCCCGCATATGGACATCGATCACACCTTCCATGGGAGCAAGCGTCACCGTCGCCACAGTCTGTTTTCCTCTATTTTCCTTGTCATATTTTAATGCTAAAATACTGGGGTATATGAAAGATAAGAAATTTCTGAACTGTCATAGGGGCAGTTCCCTGCAAAAGGAAGAATTAAATGAGTGAATTTCTGTTTGGCACAGACCAGAATCACGGCAACGTCACAAATCTTCAGGAATTCACAGACGCGACAGAAGCATTTGACTATATCAAAGCGCTGTATGAAGAAAATGTCGAAAAGGTAAAATCCCGTTTTGCCGAATTTGAGGCGGGCGACAAGACCAGCCCTGCGGACCCGGCTTTTTATCCCTATCTCGGATTAACGGTAGAATCCGCCGATATCAACCTGAGCGGCAAGCGCGCCTATGGCAATATCGATGCTGCCGGGACATTCGGCTCCACGCTGACCCAGCCCCTTCTGTTTGAGAGTTATTATCAGGAGCAGATCAGGCTGATCCTGAAAAATCATCAAAAGCCTGTCTATGTCGGATTGAGCGACCGGCCGATGCCGCTTCCCTTTGTTATCGAAGCGGCCTCCTCCAACGTCTCCGCCGATGACATGCGCGCGCTCCAGAATATCTTTTCCATGCCGGAGCTCTCCAATATCAATGACAGCATCGCCAACGGCACCTTCGTGCCGGTGGGCATGGCGCCGCGGCCACTTTCGCTTTTTACGGCCGAAAGGGTGGATTATTCCTTGCTCCGGCTTTCGCATTATACCGGCACGACGCCGGAGCATTTCCAGCGCTTCGTACTGTTTACCAATTATCAGCGCTATGTCGACGAATTTATCCAGTACGGCCTGGACCAGGTTCGCAACGGGAATGAATACAGGGCCTTTGTCGAACCTGGAAATGTCGTAACGCCCAATAGCCGCTTTACCGATGACCCGGCCACCGGCACCGCGCCGCCCCATCTGCCGCAGATGCCCGCCTATCATCTGGTCGGCGAAAGGCACCTTGGCATTACGCTGGTGAATATCGGCGTCGGGCCGTCGAACGCCAAGACCATCACTGACCATATCGCCGTGCTCCGGCCGCATTGCTGGCTGATGGTCGGGCATTGCGGCGGCCTCCGGCGCACCCAGCGGCTCGGGGATTTCGTACTTGCCCATGCCTATGTACGCGAGGACCATGTATTGGATGAGGATGTCCACCCGTCCGTGCCGCTTCCCGCCATCGCGGAGATCCAGGTCGCGCTGACGGAGGCCGTGGCGCGCGCCGCCGATGTCTCGACGGGGGCTGCGGATATCAAGGAACATTTCCGCACGGGAACCGTTTACACGACAGATGACCGCGACTGGGAGCTACGCCACAAGGAGCTGGCCGTCCGCTTCAACCAGTCACGGGCGATTGCGGTCGATATGGAATCAGCGACCATCGCCGCCAACGGCTTTCGCTTCCGAGTGCCCTATGGCACGCTTCTCTGCGTTTCCGACAAGCCTATCCATGGGGAAATCAAGCTGCCCGGTATGGCAAACAAGTTCTATGAAGGACGAACGGCGAAACATCTGCATATCGGCATCGATACATTACAGCAGCTCCGAAAAGGCGGAGTCGAAAGCCTGCATTCAAGAAAGCTCAGAAGCTTCGACGAACCGGCCTTCCGCTGAGATGTAGGATCAAGACCCTAACGGATGACGGAAAGGTGCGGCAGCAAAAGCCCGGCGAGATGCTCGCAAAGGGCTGGCGACAGGTCATGCCCCATCCCCTCCACCAGTTCGAGCCGCGCATTCGGGATGAGCCGCGCCGTCTCTTCTCCCGCTTCCGGCGGCACCAGCGGGTCGTCCTTGCCGTGGATAACAAGCGTCGGCGCTGTTATGCCGGGCAGCTCCGATGTGCGTGGGTTTGACGCCTGTACGGCTGCATACTGGCGTAGATAACCGGCCGGACAGTAGCAACGGGCAACGCAGGCGCGGACATGCTCAGTCAGGGCCGCCCTGTTCCAGCGAAACCCTGGACTGCCGATGACGTCATTGACCTGCAGGCCGAAGGCAACCACGTCTTCCATATCCTGGCTTGCCGGGGCTGACATCAGGACGGTCATCGCCGCGGGCGTCGGCGGCGGCAGATATCGGTTGCCGCTCGAGGACATGATGGAGGTAAGGGAGCGAACCTTCTCGGGATAGAAAATCGCCATCAACTGGGCGATCATCCCCCCCATCGACATGCCGACGATATGGGCGTTTTCAATCGATAGCGCCTCCATAAGCCCGGCAGTATCGGCAGCCATCTCACTCAATCGATAGGGAACTTGCGGTGCCTCTCCTGCGCGCAATTGCGTCACGATATGGCCTAGGTCCGGCAGTCCCTTCGCGTCCAGCTTCTGTGACAAGCCGATATCGCGGTTATCAAACCGGATTACAAAAAACTTCTCCGCCGCGACCCTCTCGCAAAAGGCGGCTGGCCAGTCGATCAGTTGAAACCCCAATCCGGCAATCAGGATCACCGCCGGATCGGATGCCAACCCAAAAGTTTCATATTCAAGCGACAAGCCGTTACTGATCACATTTGCCATGGTTTCTTTTCCGATGTCCCAGTTGCACAAAAAAACGGACCAGAATGGCCCGCTTTCCTGTATTCGGTATTGACTGCGCCTTAGCTGGCAGACTTGATCCAGTCTTCGATCGCGCTTTTTGGCGAGGCGCCGACTTTCGTCGCGGCAATCTGGCCATCCTTGAACAACATCAGAGTCGGGATACCGCGCACGCCGTATTTAGTCGGCGTGTTCGGGTTCTCGTCGATATTGATCTTGGCAACTGTCAGTTTCCCACCCATTTCCTTGGAAATTTCGTCGAGAGCGGGGGCAATCTGCTTGCAGGGACCGCACCATTCGGCCCAGAAATCGACCAGAACAAGGCCTGAGCTTTCTAGTACGTCCTTGGCAAAGGAACTGTCGGTGACTTTCGTAGTGGTCATAATATCCTCATTTCAGGCTAAACTCTCAAAGACCTCCTGCACCCCGGCGGAACATCTTTACATCATTTTATAATTACGTATCGACTGGGCCAACGTCAAGTGAACAAGATCACAACCCTGTGGACGGCAACACCATCAGCCGGGGCCCGTCCGTCCAGAGCAGCGCCGTTTTGACCGGTTTTCCGGGAAACATCTGGCTTAATGCCTGCCTGTAGAGCGCCATCTGGCGGAGATAAATTTTTGGAATATCCGCTAAAGTCGAAGGTGAGGGACGGTTGGTTTTATAGTCAATCACCAGAATTTCCGTCTCCGTAACCAGCAGCCGGTCCACCTGCCCCGACATAACCTGATCGCCGAAGACGCCGGTGATCGGTACTTCAGCCATGCTGCCGGGTCCAAAAATTGCTGCAAATTCCGGATCGTTGAGGACGGCGAGGGTCTCTTTCAGGATGGCGTCACGGCGCCCCGTATCGAGCCCATGGACCGGACGGGCAAGCCAGGCGGCGGCAACACGTTCCCGATTCTCCGGTGTAATATTGGGCAGCGTTACAAGCAGGCGGTGAATAATTAATCCGCGCTGGAACCGCTGGCCATCATCGGTCCCGAGCGGCGAGCGGACCGCGCTCTCATCAACATCCCGCGACGGCGCGAGCGGACGCGGCGGCGTCGGTTCA
>JAIOYL010000150.1 GCA_021741195.1 Sneathiella sp. | reverse complement strand
TCTCAAGATTGCGTCCGCGCGAGAAGCCTTCGCGGTCGCCCTCGACCAGCACAAGGGAAACGCCCTTGCCGCCCCCCCCCGGGTCGGTCTTGCAGGCGAGCACGACGGGATCGGGAAGCTGTCCATTACTGATAAAGACCTTCTGGCCGTTGATCACATAGTCATCGCCATCGGCAATGGCGGTGGTGCGGATATTCTGCAAATCCGATCCGGCGCCGGGCTCCGACATGGCGACGGCGGCGATGGCTTCCCCCTTCACCAGCTTCGGCAGCCAGTGCTTTTTCTGCGCTTCCGTGCCGTAGGCGGTGATGTAGGGGGCGACAATCTCGGAATGCAGATGGAAGGAGGGGCCGCTGGTGCCCGCGCGGGCGAGCTCTTCAAGAAAGATCGCGCCGAACAGGAAATCGCCGCCCGCGCCGCCATATTCCTCGGGCACCGAGCAGCAGAGAAAACCGCCTTCGCCCGCCTCGCGCCAGACCTCGCGGCTGACCTGGCCGTCCTTCTCCCACTGGGCATGGAAGGGGACAATCCGCTCCTCGACAAAGCGGCGGGCGGAGGCCCGGAAAAGCTCATGTTCTTCGGAAAAAAGGGTGCGTTGCATGGTTTGGTTCCATTTTTTTATTCTTGTTGGTTTCTCCGTCCGATCATAAATGCGGCGGCGGCGGATGTAAATTGAAACAAAGCGGTGGCGCCTAAAGAGGCCGCCTTATTCCTAAAATCCCCCTGTTTGACTTCCTTTTATTCTTATCTATTTTTTTGTTGTGAAGGGATAGCCGAAGCCGTAAGCGGCCGGACGTATGATTTTATCATTCAACGGGGAGGGCGGATTTTCTTGTCAAGGAAAAATTGATTAAAAAATTAAATATATAAATTAATGTAGTAAATAATATTTATATTGTTGAGTATATTTTTTATTATAAAAATATACTCTTAAATCCATGTTTACATATAAAAAGTAATTAAGTTTGAATTTTTAATATTTTAAGTTTTTTTTATTACTGAATAAATATATTTTCAAAAAGTTTTAAAAAAAAATTGTTTAGATAATTTTTTGGAATGCTGCATTGACTATCGCCGGAGAATATCTTTATGCTATGCGTCATGAAATGCAAAAATGATTGAATTTGTGAGTGAATTTGCGTTTAACAGGAAAATTTTGGTCGTAAAATGAACAAAATGGCGAAAATAAAAATGTGAAACTGAAATTGTTATTACAGGTTTAGTCAATATTCCGGATTTCTTGGTACAGAAAAACAAACTAGGGAGGCATCACGATGTCAGGCAACAAGATGGATCATGAGGTTGAAGGCCGAATTCATCCCATGATCAAGGACGTTACTGAGCAATACCGCAGCGGTAAAATGGACCGCCGCGAATTTTTGAGAACCTCGACTTTACTGGGTCTGTCGGCCGCAGCGGCGTATTCCATTGTCGGTATGGCCGATCCAACCCTTGAGGCAAAGGCGGCAACGCCGAAGAAGGGGGGCATCCTGAAATGCTCCATGGAAGTGCAGGAAATGAACGATCCTGCCGTCTATTCCTGGACGCCACCCTCCAACGTCGCCCGGCAGATGTGCGAATATCTGGTGATTACAGGTGCCGATAACGTGACCCGCCCGTATCTTGCGGAAAGCTGGTCGGCGTCGGACGACCTCAAGACCTGGACCTTCAACCTCCGCAAGGGCGTAAAATGGCATAATGGCGATGATTTCAATGCCGATGACGTGATGTTCAACTTTACCCGCTGGCTCGATCCGAAAACCGGCTCCTCCAATGTCGGCCTGTTCGATAGCATGCTGACCAGCGAGGGGGAGGGCGACAAGGCTACCAAGAAGATGACCCCTGGCGCGCTTGAGAAGGTTGATGACTATACGATCCGGCTGAACCTCAACTCAGCGGTCCTGTCCATCCCGGAAAACCTCTACAATTACCCGACGATGATCGTCCATCGCGACTTCAAGGGCAATCTTGTCGAGCAGCCGAACGGTACGGGTCCGTTCACGCTTGTCGATTTCGCGGTGGGCGAAAAGGCGATCCTGAAACGGGTGGACCAGCCTTACTGGGGCGGCGAAGTCTATCTTGATGAAATCCATTACTACGACCATGGCGCCGGGTCGGCGGCGCAGCTGGCGGCCGTCGCCTCCGGTCAGGTGGATATGAACTATGAGTTCGATATCGCCTCCCTCGGCATGGCGCAATCCATTCCGGGCATGAAGATCCTGGAAGCCCGGACAGCCCAGACCGGCGTGATGCGCATGAATGTCACGCAGAAGCCGTTCGATAACCTGAAAGTGCGTCAGGCGCTGATGTATTGCGTCGATGCGGAGAAATATAACGAGCTTGTCTATCAGGGGCGCGGTGATGTCGGCGAGCATCATCATGTCTCGCCGATCCACCCGGAGTATTTTCCTCTCAACCGGCGTGAACGCGATATCACCAAGGCCAAGCTGTTATTGGCCGAGGCCGGGTTCCCTGATGGCCTTGAACTGACCATCGACGTAGGCAACACCAACGGCCCCTGGCAGCAGCAGGTCTGCGAAATCCTGAAGGAACAGGCGGCGGAAGCGGGGATCAAGATCAACCTCAACCTGATGCCGGCCTCCAAATACTGGGAAATCTGGGCAACGACGCCGTTCGGCATCACGGCCTGGACCCATCGCCCGCTTGGCACCATGGTCCTGAGCCTGGCCTATCGCGCCGGTGTGCCGTGGAACGAGACGGGGTACAACAACCCGGCGTTTGAAAAAGCGCTTGACAAGGCTGAATCCCTTGTCGACGCGGAAAAACGCAAGGCGGCCATGGAGGAAGTGGAGAAAATCCTCCAGGATGACGCGATCATCATTCAGCCGATCTGGCAGCCGAAATTCTTCCTGGCGAGTGAAAAGGTCATGGATGTGCAGGCGCATCCAACCCAGTACCACCAGTTCTATAAAGTCTGGATCGACAGCTAAATCAGACAATGACGGTAAGGGCGATATAACATCGCCCTTACCTGTTTCTAGTGCACTTTTGCCCCGGGGGGAGCAATTCCATGCTGATACTGGCGTCTCGTCGATTTCTGTCAATGGCCCTGATTATGGTCATTGTTTCCTTTACGCTTTTCGCAATTTTTGAATCCGACAAGCTGGCCGTCGCCGGCAAGGTTCTCGGACCCTATTCGAACACGGAACAGCGGGAGCTCTGGCTGGAGCAGAACGGGTATAACGAGCCGTTCCTGGAACGCTATGTCACCTGGGTCGGCAATGCCCTGACCGGCGACTTCGGCAATTCCATTCAGTATAAATCCCCGGTCGCCGACATTCTCTGGCCGAGGCTCGGCAATACCGCCATTCTGGCCGGTCTTTACATGCTGTTCATGATCCCGATCTCACTCACGCTTGGCGTGATTGCCGGGATGAAGGAGGGATCGCTGCAGGACCGCGCGGTCTCCATCGGTTCGGTGCTGACGACCTCGGTGCCCGAATTCGCTTCCGCGACCTTCTTTTCCGCCATTTTCGTCTTCTGGCTGGGCTGGCTGCCCGGAACCTCGGCGATGACGGGTGGCTTTAACTGGGCGGAGATCTTCCTTCCGGTCTTCGTGCTCGTCGTCTATGGCTTCGGCTATACCGCCCGAATGACGCGGGCCTCCATGGCGGAGGTCATGACATCGCATTACATCCGGACGGCGGTCCTCAAGGGCATACCTTATCGCCGGGTGATCATGAAGCATGCGCTTCGCAACGCCCTGATCGCGCCTTTCACGGTGATTATCCTGCAGCTCAACTGGCTCTTGTCGGGCGTCATCGTGGTCGAGGTGTTCTTTGCCTACAAGGGGTTCGGCAAGCTGCTTCTCGATGCCGCGTTGTTTGGCGATATCTACGTGATCGAGGCCTGTACCCTGATCGCCGTCTTCGTTGCGGTGTTTTCGCAGTTCATATCCGATATCGGCTATACGCTGCTCAATCCACGTATCCGGTTTACGTAAGGGGGCAGGACCATGACAGATATAAATCAAAACGACGTCGCCCCGCCCTCAGCCATTGCCAGGATGTTCAAGAATTTCCTGCTGATCCGGGAAAGCCCGATCGCCATGTTCGGGTTCGCCCTGATCATGATGTGGGTGATCCTGGCGATCCTTGCGCCCGTCCTGCCGCTCTATGATCCGAACACCCCGCTGGAACCGTTCAAGTTCCCGCTGTCAGCAGCGAGAGACGGGGGTCATTACTGGCTCGGCACTGATCACAAGGGCCGGGATATCCTCTCGCGGGTGATCTTCGGCGCGCAGACCGTGCTGGTCTGGGCGACCCTGGCGACCGGTGTCGCCTATATCGTCGGGATGTTCATGGGCGTGGTCGCCGGATATCTCGGCGGCTGGTGGGACGAGGTTATTTCCTTTGTTTCCAACGTCCTCCTGTCTTTTCCGGTGATCGTGCTTTATATCATCATCATCACCTATCTCGGCGCGACCGGTTTTAACATCGTACTCGCGGTGACTTTCGCCTCCGCGCCCGGGATCATGCGTATCGTGCGCGGACTGGTGCTCGACCTCCGAACGCGGGACTATATCTTCGCCGCCCAGACACGCGGCGAAAGCCCGATGTATATCATGCTCGTCGAGCTGCTTCCCAATGCGCGCGGGCCGCTTATCGTCGATGCCTGCCTGCGACTTGGCTATACGACGATCACTATCGCGATGCTGGGCTATCTCGGCCTCGGCCTGCCGCCGCCTGATCCGGACTGGGGCAAGATGATCGCCGAAACACAGCCACTCGGGAGTTTTGCCGGACATATGGCGGTGGTCCCGGCGGCGGCGATCTCGTCGCTGGTGCTCGGATTTAACCTGCTGGCCGACGGCCTCCGCGAAATATCGATGAGGGACTAGGATTATGGAACAGACACCAATTCTGGAATGCCGCAATCTCTGCATCTCCTATGCAACGCGCGGCGGGGAAATCCCGGCGGTCATCGACTTCAACATGACGGTGATGCCGGGGCAAGGCGTCGGCATCGTCGGGGAGTCGGGCTGCGGCAAGTCGACCGTGGCGCTCGCGATCATGCAGTATCTTGGCTCCAACGGCTATATCAAGAGCGGGGAGATTTTCTTCCATGGCCGCGATATGCGCACCATGTCGGAGGAGGAACTCCGCAGCATTCGCGGATCCAAGATCGCCATGATCTATCAGGAGCCCATGGCCTCGCTCAATCCGTCGATGAAGATCGGCGAGCAGCTGGCGGAAGTCCCGCTCTTTCATGAGGATGTCACCCGGGCCGAGGCGATGCAGCGCGCCCTTGAACTGCTGGAGGCGGTGAAGCTTCCCGATCCGAAGCGCATCATGGACGCCTACCCGCACCAGATATCCGGCGGCCAGCAGCAGCGCGTCGTCATCGCCATGGCGCTCCTCTCGAAGCCCGACCTCCTGCTGCTCGATGAGCCGACAACCGCCCTTGACGTCACCGTGGAGCGCGGGATTGTCGAGCTGGTCAAGGAAATCTCGGCCGAATTCGGGACCTCGATGATCTATATCTCCCATAACCTCGGGCTGATCCTGGACACCTGCGACCGGGTGACGGTGATGTATTCGGGCGAGGCGGTGGAGGATGGCACGGTCAACGAGGTCTTCGATGACATGTACCATCCCTATACGAGCGGCCTGTTCGCCTCCATCCCGCTGCCGGGCGCCGACAAGAACGAGCGGCCGCTGGTGCCCATTCCGGGCCAGTTGCCGCTGCCGCATCAACGGCCGAGGGGATGCTTCTTCGGGCCGCGCTGCGCCTTCTTCAAGGACGGCACCTGCAACACCGACAAGGTGAATATGCGCTCCGTCACGGGTCAGGAAGGCCATACGGTCCGCTGCGCCCGGTTCGAGGATATCGACTGGTCCGAAGGCGATCATGCGGCGGTGACGGTCAAGTCCGTGAAATCGGGCAAGGTTGTGCTGAAGGTGCGGAATATGAAGAAATATTACGAGATCCGCTCAAGCTCGATCCTGTCGATGATCCGCGGCGACGCGGTGAAAACCGTGAAGGCGAACGAGAATATCAACTTCGATGCGCGCGAGGCGGAAACCGTCGCGATAGTCGGGGAGAGCGGCTGCGGCAAGTCCACTTTCGCCAAGGTCCTGATGGGACTGGAAGAAGCAACGGACGGGGAGGTGATCCTCAACGGCGAGGATCTCGCCCATGTCTCGGTGCAGAAGCGAAAGGCGCGCACCGTCGGGCATCTGCAGATGGTGTTCCAAAACCCGTTCGACACCCTCAATCCGTCCCATTCCGTCGGCAGCCAGATTGCCCGCGTGATCCGCAAGTTCGGCGTGGAAAAAGACCCGGAAAAGGTCCGCGCCAAGGTCAATGAGCTGCTCGACCTGGTGAAGCTGCCGCGCGACTTCGCCCACCGCCGTCCGCGCCAGCTTTCGGGCGGGCAGAAGCAGCGCATCGGCATCGCCCGCGCCTTTGCCGGCAACCCGGCCCTGGTCGTCGCCGACGAGCCGGTCTCGGCGCTCGATGTGTCGGTGCAGGCGGCGGTGACGGGGCTGCTCACGGAAATCCAGAATGACCTGCGCTCGACGCTTCTGTTCATCAGCCATGACCTGAGCGTCGTCCGCTATCTCTCTGATCGTGTTGTGGTTATGTATCTTGGCCATATTGTCGAGCAGGGGACGACGGACGAGGTATTCTCGCCGCCCTACCATCCCTATACGGAGGCGCTGCTCTCCGCCGTGCCGATCGCGGATACCTCGGTGGAGCAGAAGCAGATCATCCTCGAGGGCGACATTCCCTCGGCGGTCAATCCGCCGCCCGGCTGCCCGTTCCAGACCCGCTGCCAGCGCAAGATCGGCAGCATTTGCGAAACCGAGCTGCCGCCAATGAAGGAATTCAAGCCCGGCCACCATATTCTCTGCCATCTCGACGAGGATGTCTTCGCCGATATGGAGCCGGTGATCGTGATGCATGAAAAAGGCGAGGCCGTCACGGTGAGCTGACCCCAAAAAAACCGGTTAAATTAACGGTTTATTTATCCTGTTTGTCTAGGGTCTGGGCGATGATACCGGAAGGATTGAGCGCAGACCGTAGCGATGACAACAGCACAGCATCCATTTGACCATTATGTCGTCCAGACCCTGTTCGATGAGAAATGGCGGCTTATCGGCCGCTATGGCGAGGAAGAGGCGGCGCAGGGCATCGCCCGCAAGCTGGTTCCCGACTGGGGGAGTTTGCGGGTGCGGATCCTCGGCGGTTATTACAGCGATGAGAAAAACCGCAATGTCTATTACAAGGTCGCCATCAGGGAAGCGCCGAAATTCCGGCATTCCCGGGCCTTTAAAACCGCGAAATTCGTTGCCGGCAGCACTGTCCTTGCCAGCGTCCTGCTCGGCCTGTTCGTCCTGGTCTACAGTTTCGGGCTGCCGTATTCCTCGATGGCGGACGACGGGAAGGGACCGGAGCTGGCCGTAAACAAACGGCCGACCCCGGTCGCTCCCATTGTCAAGCCCGTCAATTTGCGCGCGCGCTTTACTGAGGTCATCAATGTCCCGTACGGCAAGGTCCGGGACTTTGATACCGTGCCCCTCCGCCTTCGCGGGCCCTGGAGCACGGCTTGCAATACAGACGGGGGTAACATTGTCCTCGGCGAGCGGGATCTTTCGCACAGCGTGGAGGGAGACCTTCGCACCCCGCTGACATCCGTCTGGCAGACCGGCCAGCGCTACGGCCTGGTCCAGTTCGACGGCTCTATACGTATGATGGCCATGATTTCTGCGGATCGTTTGCAGATAATCGGCACCATGAGCCGTCTCGGCGACTTCACCGCCGATCCTTCCGGCGCCATCCTGAAACGCTGTCTCTGAAGGAACATAACCCTTTGGGGCCGATCTAACCCCCGACAGTCGCCGCCCGGCCTACCGGATCGCAGACACCCGCAAACGAAACTTACGCCGGGCATCCTTTATTCGCATATATATGGAATTCAGCTGAAGGGGCAGCCGCCCCCTGTCACGCCCATCGAGGCAAGCAACTCCTCCGCAACGTGAAGGCGTAATTGTATCAAAATGATGCGTGGCAGGCAAGAATTTTTGGTTTAAAACGATATTTCAGTCAATGACCGGAAGCAACATCCATTTTCGACCAAATGTGGATGTTCGTAAGGTGAATTAAAATACCATCAGGTATAATCTCTAATTAACTCATCCCTTTTTTCTCTTGAAATTTCAGTTATGGAATAATCTGCATTATAAGCAGCGTGAGCAATGCTTCCGCCAAGGTTGTACGCATTGATTTCATTTATAAGATAACGATCATGAAGATTGCGGTGCATTACTCGTTTATAATTTTTATATTCTTTTTTAAAAATGTCTTCCACAGACTCGAACTCAGCTAATTTTGGGCCTTTCAACCTGCGGCTATCAGAAACGATGGTTATCGGCGTATTTCTATTTAACTCGGATAAATAGCGATAAAATATTGTTTTATCTATGTAAGGATCAATAATTATTAACTCTGAAGAAGCGTTGATAATGGAGTTTAAAAAACAAAATGCGGAGAAAGAATTTCCTGCAATAAAATTTGCTTCTATTGAGGACGGCGTAATCTGCGCAAGAGCAATCATTACCTCACTTATACTTTTCTTAATTCCATCTAATTGGATCTTCAACTTAGAAATTTCTACTCGCTTACTAGGCTCAGGACCTATTAAATTTCTTGCATGATGTTTTGAAGGTTGATTCAATGGAGGCGCCGAAGGAGGTGCTGCCTATGAGTGAGTTATTGATGTTGAGCGAGGCGCAGATGCGGCGTCTAACGCCTTATTTTC
>JAIOYL010000149.1 GCA_021741195.1 Sneathiella sp. | reverse complement strand
CTCTTTCCGGCTGGCCCGTTGCCGTGGACCGGGCGTCGCGCAAGGCGGATGTTTTTTATCTCGTTTCTTTCCTCGAAGAGGTTTCCTTGCTATTTTTCCGGGCGTTCGAAACGGTTCGTCCTCTCTCGTCAGATTACCTGATTGAGCCGGGAAAAGGGCAGGCGCGGCTTGTCCTGCTGGAAGCGGTCGAGCAGATATTGAGCGGGGGACTGAAGGTCCTCGGCCTCACCAATGTAAAGGAGTATGCGTAGTGTCTGGCAATGACGATTTCACTGATGACGACGATTATTACGACAGCGATTACGCGCCCGGCATCAGCAAAAGGAAATGGATCGGCGCCATTCTGGCGCTGCTGATCGTCGGCGGCTTCGGCGTCGGAATCTGGTATGCCTATGATCAGGGTGTCAAGAAAGGCGTCCAGCTTGCACCGCCCATCATCAGCGCCGACAGCTCTCCCGTGAAGGAAAAGCCCGATGATCCGGGCGGCATGGATATCCCGAACCAGGACAAGCAGGTCTTCAGCGTGCTGCAGTCCGGTGAGGCGCCGGAGAAGGTTGAAAAACTGATGCCGCCGCCGGAAGAGGCGACCGCCGACAGCGTGCCTGCGGATAGCGCCACCGACGAGAAAGCGCCGTCGGATGCGGAACAGGCGATAGATGTAAAGAAACTGGAAACCCTGATCGAGAAGGCTTCCGAGCCCACGGCGGCTAAGGCCGTCGAAGAGGCCGCGCCGGTAAAGGAAGCGCCTGCGGTGGAAGAAAAAGTTGTGGTCGCCGCCGCGCCGGTTCCAAAAAAAGCTGAGGCGCCGGCGGCAAGCGGGACGACGTACCGCGTCCAGCTCGGCTCTTTCCGGGACGCCGACTCTGCTGAAAAGCAATGGGTGACGCTGCAGAAGAAATTCAAATCCCTGCTGGGTGGCGTGAGTTACCGGGTTGAAAATACCACGGTCAAAGACAAGGGAACTTTTCACAGGTTGCAGGCGGGCGCCTATCAGGATCGCAGCAGCGCCATCAAGTTATGTGAAGAGCTGAAGGCGCAGAAGCAGGATTGTCTCGTTGTCAGTGGCTGATCTTTCCAGTTGCCGGTCCGTCATTTTCGGCTGCGAAGGGACTAAATTATCGGCGGCGGAGAAGAAATTCTTTGGCGCCGAGCAACCTTACGGCTTTATCCTCTTCGCCCGCAATGTAAAAAACCCGAGGCAGCTGAAAAAGCTTGTCTCGAGCCTGCGCGCCGCCGTCAGTCGGCCCGACGCGCCGGTTCTCATCGATCAGGAAGGGGGACGGGTGCAGCGCCTGCGGGCACCGGACTGGTTTGAGGCGAAGCCCTTCGCATTTTTTGGCGATCTCCATGCGGCGAGCCCGGAAACCGCCATCGAGGCGCTTCGACTGACGACACGCCTGATCATCGCGGATTTGAAAAATGCCGGGATCACCGTCAATTGCACGCCCTGTCTCGACCTGAGGCTACCGGAGACCGTGGATGCCATTGGCGACCGGGCGTTTGCCGCCGATCCGGGCCTTGTCAGCGTTCTGGGTGCGGTGGTTGCCGAGGAAATGCTGAATGCAGGGCTGATGCCCGTGATCAAGCATATGCCGGGCCATGGCCGGGCGACCGTGGACAGCCATCACGACCTACCCCGCGTGACGGCACCGAAAGACGAACTCATGAGAACCGATTTTGCGCCATTTCGCGCGCTTTCCCTGCTTCCCTGGGGCATGACCAGCCATATCGTCTTCGAGGACATCGACCCGGACCTTCCCGCCACCCAGTCGAAAACGGTGATTGAGGAGATCATCCGGGGCGAAATCGGATTTAAGGGCTTGCTGCTGACCGATGATCTCAATATGAATGCGCTTTCCGGAACCCTTGCGGAGCGGGCGGAGAAAGCGCTGGACGCGGGCGTCGATATCGTCCTGCATTGTTCGGGCAAACTTGATGAAATGCGCGAGGTGGCTACCGCCTGTCCGCCTCTCAGCGCGGACGCGCTGATCCGTATCGAGCTTGGAAACCGGGTTTTTGGGCGGGATACTGTGCCGCTTGACCGCAAACTGGATAGCGAGCGCCTTGCCGCGCTGCTGGCGACGGCTTAAGGATTTTGAACTTGGACATAACGGGCGTTCTCTACAAGATTTCCATCTGGATTATTCCGGCGCTGCTCGCCATTACGCTGCATGAGGCGGCGCATGGTTTTGTTGCCTGGAAGCTCGGCGACGATACGGCGAAACGGCAGGGCAGGGTCACCTTCAACCCCCTGAAGCATATCGATCCGATGGGAACGATATTCATTCCAGGAATGCTCCTGCTCGTCAAGGCGCCGTTTCTGTTCGGCTATGCGAAGCCGGTGCCGGTGAATTTCGGCCGGCTTGGCAGCCCGCGCCGGGACATGGTCTGGGTGGCGCTGGCAGGGCCGGGCATGAATTTCGTCCTGGCCTTCCTCTTCGCCCTCGGCTTTCATTTGCTGCCCTTTATTCCTGGCGGCGCGGTCCACTGGTTTGCCGATAATTTCAAGAACGGCATTATCCTCAATGTGGTGCTCGCCGTTTTCAACCTCCTGCCGCTGCCGCCGCTGGATGGCGGGCGCGTAGCTGTCGGGATATTGCCGGACGCGTTGGCTATTCCGCTCGCCCGGCTGGAAAGATATGGCTTCCTCATTCTCATCGGCCTGATTTTCCTGGTGCCGATGATCAGCCGTCAGCTTGGTATGGAGGTGGATCCGATCAGCTGGCTGATGACCGGCCCCATCGGCTATATGGTCAATCTGATTGCCAATCTGGCCGGTCTGCAGTAACCTTTTTCGATGTTTTTTGACGTAAAAATATCAGGCTTGGCGGCGCGCCATGGATAAGGGATCGTTCGACGAGGCGGGAGAGAAAAATCCCGACGTCATCCCGCTGCCGACGACCTCGCTGCTGGTCGATCTCGACGGCTATGAGGGGCCGCTGGATGTGCTGCTGGTACTCGCTCGCGATCAGAAAGTCGATCTCCTCAAAATCTCCATTCTTCAGCTGGCCGAGCAATATATAAGCTTTATCGAGCAGGCCCATTCCCTCCGCCTGGAGGTCGCGGCGGACTATCTGGTGATGGCCGCCTGGCTCGCCTATCTCAAATCGCGCCTCCTGCTGCCGGTTGAGGAAGACGAGGGGCCGAGCGGTGAGGAACTGGCGGACCGGCTTGCGTTCTTGCTTAAAAAACTCGAAGCCATGCGCAATGCCGCCGAAAAACTCATGAATGGCAGCATCGTTGGCCGCGACCGTTTGCAGCGCGGACGGCCCGAAGGTGTGCGCATTACCCGCAATTCGACATATGAATGCACATTGCGCGAGCTCTTGCAAGCCTATGCGGACCAGAAGGAGCGCAAGGGCATCGTCAATCCGCTGCGCCTGATGCGCGATGCTGTCTATACGGTAGAGGCGGCGCTGGAGCGGCTCGAGAAGATGCTCGGTACCCTGCCCGAATGGACCAACCTGATGGCCTACCTGCCGGATAACCTGACGGATCCGTTCCGCCAGCGCTCGGCTCAGGCCTCTACCCTGCTCGCGAGCCTGCAGATGGCGAAGGAAGGCAATCTTGAAATCCGCCAGAGCGCGACATTCGGACCGATTGAGGTGAAGAGAAGGAAGCCCGGGAAATGACTATTGATCCCGAACATGTGAGAATGGTCGAAGCGCTGCTGTTCGCGGCGAGCGAGCCGCTCGACGAGGCGACATTGGCGGCGCGCCTGCCGGACGGCGCCGATATCCCGTCGGCCCTGGCGGCGATAGAGGAAGAGTACCGCTACAAAGGCGTAAACCTCGCGCGTCTTGCTGGAAAATGGACCTTTCTCACCGCGCCGGACCTGTCCTGGATGCTGGAGGAGGAGCGGGAGACCACCCGTCGCCTCAGCCGGGCGGCGCTGGAGACTCTGGCGATCATCGCCTATCACCAGCCCGCGACCCGCGCCGAGATTGAGGAAATCAGGGGCGTCGGTCTCAGCCGCGGCACCATGGATGTGTTGTTCGAGGCGGGCTGGATCCGTCCGCGCGGTCGCCGCCGTACACCGGGCCGTCCGGTGACTTATGGAATTACCGAGGAATTCCTGATCCATTTCGGCCTTGATGACATCAAGGACCTGCCAGGGTTCGAGGAAATGAAGGCCGCCGGGCTTCTCAGCATCGAACCCTCCGGCATCTTCAGCGATCTTCGCAAGGCCGAGGAAGAGGACGAGCTTATCGACGAGGAAGAAGAGGAATATTAAGCCTCGTTCCGGGCGTTTTTCCCGCTTCTTTTAGCTGCGCAGGTCATCCTTCCTGTTATCGTTGCGAATGATTATTATTTACGCGGCAAGCCCGGCGTTGTATTGAAGCGGCTTGGCACAATGATCGACTGAGGAATTTCTGTTGACGGCACTGGAGTTCGATAAGAGGCCTTCTCCCGCACGGTGGGGGAGCCGGCACAAAGGCGCGCCTCTGTCGACGGCCGTCGTGCTTTTTATCGCGCTTTTCCTTTCCATCCCCGTACTAGTCGTTTTCGGTTATATTTTTGTTCCCGCAGGTGATGTCTGGGCGCATCTTGCAAGCACCGTTCTTCCCCTCTATCTCGTCAACACCGTTACACTCGCCATCGGTGTCGCCGCGTTTGTCCTTTGCATCGGCGTCGGCGCGGCCTGGCTGGTTACCATGTGCGAGTTTCCCGGGCGGCGGATTTTTACCTGGGCCCTGTTCCTGCCGCTCGCGATGCCCGCCTATATCATTGCCTATACCTATACGGGCATGCTCGATTTCGCGGGCCCCGTGCAGACATTTTTGCGCGAGGCCTTTGACTGGACGCGTGCCGACTACTGGTTCCCGGCCATCCGCAGCCTGGGCGGCGCGGTTGCGATGCTGGGCCTTGTGCTTTACCCCTATGTCTATCTCGTGAGCCGCGCCGCGTTTCTCGAACAATCGATCTGTGCGCTTGAAGTCGGGCGCACCCTTGGGCGCGGACCCTGGCGGGTGTTTTTCTCGATCGCGCTGCCGCTCGCCCGCCCGGCCATCGTTACCGGCCTTGCCCTCGCGCTGATGGAGACCCTGAGCGATTTCGGCACCGTTCAGTATTTTGCAGTCGATACCTTCACGACCGGCATTTACCGGACCTGGTTTGGCCTTGGCGAGCCTGCCGCCGCTGCGCAGCTTGCCGCCATATTGATGATCTTCGTCTTTTCGCTGATTCTGCTGGAGCGGCTCAATCGGGGGAAGCGGAAATACCACCACACGACCGGGCGTTACCAGAAAATCACCCGCTACCCCTTAAGCCGACTGCGGCAGACACTGGCCGTGCTCGCCTGTTTCCTGCCGGTTTTCCTCGGATTTTTGTTGCCGACTGGCTGGCTGCTGAAAGACAGCCTGTCGCATTTCGACGATGTGTTTGACGCGCATTTTCCGGTTTTGGTGTTGAACAGCGTCGCCGTGGCGGCGGTGGCGGCGGGGCTATCGCTACTGCTGGCCCTCTTGCTGATTTACGGCATCCGTCAGGGTGGACGGGCGCCATCGCGGCTCAAGCAGCTGAGCTTGCGGATCGCTTCCATGGGCTATGCTGTGCCGGGGCCAGTGCTGGCGGTCGGTATCCTGCTGCCGTTCGGTTTTGTCGATAACGCCGTGGATCACTGGATGCGGACGACCTTCGATATCTCGACCGGCCTTCTGCTGAGCGGCACCATGGCGGCGTTGCTCTTTGCCTATATCGTCCGCTTTCTGGCCGTGGCGCTCAATACGGTTGAGGCGGGGGTTGAGACAGTCACGCCGAATATGACCCTCGCCGCCCGAACCCTGGGTGTTTCGGGGATAAGGGCGCTGCTTCGCGTTCATATCCCGATCATCTCGGGAAGCCTGATGTCCGCCTTGCTGCTGGTCTTCGTCGATGTCATGAAGGAATTACCCGCGACCCTCGTTCTCCGTCCATTCGGCTTCGAGACACTGGCGGTGCGCGCCTATGAAATGGCGAGCGATGAGCGCCTGACGGCGGCGGCGGGTCCGTCCCTCGCCATCGTCGCCGCCGGCATCCTTCCCGTGATTGTCCTTAGCCGGGCAATCGCGCGATCCCGGCCAGGCCAGAAGCATCGCATGAAACCGGGGGCGCTATGAGCAGTCTTGTCTTCAAAAATGTCCGTCACCGCTATGACAGGGAATATTCCGTCAATATTGACCGATTGGAAGTCGCTGCGGGCAAGCTGGTCTGTCTGCTGGGTCCCTCGGGCTGCGGCAAATCCACGACCTTGCGTCTTGCCGCCGGTCTCGAAAGCCCGCTGGAAGGAGAAATACAGATCGATGGCGAGGTGATGGCGAATGACAGTATTTTCGTCGGGTCCGAGGATCGCCGGGTCGGCCTCGTCTTTCAGGACTATGCGCTCTTTCCGCATCTCAGCGTACAGGACAATGTCGGGTTTGGACTGTCCCATTTATCAAGGGCGGACCGTCGCCGCCAGTCGCTGGCCATGCTGGAGACAGTCGGAATGCAGGGGTCGGCGGATAAATATCCACATATGCTGTCGGGCGGGGAACAGCAGAGGGTGGCGCTCGCGCGGGCACTGGCCCCGAACCCGCGCGTCCTCCTTATGGATGAGCCTTTTTCGGGGCTTGATGTGGTGCTGCGTAACCGGGTCCGGGATGAAACGCTGGCGCTGTTGAAAAAAATGGGCACGACGGTGCTGATGGTCACCCATGATCCGGAGGAGGCAATGCGGATGGCGGATGAGATCGTTCTCATGCAGGGCGGCCGGATTATCCAGCAGGGCAGCCCGGGCGCGCTCTATAGTCAGCCCGTAAACGCGTTTGCCGCTTCATTCCTGGGTGATGTGAACCGGGTGCCGGTGACGGCAGTGGGGGAGTGCTATGAAACCGATCTTGGTCCGGTGCCGGCCGCGCCGGATATCGACGGACCCGTCACGGAAATACTGGTCCGGCCCGAGGCGATACGCTTCCTGCCGGCTGTCGACGCGGCCGCGCCGACGGGGGAGGTGGCGCTGTCCCGTAACCTGGGCGCTTTCTGTCTGGTTGATATCCTCTTCAAGAGTGGTTTCAGGGCGACGGCGCGTGTCGCAACGCTGCATCAGCCGATTGTCGGGGAAACCTGTTCGATTGCCCTCAATCTTGACGGTGTTTTTATCTTTCCATCGGCGGCAAATGCGCAAAAGGCCAATAATCCCGTGTCAAACTAAAATTAAATGTCGTATAAACGCTTATAGACCGTTATATAGGGCCTAGGAAGACTGCCGGGAACGCAAAAGAAAAGCCTGTTATAAAGCGCCATCGTGCCGGAGCGGTCATTTTGCAAAATTGGATATTCCCGATACGGGAACAGGAGCTAAGATTATGAGTATTGGTCCGTGGCAGATTATTTTGATCCTTGTCATCGTGCTGATCATTTTTGGAGCGGGGAAATTACCCCGCGTTGCCGGTGATCTGGCCGCAGGCATCAAGAACTTCAAAAAGGGAATGAGCGAAGAAGACAAGGCGGAAGCCGCCGAAAAAAGCGACAAAAAGCCTGAAGTGCTTCAATCCTCCGCCAAGGACGAGGCAGAGAAAAAAGACAAGGCTGCGCAAGGCTGAGCGGCTCTTGCAGTCAAATTCGTGAATCCTTTCAATAGTGATCGAGTGGTAAGCCATGTTTGATATTGGCTGGTCGGAAATGATGTTCGTGGTGATCATCGCGGTGCTGGTGATCGGCCCGAAGGATTTGCCGCAGGCAATTTCAACGATCGGCAAATATGTGCGTAAAGCGCGCGCCATGGCGCGGGACTTCCAGTCCGGAATCAATGATCTCGCCCGCGAGACCGAGCTGGCGGATATCAAGAAAGATCTTGAGAAGAACACCGATTTCAATATCAAGAAACAGGTGGAAGACGCCGTCGATCCTACGGGAAGCTTCGCGGACATGATTAACGACGTCAAACCGCAGATCGTTGATCCCCGCGAGAGCGCAAAAAAAATCGACAAGGCGGATGAGAAGGCCACTGGAACGGAAGCTGGCAAGAAGCCGGAAACCGCGGCGGTAGCGCCTCCTGAAAAAGAGATTGGCACCGCCGCCAAGCCGAAGGCTGATCCCAAGCCGGAAACCAAAGCATCGTGAAAGAGAACGAGATCGAGGATAGCAAGGCTCCGTTGATGGAGCATCTGATTGAGTTCCGCAACCGGCTCGTCTATTCCGTCATTGCACTGCTGATCGCCTTTATCCTCTGCTACCTGGTGTCCGAGGATCTGTTCGCCTTTCTCGTCCGGCCGCTGGTTCACGCGATGGGAGATCATGTGGAGGGGCGGCGGATGATTTTCACCGGCCTGCATGAGGCTTTCTTCACCTATATCAAGATCGCCTTCTTCGCGGCGATGTTTATCTCGTTTCCGATCATCGCCTCGCAGATCTGGATCTTCGTCGCCCCCGGCCTTTACAAGAATGAGAAGAAGGCGTTTCTGCCGTTTCTGGTGATTACGCCGGTCCTGTTTTTCATGGGCGGCGCGCTTGCCTATGAAGTCGTCATGCCGCTCGCCTGGAAATTCCTCCTGAGCTTCGAGAGCACCGGCCAGGCGACCTTATATGCGCGCGCCTTCGCCGCCATCGTGCATGAATTCCCGGCGATGCTGCAATACCTGCCGACGCCCGGGGAGCCCATGTCGCTGCCGATCCAGTCGGAAACCCGGGTCAGCGAGTATCTCAGCCTGTCGATGAAGCTGATTTTCGCTTTCGGCCTGTGCTTTCAGCTTCCGGTGCTGCTCACCCTTCTGGGCCGGGTCGGGATTGTCTCGTCCGCCGGGCTGAAGGCCAAGTTCAAATATGCGGTGGTCTTCGCCTTTAT
>JAIOYL010000148.1 GCA_021741195.1 Sneathiella sp. | reverse complement strand
ATCGCATAATTCCTTGATCGGGGAGGTATCTCCGTCCATGGAATAGACTGATTCAAAGGCGATGATCTTCGGCCGGTCCGGATCGATCTTTTTCAGCTTGTCCTCGAGGTCGCGTGCATCGTTATGGCGGAAGATCATTTTCTCGCATCCCGAATGCCGGACGCCGTCGATCATGGAGGCGTGGTTGAGCTCATCGGAGAGGATCACGCAATCGGGCAGAAGCTTGCCGAGCGTCGAGAGCGTCGCGTCATTGGAGACAAAGCCGGAGGTGAAGACGAGGGCGCTTTCCTTGCCGTGGAGATCGGCGAGTTCGCGCTCCAGCTCGCAGATCATCCGCGTATTGCCGGAGATATTGCGGGTGCCCCCGGCACCGGCGCCATAGCGGTCGGCGGCATCCTTGATGGCGGCAAGCACGTCCGGATGCTGGCCCATGCCGAGATAGTCATTGGAGCACCAGATAACGACATCCTGCTTGTCGCCATTTTCAAGGTAGTGGGTCGCTTTCGGAAAATCCCCGGCGTGACGGCGAAGCTCGGTAAAGACGCGGTAGCGCTTCTCCTGCTTCAGAGCTGCGATCGCCTGCTCGAATATCCCCTCATAATCCATCGCTTCGACCCCAACTCATTTTCATGTCAATCGACTGGAATTGATAAATACAGAATTGGACCTTTCCTTGACAAGGGACAAAAGGTCGCAACGTGATGGCAGTCTCGACAATGTGATCCCCGCCGGTACCCGTTAATGCGCCATAAAGACGGGGATCGGGCAGTTGGCGAGGATTTCCTCGGTCACGGCGCCGAAGAAAAGGCGGCGCAGGCGACTCCTCGTATATGCGCCCATTACCAGCAGGTCCGCATTGCATTTTCCGGCCTCGGCGAGCAGTGATTCGGCTGTTGACTTGCCGTTACTGCCGGAAATCTCGCATCTGTCGGCGGTGATGCCATGCATGGTCAGGTAGCGCAGGACGGCTTTGGGGTGGATATCCTCATCCAGATCATCGATAGCGGAGATCAGCATGACCTTTTCGGCGGTTTTCAATAAGGGCAGCGAGTAGGTCAGCGCCCGGCTCGATTCCACCGATCCGTTCCAGGCGAGCGCCACCCGTTTCCCGCAATCAACCGGAATGGCCTTGTCCATGAGCAGGACCGGCCGGCCGGTTTCGCGCAAGGCCGTATTGATCAGCAGCGAGTTGTTGATCTGTTCCTCACCGTTCTGTTTGCAAATGACGATCAGGTCGAACAGGCGGCCATAGCTGTGCAGGGTATCCTCGCTGTTTCCCTGCTTCTCCACAAATTGCGTCGACGCGCCGGAGGCCGAACGGTCGGCGATATCATTGACGACGGTGATGCCCATGCGCCCGGAAACCTCCTTGAACAGCTCGCGGGCGCGCTGGCGGCGTTCCTCGCCGTCCTTTTCCGCCATCTCAATGACGCTTTCGATCATCGTCGAGGTCATGCCCTCGCCGACAAAGGCAGCTGCCGTCCGCGGATCGATCTTGATATGCAGCGCATTGACATGGGCCTCGAACCGGATGGCGAGATTGAAGGCGCTCTCCAAGGCCTGGGCATCGTTACTGTTGGCGGCGCCGGAAACGGGAACCAGAATGTTTTTATAGGGCATATATTACCTCAACCTGAATTCTTTCTTTTAAATGTAACACTAACGCCCTAGATCTTAAAGGTTTTTCGTGAAGCCGGAGGTATTCAGTCGTCCTTGTCGGCGATCCTCGTGACATAGACGGGATCCTGATGGACGATCGCCTCGGCTTCCGGATATTCAGCCATCAGCCGCGCCTCCACTGCATCCGAGATGGTATGGGCGTCGCGCAAACTGATCTCGCCGTCCATGTCGATATGCATCTGCATGAAGACCTGCTGGCCAGAGCGGCGGGTGCGGAGGTCGTGAATGCCGAGAACACCCGGCTGTTCCATCACCACATCCTTTATCCTTTGCCGTTCCTCGTCGCCAAGTTCCTCATCCATGAGATCGGCGAAGGAGGCGCGGATGATCATCCAGGCGTTATAGAGCAGGAAAAGGGCGATGCCGACGGCGAACAGGCCGTCGGCATAGGCCCAGTGAAATAACATATCCAGGATCAGGGCGAGAATAACGCCGCCGTTGATCAGCACATCACCGGCGTAATGCAGGGAATCGGCGGAGATGGCCACGGAACTGGTCTTGCGGATAACATAGCGCTGAAAGCCAACGAGCGCCACCGTCAGCACGATCGAGACGATCATGACGATAATGCCGACGCTTTCGGACTGTATGGGTTTGGGATTGACCAGCCGCTCGCTCGCCTGGAAGAGCAGGAAGACGCCCGAGCCTGTAACGATGGCCGACTGGAACAGCCCGGCGAGCGCCTCGGCCTTGCCATGACCGAAGCGATGGTCGCGATCGGCGGGAACGAGGGCATGACGGACGGCGACCAGATTGATGAAGGAGGCAATCAGATCGAGCAGGGAATCCACGAGGGTCGAGAGCATGGCCACGGAATTCGTCGCGAAATAGGCGATCAGCTTGATGCCGATCAGGACAATCGCAACGCCAACGGCGGCGTAGGTCGCCGTGCGCATCAGCCGTCCGTTTTCGCCATTCTCGGTCTGCAGGAATGCTTTTTCAGGTTCTGCTGTCACAAATCTCGTCTCGATACTGGGTTGACGGGAGATTTCATTTTACGGGTAAAGGACGCTTTCTGTCCAACCTTCCGTCGTCCGGTCGTAATGGCGGCGTTCATGCAGGCGAAATGGGCGGTCGCGCCAGAATTCCATGCGGTCGGGAACTACGCGGAAGCCGGACCAGTAGTCAGGCCGCGGGATATGGCCGATGGCATATTTTGTGGCATATTTGGCGACCGCCGCCTCCAGTGAAAAGCGTCCCTCCATGGGGCGCGACTGCTGGCTGGCCCAGGCGCCGATACGGCTGTCGCGCGGGCGGCTGTCGAAATAGGCATCGGCCTCGGCGTCGCTGACTTTTTCAACGCGGCCTTGGATGCGGATGCTGCGGCGGAGCGATTTCCAGTGAAAGCAGAGAGCGGCCTTCGGGTTCTTCTGGAGTTCTGTTCCCTTCTGGCTGTCGAAATTCGTATAGAAGACAAAGCCGCGTTCGTCGGCATTTTTCAACAGGACCATGCGCAACGACGGCTGACCGTCGGCATCGGCCGTCGCCAGCGCCATCGCCGTCGGATCATTGGGCTCGCTTTGCTCGGCTTCCGCCATCCAGCTCTGGAATTCCGCCAGAAGTTCGGGAAATGTTTTCACAGTCATTTTCGGCTACTCGTTATGTCGTTGGCTCGGCGTCATTTTCCGTTAAACTTAGTCTGCCGCGACGGAATTGTCGACAAGCTGCGTTTAATCTACACTAAAACGTTCTGAAATTATTTGTGATTGGTCTTTTGCTATCAATGGGCATCGTCGCCATATATACTGGCATTAGGAAAAGACTGACCTAGATTCAGGGGTTGGATTGAACGGTTACAAGGATGGAATGATGAAAAAGTCAAGATTGGCGATAGTGACAGTTATGGTGGCCGCACTGGGCTTGAGCGGGTGCGCCGCGCAGCAGAATGACCCGAAAACGACCGGCGGCACGATAATCGGCGGTATCGGCGGCGCGTTGCTGGGATCGATGTTCGGCAGCGGAAAAGGACAACTGGCGGCAGTCGGCGTCGGCACGCTTGTCGGCGCAATGATTGGTAATCAGGTCGGCAAGTCGCTGGATGCGGCGGACCGGGCGCAGATTGACCGCGCCGAAAGACAGGCGACGACGGCGCCAATCGGCCAGCAGATTACCTGGAATAACCCCAATAGTGGAAATTCCGGCACGATTACCCCGGTTCGCGACGGGAATGACATCCAGGGCCGCTATTGCCGGGAATTCCAGCAGACCGTCGAAATCGGCGGCAAGCTTGAAAAGGGATACGGAACCGCCTGCCGGCAGCCGGACGGCTCCTGGCAGATCATGAATTAAGTGGTTATGTGGAGGCCCGGCCTTCCCCGTAACCGGCAAGGAAGGGCCTCATAACTGGATTGATGAAAAGGATACGGGCTTTAACAACCGCGCTGGCAGTGACGCTGGCTTTGCCGCTGATAAACAGCCCCGCCGCAAGGGCGGGGTTCGAGGACGGCGTCAAGGCGTACGAGGCGAAGAACTATAAACTGGCGTTTGAGGAATGGCTGCCGCTGGCCAAGGCCAACGATCCGGCGGCGATGCGCAATATCGGCCATATGTACCGCCGCGGCCTCGGGGTTCCGCCGGATTACCTGAAAGCCATGACCTGGTACAAGCGGGCGGCGACGCTTGGCTTCGACCGAGCCCAGGCCAATGTTGCGGGCTTGTACCTGAACGGCGAAGGGGTGAAGCAAAGCTACGCCCAGGCCGCCAACTGGTTCGCCAAGGCGGCGCAGCAGGGCCATGTGGTCTCGCAGTATAATCTCGGGCTGATGTTTGAAAACGGCCTTGGCGTCAAGCAGGACGATGCGAAAGCCATTGGCTGGTTTGAACTGGCCGCCAAGGCTGGACATCCACAGGCTATGGAAAAGGTCGCGGAACTGACGGCGCGTCAGGAAAAATCCGGAACGGCGGTTGCCGCAGCCGGACCATCCCCGACTCCGACTCCAACTCCATTGCCGACCCCCGCACCAACCCAAAACACCGGAAATGAGATGACCGAACAGGCCGCGGTGGCTGTGGCGGCATCGGAAAAGCCGCAGTCGGAATCGAAGGCGGCGGCGCTTGAAAATGGCGCGGAAGATCCGCCGCCAATCAAGAAAATGAGCTTTTACGAAGCCCTAAGGTCGCTGGTGGTGACAGAAAAACCGGCGACGGAAGCAACTCCGGTGGACGGGGCCGCGAAGGCGGAACCGTCGCCGGTTGAGCCGGTAAAGGAAATACCTGCTCCGGCACCAGCAGTTGAAAAACCCGCGAAAGCGGCAATCGCGCCGGTCGAACAGGTCAAGACGGCAAGCGTGCAGCAACCAGCCAAGGCTGCGATACAACCGGCAGCCAAAGCCGCACCGGCAGAGCCTGTAAAGCTCGCCGCCGTACCGCCCGCTGCAACCGGGGCGCCGCAACAGCCGGCGGCGACGGTTCCCGCGGGAACGAGGCTGACGACGGCGGAGAAGCTTGAAATGGCGGATCTTGCCTATACGCTGAAAGAATATCAGCAATCCCTTGGAATCTGGGCGACGCTCGCGAAAAAGGGCAATGCCGAGGCGCAGTACAAGCTCGGGACCCTGTTCAACAGTGGCGTTGCGGTCCCGCTCGACCGGGTGCGCGCCTATTACTGGTGGGAGAAGGCGAAAGAGAATGGCTTCCCACAGGCGGCTGACGCGCTGGCAAGTCTGGAGAAGTCACTGACGCATCTTGAAAAAAGACAAATTCAGCGGACGAATTAGTTAAATGATAAGACAAAAGCTTTATATATATCATCCGAAGTAAACATAGATTGAGACGGCGCTCCGGCGCCGAACATGACGACGAATGAAAAACCTGTACAGTATTCTGGAAGTAGCGAAGGGCGCGAGTCAGCAGGATATCAAGTCCGCTTACCGCAAGCTCGCCAAAAAACACCATCCGGACGCCAACCCGGGAGACACCAAGGTTGAGGAGAAATTCAAGGAAATCTCCGCAGCCTACCAGATTCTCGGCGATGAAAAACTGCGCGCCCGCTATGACCGCGGCGAGATTGACGAGTCGGGCCATGAGAAAATGTCCGGTTTCCGGAGCGGCCGCACGGCGTCGGCGGGATTCGGCGGCGGGGCGGAGGATATTTTCTCCGAGATATTCGGCAATTTCCGTGGCGGCGGCTTCCGCGGCCGGGTCCCGGAAAAGGGCCGCGACCGCAAATTCGCCATCGAGATCGATTTTACGCAATCCGCTCTGGGCGACAAGCGCCGCCTGACCATGGGCGATGGTGGCCGCACCCTTGATGTCGCCATCCCGGCCGGGGTGACGGACGGCCAGCAGATTAGGCTCAAGGGGCAGGGCGAACCCGGTGTTGCCGGGGGGCCTGCCGGTGATATCCTGATCAATGTGTCGGTGAAGCCGCATGGCTTCTTCAGGCGCGAGGGCAAGAATGTGCTGGTGGAACTGCCCATAAGCCTGCCCGAAGCAGTACTCGGCGCGACGGTCAAGGTGCCGACGGTAGATGGAACGGTCAATCTCAAGGTGCCGCCGGGCTCCAATACCGGCACGACGCTCCGCCTCAAGGGCAAGGGAATCGGTGGTCCGGGCAAGGAGGGACGCGGCGATCAGCTGGTGAAGCTGAAAGTCGTGTTGCCGGACAAGCAGGATAAGGAGCTTCAGGACTGGGTGACGAAATGGTCGAAGAAACATGACTATGACGCCCGCTCTAAATTGAAGGCGAATTAGGGACAATCATATTCTCTTGGTGCGAATAAGTCTTTTGACTGCATTTCGCAAGCGGGATAAAAAGATTGTGACAGTTTAGGGTCAGGACCCTGGTTAAGTGAATTGTAGTGAGGGGGAGCGTATGACGCAGCAGAATGGTCTGATGGCCGGTAAAAGAGGCCTTATTATGGGGGTCGCCAATGTTCATTCGCTGGCCTGGGGGATCGCGAAGAAACTGCATGAGCATGGCGCCGAGATCGCCTTTACCTATCAGGGCGAGGCGCTCGGAAAGCGGGTCACGCCGCTCGCGGAAAGCCTGGGCTCCGATACGGTTCTGGAATGCGATGTGACCGATGATGCCTCCATGGATGCCGTGTTTGCGGCGCTGAAGGAAAAATGGGGAAAAATAGACTATTTTGTCCATGCCATCGGTTTCTCCGACAAGACCCAGCTGCGCGGCAATTTCTCCGATACCACGCGGGAAAATTTCGCCATGACCATGGATGTCTCCTGCTTCTCCTTCATCGCGACGGCGAAACGCGCGTCTGAACTGATGGCCGACGGAGGCAGTATCGTCACGCTCACCTATTACGGATCCGAGCGGGTTATCCCTCATTACAACGTCATGGGCGTCGCCAAGGCGGGACTTGAGGCGGCGGTGCGCTACCTCGCCGTTGAAATGGGCAAGAACAATATTCGCGTGAACGCGCTTTCCGCCGGGCCGATCAAGACCCTGGCCGCGTCAGGCATTGGCGATTTCCGCTATATCCTGAAATGGAACGAGTATCATTCACCGCTCCGGCGCAATGTCACCATCGATGATGTCGGCGGATCGGCGCTTTATCTGCTGAGCGATCTCGGCGGTGGCGTTTCCGGGGAAACCCATCATGTCGATGCGGGCTATCATGTGGTCGGCATGAAGGCGGAAGACGCACCCGACATCACCAAGTAAGCCAGTTACGTTTTTTGGACGGAAGTTTTTATGTCTCACAATAGTTTCGGTCACCTGTTCCGGGTGACGACCTGGGGGGAAAGCCATGGCCCCGCGCTCGGCTGTGTCATCGACGGCTGCCCGCCGCTGATCGAGGTGAGCGAGGAGGAGCTCCAGCACTGGATGGACCGCCGCAAGCCCGGCCAGTCGCGCTTCACCACCCAGCGCAAGGAACCCGATGCGGTGAAAATCCTCTCTGGCGTCTTCGAGGGCCGGACCACGGGAACCCCGATCAGCCTGATGATCGAGAATGTCGACCAGCGTTCCAAGGACTACGGGGAAATAAAGGACAAATTCCGCCCCGGCCACGCGGATTACACCTACCAGACCAAATACGGCATCCGCGATTATCGCGGCGGCGGCCGCTCCAGCGCGCGCGAGACGGCGGCGCGGGTCGCGGCGGGCGGCATTGCCCGCAAAGTGCTCGGCGAGAGCGTCCAGATCAAAGGCTATCTCACCCAGATTGGCGACAGGGTGATCGACCGGTCCCGCGCGGACTTATCCGAAATCGACAACAATCCCTTCTGGTCGCCTGATCCGGGCATTGTCGATGACTGGACGGTCTATCTCGATGCGATCCGGAAATCCGGCTCCTCCGTCGGCGCGGTGATCGAGGTGGTTGCCTCCGGCGTTCCGGCGGGCCTCGGCGCACCTGTCTATGGCAAGCTTGATTCCGATCTCGCCATGGCGATGATGACGATCAATGCGGTGAAGGGTGTAGAGATTGGCGACGGTTTTTCGGCCGCCGCGCTGACCGGCGAGACAAACGCCGATGAAATGCGCGCCGGTAACGGCGGCTTCCCCCGGTTTTCGAGCAATCACGCTGGCGGTATTCTGGGCGGTATTTCGACGGGGCAGGATATCGTGGTTCGCTTTGCCGTGAAACCGACCTCCTCCATCCTCAAACCCCGCGATACCATCGATATCGCAGGCAATGAGACTGAAATCCAGACCAGGGGCCGCCATGACCCTTGCGTCGGCATTCGCGCCGTGCCGGTGGGTGAGGCGATGATGGCCTGCGTCCTCGCCGATCATCTTTTGCGTCATCGCGGCCAGAACGGGTAAGATAGCCTAAGAATAATAACCCCTAAACAGGAGAGACCCATGTCCCATCAGCCAAAATATGTCCATGCCCTTGATATCCCGGTTCCGGCCCGCGAGGAACTCGACGCGGGAACGCAGAAATATTTCGCGGTCTGCGAGGAAAAGCTCGGCATGGTGCCGAATGTGCTGGCGGCCTACAGCTTCGACAATGCGAAACTCCGGGCCTTTTCCGACATGTATGGGGAACTGATGCTGGGCGAGTCCGGCCTCACCAAGCTGGAGCGGGAGATGATTGCCGTTGCCGTCTCCTCGGTCAATCAGTGCTTTTACTGCCTGACCGCCCATGGCGCGGCGGTGCGGGAGCTGTCGGGCGATCCGATCCTTGGCGAGCTGATGGTGATGAACTACCGCGCGGCGGAACT
>JAIOYL010000147.1 GCA_021741195.1 Sneathiella sp. | reverse complement strand
AGATGTATTTTGATGATTTCCGCGCAAGTCAGGGTTCAATTCGTCTCACGTTTGGGTGAAGGGGGCTTTTGAAAAAGTCCGCTGTCAATATGTTTCGATAACCTGCCCGAGATAATATACAGGGAAATGAAAGTGCCGGTTCGATCAATGTTTTGTTTCAAAGGAGATGTTTATGCTACGCTCAAACAAACGGGTTCCGGCGCAGCAGGCAGGGAGCGAATCACCGATGGGTAAGGCCTTCGATCAGAAAGACAATGCCGGAAATGGGCTTTCTGTCAAAAAACTCATGCCTGTTTTCTTTATTTTGCTGTTGCTGGCCGCCTTCTTTGTTTTCGGGCTGGACGAGTATCTCACCTTTAGCGCATTGAGTGAGAACAGGGATCGGCTTCTCGACTTCGTTGGCGAACATTACGCGCTTGCTGCTTTTCTCTACATGATATTTTACATCGTCGCGGTTGCCGGATCGTTTCCAGGCGGGCTGCTGATGACGGTTTCAGGGGGGTTTCTGTTTGGCTGGATCGCGGCAGGGTGCATGACAGTGGTTGCGGCGACCATCGGGGCGACCCTTCTCTTCATGATCGCCGCGACTTCTTTAGGAGAACCCTTACGCCGGAGGGCGGGGCCGTGGCTTAAAAAGCTCGAGGCGGGATTCGCGGAAAACGCCTTAAGCTATCTGTTATTCCTGCGGTTGGTGCCGGTTTTTCCGTTCTGGCTCGTCAATATTGCGCCGGCTTTCCTGCGGGTGAAGCTCGGCATCTACGTTATCGGCACTTTTGTCGGGATTATTCCCGGAACTTTCGTCTTCGCCTATCTTGGCGGCGGCTTGGACAGTATTATTGTCGAGCAACAGAGCAAATATCAAAGCTGCATGGCCTCCGGTCGGAGCGATTGCGCCCTCGATTTTCAGATTTCCTCCCTGATTACGCCGGAAATTATTGTTTCTCTTTGTGCGTTAGGGGTTATTTCCCTGTTACCTATTGTTCTGAAGAAATTCCGTAAAACCGAGAACAGCAAGTAAGGACCCTCTAATGGCGAAGCAACTGACAGCGGATATTTGCGTTATTGGCGGCGGTTCCGGGGGGCTGTCCGTCGCTGCCGGTGCAAGTCAGATGGGCGCAAAAACCATCCTTGTCGAGGGCGGCAAGATGGGTGGTGATTGCCTGAATTACGGTTGTGTTCCATCGAAAGCGCTGATCGCGGCCGCAAAAAAGGCGTTCGCGCTGAATGGCGCCGAGAAATTTGGTGTGAGCGGCCCGGCACCGGAGGTCGATTTTTCAAAGGTCATGGATCATGTCAGCGGGGTGATTGCTGCGATTGCACCACATGATTCGGTTGAGCGATTTGAAGGGCTTGGAGTGCAGGTGCTGCAGAGGTATGGCCGGTTCATCGCGCCGGATGAAATTGAGGTGGGCGATACCCGTGTGAAGGCTAGACGATTTGTCATCGCAACCGGCTCAACGGCGACGGCGCCGCCTATCTCTGGGCTGGAAGAGGCGGGATATCTTACAAACGAGACTATTTTTAAAAACCGCACCAAGCCGGATCATCTTATTATAATCGGCGGTGGACCCATCGGTCTTGAGATGGCGCAGGCGCACAGGCGGCTGGGTTCCAGGGTGACCGTGCTGGAAGCATTCAAGGCATTCGGCCGGGATGATCCGGATTTGAGCGCCATCGTGCTTGCTCATTTGCGCGGAGAAGGGATAAATATCCGCGAAGGTGTCAAGATTTCGAATGTGTCTAAAAGTCCTGAAGGTGAGTATCGGGTTGCACTCGGTGAAGGTCCGTCAGCGGAAACCCTCAAAGGCTCTCATCTTCTGGTCGCCGCGGGCCGTAAGGCCAATGTAGAGGGGCTGAACCTTGAGGCTGCAGGGGTTGAGTATTCACCCAAGGGCGTCAAGGTGGACGGTCGGCTGCGGTCGACAAATAAAAAAATCTTTGCCATCGGCGATGTGGCGGGCGGTTACCAGTTCACCCATATCGCCGGATATCACGCCGGTATCGTCATCCGAAACGCCCTGTTCCGCCTGCCGGCCAAGGTTGATTACGCGGCTATTCCCTGGGTCACTTTTACCGATCCGGAACTTGCCAATGTCGGCTTGAGCGAGGCCGCCGCCCGGGAACAGTATGGCGACAAAATCCGGGTGCTGACTTTTCCCTTCGCCGAAATGGATCGGGCCCAAACGGACAGGCAAACGTCCGGCCTTATAAAGGCAATTACTACAAACAAGGGAAAAATTCTCGGTGCGGGCATCGTCGGTCCACATGCCGGAGAGCTGATCCATCCCTGGGGCGTCGCTATTACCGGCAAATTGAAAATTGCGACCATGGCAAGTTATATCGCTCCCTATCCGACCTTCGGTGAGATCAGTAAAAGGGCTGCGGGCAGCTATTACACCCCGAGCCTGTTCAGCGTCAAAACGCGCTGGGTGGTGAAATTCTTGTCCATTTTTGGATAACACGAAACGATAACGCGTTCGTTATCTCAGTTGATTCGGATTTTACGTTGGAACAAGTAATGCTGGCGATCTAGTCGACTACCTAGTCGAATGATAATTGGACAATTCAGGAGAGACTCATGTTCAAGGAAGTATTGACCGCCGCTGCTATCGCCTCTATGGCCGCCACTGCAGTTGTTCCAGCAGCTCTGGCTGCCTGCGCCCCTAAAAAGGCCTGCAGTGCCTGCGCAGCGAAGAAAGTATGTAACCCCTGCGCTGCCAAGAAAGCATGTGGGGCCTGTAATCCCTGCAAGGTGAAGAAAGCCTGCAGTCCTTGCAATCCCTGCAAGCCGAACCCTTGCGCGGCTAAAAAGAAAGATTAATCGGAATTAGGCGGGATTGCTGTAAGATAATCCCTGTCCCAACCACGGGCTGGCATCATTAAGTTGATGCCAGCCTGTTTTTTTGGTCTATTCTCCGGAATGGCCATTTTCAGAAAAATATCAGGCACATTCCGGAGTCTGTCTGCGAGGCTGCTGATCCTGACGCTTGTCTTTGTGATGCTGGCGGAAGTTCTCATCTTCGTCCCCTCGATTGCTTTTTTTCGCCTGACCTACCTTGTCAAAAAGACGGATTTTGCCCATCTGGCGACCCTCTCACTACTGGCGTCTCCGGATAATATGGTGTCGGACGAGTTGAAAGAGGAACTGTTGTTCCGCGTCGGCGCGCGCAGCGTCGTTTTCCACGGTGCAAATTCCCGCCTCTTGATACTGAGCGAAAATATGCCGCCGGCCATTGACGCGGAATTCAATCTGGCGAACCGCAATCCGTTTATGTTGATCGAGGATGCGTTCATGTCCCTGATGGTTGGACCTGGCCGGATTATCCGGGTCATCACACCGATCGAGAATGAACCCAATTCGTCCCTGGAGGTCGTGATTGACGAAACACCGCTTATCGGGGCAATGTATGACTACGCTTCGAATATTTTCTGGCTGTCGTTGATTATTTCTTCGCTTACAGCGATCCTCGTTTATTTGTCGCTACATTGGCTCATGGTCCGTCCCATGCGGCGCCTTAGCGAGAGCATGATCGCTTTTCGCCGGGCGCCGGAAGATGTTACCAGCAGCCTCGTTCCGTCAAGACGTCAAGATGAAATTGGCGTTGCCGAACGCGAGCTTGAAATCATGCAGACGCGCCTCAGGGCGGCCTTGAAACAGAAGCAACATCTGGTCGCACTCGGGACGGCAGTAACAAAGATCAGCCATGACCTTCGCAATATCCTCTCGACCTCACAAATTGTTAGTGACAGTCTGTCGCAGATAAACGATCCGAAAGTCCAGAAAGTGCTGCCGCGCCTTATGACGAGTATCGACCGGGCGATTGATCTGTGCACCCAAACTCTCAAATACGGCAAGGCGGAAGAACGGGATCCCAAACGCGAGCGGTTTCTTCTGGAGCCGCTTGTAAACGAGGTAAAAACATCCGTCGGCCTTGGCGAAAGCGACGGCATCGAATGGAAGAACAAGATTCCGTCCGGCTTGATGCTGAATGCCGACCGGGATCAATTCTACCGTATTTTGCTCAATCTGTGCCGAAACTCCGTGCAATCGATGGAGGGGGCGGGGCTTATTGAAATACAGGCCCTTCGTATTAGCGCCCGCACGCTGATCCGCATTTGCGATAGCGGCCCCGGTCTGCCGCCAAAGGCAAAGGACCATCTGTTCGAGCCCTTTTCCGGGTCTGCACGCGCGGAAGGAACTGGCCTCGGCCTCTCGATTGTTCGCGAATTGATGACGGCCCATGGCGGAGAAATAATCCTGGAACGGACGGGGGCGTCAGGAACCGTCTTTTGCCTTGAAATTCCGGATTAACGCTATGTAAACCGTCCTTCATTACTCTTTGCCGGGCAAATGATGCCGTCGGCACCGGGTCCGCGGACTTCAGGATGATTTGGATGAAGTTGCATCGGGATTTGAGGGCTGGAATTCTTCTTGCGGCCACCCTGCTCGTCTCTGGCTGTTCGACAGATGTCTTCAAGGCGGTCGACAAAAATATTTCCGGCCTTTTTGGTGATTCCTGCTCTATTGCCAATCTTTCGGGAGGCGAGGACTTCTGCCCGTCGTCAAAAACCACCTACGTCCAGGCACCGGTTTACTGTTACAAAACGCTTGGCAGCGTGAATTGTTACAACGAAGAAAACCCTTACGTCACGGAGCATTCGGAGCGCGTGCGTAAGGTTTTAGCGCTGGAATCACCGGGCAGCGAAATTATCACTGCGGAAGAAATCGAACGGCGACAAGCTGCCCAATTAACGGCGGCGGCAACGGAAAAAAAGCCCGCCAACTGAGCGGTGCATAGCAAATATTGGTTTGTCTATGACCCTTTTTGCTGAATTTTTCGGAAAGACCTGTTTATTTACGGATAAATATTGCTACCTTGTCTGAAGTTATTTCAGGGAGGATTGACAGGCTATGGTGTGGAATCCGGAACAGTATATTCTTTTTTCAGATCACCGGCTTCGCCCCGCCCTCGATCTTTTGTCGCAGATACCGCTTATAGCACCTTCCGTCATTTATGATCTTGGTTGCGGGACCGGAAATGTAACGTCGCTTCTCTCCCAACATTGGAATGAGGCGATTATTACCGGCATTGATAGCTCCAGGGAAATGCTGGAAAAAGCCCGCAAGGATCATCCGTCGATTGAATGGAAGCTTGGCGATATTGCCAAATTCTCACCGACCAGCAAGGGCAACCTGATTTTCAGCAACGCGGCGCTGCACTGGCTGGACCATCATGAAACCCTTTTTCCAAAATTACTCGCCCAGCTACGGCCGGGTGGCGTCCTCGCGGTTCAGATGCCGAATAATTTTACCGCTCCCTCGCATCAGAACCTTTATGATCTCGCCCAGACGCCTGAATGGATCGACAAACTCGGATCGCTCGTCCGCCCGGCGCCGGTGCATAACATAAACTGGTATTTCGATATGCTGGCGCCAATGGCCGACAAGATAAACATATGGGAAACGACCTATTTTCAGATCCTGAAGGGAAAAGACGCCGTCCTTGAATGGACCCGTGGCACGGCCCTCAGACCCTTCCTGCAGGCGCTCGAAGGCGACGACGTTGCGGCCTTTGAAGCACAATATGCAGCGCGTCTGCTGGAGGATTACCCCGCGCGGCAGGATGGATCGACCCTTTATCCCTTTTCGCGGTTGTTTATCGTCGTGCAGCTTGCGGATGGGTAATTCTGGCTTACTTGCCGAGCACGACGCCTTCACGGCGGGGGTCAGCCCCACCCTCCAATCCCTCAGTCGTCACCAGTATGCCATGCAGCCCGCTATTGAGGGAGCGGACGGCAACCTTGTAACCGAAGGCCTCAAGGTCGGCTTTCTGTTCTGCGAGAGGGGTTCCTTCCTCTAAATCAAGGGTTCCATTGCGATCGACAAAGTGCGGCATGGCGATGGCTGTGGGCATGTCCATTTGCCAGTCGAGGACGCCAATGATTGTTTCGAGGACATAGCCAATTATCCGGCTTCCGCCAGGTGATCCGGTCACCATCTGCAGATTTCCGTCCTTGTCAAAAATGACTGTTGGGGTCATGGAGCTGCGGGGGCGCTTATTTGGCTGGATACGATTGGCAACGGGCCCCTCTTTGGTAACGGGGGTGAACGAGAAATCGGTAAGCTGGTTATTGAGAATAAACCCGCCTGCCATCAAACGTGACCCGAAGACATTTTCAACGGAAGTAGTCATGGAAACCGCATTGCCCTTTGCGTCAATTATGCTGACATGGCTGGTGGAGGGAAGCTCGATCGCGTCATCAAGCCCGAGCGCGCCCTGTTTCTCGTCTGGCGTTCCCGGCTCAAATGGAATATGTGATTCGCTTGCACTCACAAGGTTAGCACGGGTTTGAAGGTAGGCCGGGCTCAATAATGCCTCGACGGGAATATCAATAAAATCCGCATCACCGAGATATTTGCCGCGATCCGCAAAGGCGAGGGCGCTGGCCTGCGCCACCAGATGGATAGCCTCCGTACTTCCCGGTTTGATTGCAGGCATGTCCCAGGTTTCGAGTATTTTCAAAATTTGCAGGAGCGTGATACCGCCGGAGGTGGGCGGACCCATGCCGCAAACTTTGTGGCTTCGGTAATCCGCACAAACAGGCTCGCGCCTGACCGATTTGTAATTGGCCAAATCGGAGAACGTCAGCAATCCCGGATTCTGGTTGTCAGAGCGAACCGTTGTGACAATTGCCTCAGCAATTTTACCGGTATAAAAGGCTTTTGCTCCATTCTCGGCAATGAGCCTTAAAGTTGAAGCGAGTGGCGGGTTTTTCAGGATTGTCCCCACCGGCTTCGCGTTTCCGTCTTTATCATAGAAATACTGTGCGGCGGCGGCCTTGGTTTTAAGATACTTGTCCCGAACTAGCAGAAAATGCAGTCGCTCGGAAATTGCGAAACCGTCCTCCGCCAGTTTTATGGCAGGCTGAAACAGATCTTTCCAGGGGAGCAGGCCATGATCCTTGTGGGCAAGCTCCATCATTGCGGGCACGCCCGGCACACCGACCGAGCCGCCACCGACAACGGCTTCATAGAATTTTTTCTTGCTGCCGTCAGCATGCAGGAAATGTGTTTCCTGAACGGCGGCCGGTGCCGTTTCGCGCCCGTCATAAGTATCGAGCCGGTGATCGGCGGCATCAAAATAAAGCAGGAAAGCCCCTCCGCCGATGCCGGAGGATTGTGGTTCAACCAGGGTCAGGACCATTTGCGTGGCTATAGCGGCGTCAACCGCGCTTCCTCCCCTTGCCAGAATATCCCGGCCGGCTGCCGCCGCCAGCGGGTTGGCCGCCGCAATCATGAACGTTCCGGTCTCTTTCGCGATTGCTGGCGAGATACTCGTCAACAATACCGCCGTAACAACAGTGGCGATACCCGGTCCGAGGAAGCGAAACAGGATGGTAAGAATCATGGGATGAGTTCCTCTTCTATTATTTTTTTGCGGATGCGAAGAAAAGTTGACCGCTATGAATGCCGACGCTAACGTTCCTGCAACCAAAACAAAAGACGTAATGCATGATAAAACCTGGCACCAAAAATCTTATCACAGATGTTGATGGTATAAAAATCGGCAATGCCGACGACCGGAAAGCGATGACGGGGGTCACAGCGATTGTTCCGGATGTGGCGGCGGTTGGGGGTGTCGATGTCCGCGGCGGCGCGCCCGGAACCCGCGAGACTGAAGTTTTAAACCCCGACTGTCTGGTCGAACGGGTGAATGCAGTCGTCCTGAGCGGGGGATCTGTTTATGGACTTGAAGCGGCGTCCGGCGCTGTCATGGCGCTTGCAAAGCAGGGACGTGGGTTTGTTAACAAGGGCATATGTGTTCCCATCGTGCCGTCCGCTATTCTTTTCGATCTGGCGAATAGTGGCGATAAGGACTGGGGCGATATGCCGCCATACCGACAACTGGGAATAGAAGCAGTCGAGAATGCAGGAACTGATTTTCCGCTTGGTAATGTCGGTGCCGGATATGGGGCCGCAGCGGGCCGCTATAAGGGCGGGCTTGGTAGCGCCTCGCTGATAACCGACGACGGCGTTCAAGTGGGCGCGATTATTGCCGTGAACCCGGTGGGGAGTGTCCTAATCCCGGGCACCCGTCATTTCTGGGCCTGGGCGCTGGAGCAGGAGGGTGAATTCGGAGGGCTCGGCGCCCCCGCGTTGACGGACGATCTGCCGCTTGATATGCCAAAGGAATCCCGCCTTACGGAAAATACTACCATTGGTGTTGTCGCAACAAATATCGCGCTGTCGAAATCGGAAGCAAGACGGGTGGCGATTATGGCGCATGATGGATTTGCCCGCGCAATTAGGCCTGTACATACCCCATTTGACGGAGATAGTATTTTTACATTATCGACGGAGAAAAAGGAATTAACAGAGCCGAGGCCGCTCGGCCTGGCGAAAATCGGGGCAATGGCCGCAGATTGTGTTGCCCGCGCCATTGCCCGGGCTGTCTATAACGCCGAGAGTTTAGGCGGGTTACCAGGATACAAATCAGAGTGATTGAAGGTTTTACATTAGGGAGAGAGTTTATGAAAAAGATACTTATTGCTGCTGCCCTTGCAAGCGCCGTTCTGGCGCCGGTTTCGGCGCAAGCGGCCCGCGATGACGTGAAATTCGCGGCCCGGTTGGAGCCACCTGGGCTGGATCCGCGAACCGGTGCGGCTGCCGCTATTTCGTTGACCACGCTTTATAATATCTATGAAGGGCTGACCCGAATTGACGAGCATAGCGAGGTTCACCCGCTACTCGCGGAAAGCTGGACGATCAGCGATGACGGCAAGACATATACCTTCAAGCTGAAAGAAGGCGTGAAATTCCAGGATGGCGCGGACTTCGACAGCTCGGATGTCAAATACACCTTTGAAGCTAATGCGGCGAAAGATAGCCAGGTTAAGCGTAAAGAACGCTTTGAAAATATGGAAAGCATTGAAACGCCGGATGCGAATACGGTCGTGATCAAGCTTAAAGAACCGAATCCGCAGCTTCTGTCCCAGCTCGGGGAATC
>JAIOYL010000146.1 GCA_021741195.1 Sneathiella sp. | reverse complement strand
GCGAGTATCGCCTCCGATCCCGCGAAAATGCGCGAATACAAGGAAATTCGCGGGCGCGGCGGGTTTGTCCGTGCCGGGTGGGATGAAGTGAATGAAATCATCGCGGCCGCGAATATCTATACGGCGAAAACCTACGGTCCGGACCGGGTCATCGGATTTTCGCCGATCCCGGCAATGTCGATGGTCTCCTACGCCGCCGGTAGCCGCTATCTCTCGCTCATCGGCGGCGTCTGCATGAGCTTCTATGACTGGTACTGTGACCTGCCGCCCAGCTCGCCGCAAACCTGGGGCGAACAGACAGATGTGCCTGAAAGCGCTGATTGGTATAATTCGGGTTACATCATCGCCTGGGGTTCGAACGTCCCGCAGACGCGCACCCCGGATGCGCATTTCTTCACCGAAGTCCGTTACAAGGGAACCAAGACGGTTTCCGTAACTCCCGATTATTCGGAAGTCGCCAAGCTGACGGACCTCTGGCTGAACCCGCGGCAGGGGACCGACAGCGCCATGGCCATGGCCATGGGGCATGTGATCCTGAAGGAATTCCATCTTTCCGGCAAGTCGAGCTATTTCCGCGATTATTGCCGGCAATATACGGACATGCCCTTCCTTGTCCGGCTCGATAAACAGGGCGATCGCTATGTCGCAGGCCGGACGTTACGGGCGAGCGAGCTCACCGGCCATCTCGGAGAAACCGAAAATACGGACTGGAAGCCCGTCCTTTTCGATAGCAAGTCGAAAAGCCTCAAGGTTCCGAACGGTACCGTCGGATCGCGCTGGGACAAGAGCGCCAAATGGAACCTTGAGATGAAGGATGCCCGCGATGGTAGTGACATCTCCCCGGAAATGACCTTTATCGACGACAAGGACGAGGTGGCCACTGTCGGCTTTCCGTATTTTGGCAATCTGGAAAACGAACAGCCGATATTCAGTCACTCCGATCATGAGGGTATCCTCGACCGGAATGTGCCGGTAAAGAAGGTCATGACGGCGGAAGGAGAGGTGCTTGTCGCCACCGTGTTCGACCTGATGGTGGCGAACTACGGGATCGATCGCGGCCTCGGCGGCGAAAATGTCGCGAAATCCTTTGATGAGGATGTGCCTTATACGCCCGCGTGGCAGGAACGGTTCACGGGCGTAAAAGCAGCCAGTGTCATCAAAGTCGCGCGCGAATTTGCCGATAATGCCGACAAGACTCACGGCCGCTCGATGGTCATTCTCGGGGCCGGGGTCAATCACTGGTATCATATGGACATGATCTATCGAGGGATCATGAACATGCTGATCATGTGCGGCTGTATTGGTCAGTCCGGCGGCGGCTGGGCGCATTATGTGGGGCAAGAAAAACTGCGCCCGCAAACCGGCTGGCAGCCACTCGCTTTCGGCCTCGACTGGAGCCGGCCTCCGCGCCACATGAATTCCACCAGTTTTTTCTATAGCCATTCCGATCAATGGCGATATGAAAAACTGCAACTCAATGAAATTCTGTCACCAACGGCGGATAAGGAGAAATGGAAAAATATCTCCTTGCTTGACTGCAACGTCCGATCCGAACGGATGGGTTGGCTGCCCTCAGCTCCCCAACTTGGGCAGAACCCGCTGGAACTAGCCCGCGAGGCGGACGCCGCCGGGCTTTCGGGCGCTGATCATGTGGTGAACAAGCTGAAAACCGGCGATCTTCAATTTGCCTGTGAGGATCCGGACAATCCGAAAAACTTCCCGCGCAATCTGTTTATCTGGCGATCCAACCTGCTGGGATCCTCAGGCAAGGGCCATGAATATATGCTAAAGCATCTCTTGGGCACCAATCACGGTGTTCTCGGCAAGGAGCTTGGCGATGATGGCGCACAAAAGCCATCGGAAGTCGTCTGGCATGACGACGCGCCGGAAGGAAAGCTCGACCTTGTCGTGACCCTCGATTTCAGGATGTCCACCACCTGCATCTATTCGGATATCGTGCTGCCGAGTGCCACTTGGTACGAAAAGAACGACCTTAACACCTCGGATATGCATCCCTTTATCCATCCTTTGAGTTGTGCTGTTGATCCCGCCTGGGAAAGCCGGAGTGACTGGGAGATTTATAAGGGCCTCGCAAAAGCCTATTCAGACCTTTGTCCGGGCCATCTCGGTGTGGAGAAGGATATTGTGTCGCTGCCGATCCTCCATGATACACCCAGTGAGCTCGCGCAAGCTTTCGATGTGAAGGATTGGAAGAAGGGAGAGGTCGATCCGATTCCGGGCAAAACCATGCCGAACCTGATTACCGTAGAGCGGGATTATCCGAATACGTACCAGCGCTTTACCTCAATCGGACCGCTGCTGGAGAAACTCGGAAACGGCGGCAAGGGAATTAACTGGAATACAGATGCCGAAGTCGCGTTTCTTGGCCTGCTCAATGGAACGCATCATGAAGGATCAAATTTAGATCGACCGAAGCTGGAGACGGATATTGATGCAGCGGAGATGATCCTCTCCCTCGCGCCGGAGACTAACGGCCAGGTTGCTGTGAAGGCATGGGAGGCTCTCGGGCTTGTAACAGGACGCGATCATACGCATCTGGCGCGGCCCAAGGAGGATGAGAAACTCCGGTTTCGCGATCTGCAGGCGCAACCGCGCAAGATTATCTCTTCACCTACCTGGTCGGGCCTTGAGGATGAGCATGTCAGCTATAACGCCGGCTATACCAATGTTCATGAACTGATCCCGTGGCGAACGCTGACCGGCCGTCAGCATTTCTATCAGGACCATGAATGGATGCGTGATTTCGGCGAAGGTTTCTGCCTCTATAAAGGCCCCATCAATACCAAAACCCTGGCGCCCGTATCCCGCCATGGTAACAGTGATAAACATGTTGCGCTTAACTGGATCACGCCGCATCAGAAATGGGGGATCCATTCCACCTATTCCGACAATTTGTTGATGCTAACGCTGAACCGTGGCGGACCCGTGGTCTGGATCAGTGAAACGGATGCCAGAAAGATCGAGGTGAAGGATAACGACTGGCTCGAGCTTTATAACGCCAACGGCGCCATCGTCGCCCGCGCCGTCGTCTCGCAGCGGGTGCCGGAAGGCATGACCATGATGTATCACGCTCAGGAAAAAACCATCAACACGCCGATATCGCCGACAACAGGGGCACGGGGCGGTATCCATAACTCCGTGACCCGTACAGTCGTAAAGCCGACGCATATGATTGGTGGCTATGCCCAGCTGTCATATGGCTTCAACTACTATGGCACGGTCGGATCAAATCGCGACGAATTTGTCATGGTCCGAAAAATTGAAAATGTTGATTTTGGCGACGAAAATCCCGTCACCGAAGCTGCCGAATAGGAGAGTAAAAATGAAAGTACGCGCTCAAATCGGCATGGTCCTGAATTTGGACAAATGTATTGGATGCCATACCTGCTCGGTCACCTGCAAGAACGTCTGGACGAGTCGGGCAGGAGTTGAATATGCCTGGTTCAACAATGTTGAAACCAAGCCCGGCGTCGGCTACCCGCGTAACTGGGAAGACCAGAAGCAGTGGAACGGGGGCTGGACTCGCAGCTCGAACGGCAAGATAAAGCCGAAAATGGGCGGCAAGTTTCGGCTGCTGTCGAAAATATTCGCCAATCCGGACCTGCCCGAAATCGACGATTATTACGAACCCTTCACCTTCGACTATGCTCATTTGCAAACCTCCGGCGAATCCAAGGATGTGCCGACGGCGCGGGCGCATTCCGTGCTGACCGGCGAGCGGATGGAAAAGCCGGTATGGGGTCCGAACTGGGAGGAAATCCTCGGCGGCGAGTTTGAGAAGCGCAGCCAGGACTATAACTTCAAGGATATCGAGAAGGAGATGTACGGGGAGTTTGAGAACACCTTCATGATGTATCTCCCAAGGCTTTGCGAGCATTGCCTCAACCCGGCCTGCGTCGCGGCCTGCCCCTCCGGCGCGATCTATAAGCGCGAGGAGGACGGAATTGTCCTCATTGACCAGGATAAATGCCGCGGGTGGCGGATGTGTGTCTCTGGATGTCCGTATAAAAAGATCTATTTTAACTGGCAATCGGGGAAGTCAGAAAAATGCACTTTTTGTTATCCAAGAATAGAAAACGGCGAGCCAACCGTCTGTAGCGAGACCTGTGTCGGGCGTATTCGTTATCTAGGCGTCATGCTTTATGATGCGGACCGGATCGAAGAGGCGGCGAGCGTCGCGGACGAGAAGAACCTTTACGAAGCGCAGATCGACATATTCCTTGATCCCTCTGATCCAGAGGTTATTGCTGCGGCAAAACGGGATGGCGTTCCCGATAGCTGGCTTGCCGCCGCAAAAAAATCGCCGGTCTATAAAATGGCCATGGACTGGAAAGTCGCCTTTCCGCTGCATCCGGAATACCGGACCCTGCCGATGGTCTGGTATATCCCGCCGCTCAGCCCGATCCAGAGCCGTTGGGAAGACGGCCAGCTTGAAACCGACGGCGTTATTCCGGATGTCGGAAAATTGCGCATCCCCGTCAAATATCTTGCCAACATGCTGACGGCTGGAAAGGAGCAGCCGGTTACCCATGCACTGGAACGTATGCTGGCGATGCGGGCCTACATGCGATCGAAACATGTCGAAGGCGCGCCCGATGAAACCATCCTTGATCACGTCGGCCTCGACAAGCCGACGGTTGAGGACATGTACCAGATCATGGCGATCGCCAACTACGAAGACCGTTACGTAATCCCGACCAACCACCGCGAATATGCAGGGAAAACACCCTTCGATAATGAAATCGCCTTCGCCTCCCGCTCTGAATGCGGTTTCAGCTTTGGCGACGGATGCTCTGGCGGGGAGGTCAAGAAGAGCCTTTTCGGCACGCCAACCCATAAAAACTCTCTGAATGGACAAATCCGGAGGCAAAAATGAGAAGCTTCAAAATACTTGGCCTGTTGATCACATACCCAACTGAAGAGCTCCGGAAAAACATGGAAGATCTGATTGAGGTCTTGCGCCGTGAACATGTTCTGCCCGGCAAGCTAGAGGACCGGCTGATTACTTTCATGAAAAAGCTCGCCGCACGAAATCTGCTGTGGGCGCAGGAGGACTATGTATCGCTCTTCGACCGCGGCCGTGGGCATTCGCTTTATCTGTTTGAACATATCCACGGCGAATCCCGTGATCGCGGGCAGGCGATGGTTGATCTGATTGATCATTACAAGGAAAAAGGGCTCGCCGTGAATGCACGGGAGCTTCCCGACTTTCTCCCTCTGTTTTTGGAGTATCTGTCGATCTGCCCTCTGGAGGAGGCGCAGGGAAACCTGGGGGAGGTTGTGCATATCGTCGCCGCCATCGGGGCCAAGCTGAAAAAGCGGGGCTCGGATTATTGCGTGGTTTTTGAAGCCCTTGCGAAAATGACCGATGTCAGGATTGATGAGGAGTTTGTGCGCAAGGCCCTGATTGAAGAAGCAGCACGCGATGACAGCCTTGAAGCGCTTGACAAGGAATGGGCCGAGGCACCGGCTTTTGACGGGATTGGCGATACGGATTGTGGGACCTGTCCGTCGGCGCGGCCGCTTGATTTCGGCGCCAATCATTCAGAACTCAGCCCGGTTAAATAGGAGGGGCATATGACCATTTACCTAAACGAATTCCTGTTCGGTATTTATCCCTATATCGCGGTTCTTGTCATGATCCTTGGCTGTATTCTCCGCTACGATCAGAATCCCTATAGCTGGAAAGCGGACAGCTCCCAGTTGCTCAGAAGCAAGGGAATGCGCTGGGGCAGCAATCTTTTTCATATCGGTATTATTCTGCTGTTCTTTGGTCATCTCGTCGGATTGCTGACGCCGGAAGCCCTCTATCATTTCGTGATGAGCGCCGCCGTAAAGCAGAAAATGGCCATGATTGCTGGGGGTATTTTCGGGGCGATGTGTTTCGTCGGCCTAACCATGCTCCTGTGGCGCCGGATAACGGATCCTAGGATACGCGCCACCAGCAAGTTCGCCGATATCCTGATCCTCGTTGTCCTGTATTTACAACTTATTCTGGGACTCGCAACCATACCGGCCTCCGCTCAGCATTCCGACGGCAGCAGCATGATTGCATTGGCAAACTGGGCGCAACACATCGTGACATTTCGCGGTGGCGCGGCCGATTTCGTGATGGAAGAAGCCCTTATTTTCAAGACCCATATCTTTCTCGGCCTGACAATCTTCCTGATATTCCCTTTCACCCGCCTGGTGCATATGTTCAGCGCGCCGGTGAAATATATCCTGCGGCCGGGATATCAGATCGTCAGGAAAAGGGGGTAGCCATGCCGGTGTTTGTTAATGATGCGGAAATCGATGACAACGCCGTCTTCTCCGAGATGCAGTATCATTCTGCGGAAAGCATGGAGAAGGCTCGCGATGCTGCGGTACAGGCCCTTGTTGTGCGTGAATTGCTGCGCCAGGAGACCGTAAGGCAAGGACTGAGTGATGCTGATCAGAATGATGTCGATCTTGATGCTTCGCTGATGCGTCTGGTTGAACAGGAAGTCATCGCGCCTATGGCTAGTACTGATATCTGCCGGACCTATTATGAGCAGAATACACACCGGTTTCGCACCTCGGATGCCAGCAGTGCTATTTTACCCTTTGATATGGTGGAAGAGAGAATTCGCGATTACCTGCACACCCGGAGCGTTCGCGAAGGTATCAGGTCGTACATTTTGCATCTCGCCGGAACCGCCCGCATTTCAGGGTTTGATTTGGCGGGCTCTCTGTAGTGGAGGGAGAGGATGATGTATGGATAGCTACCGTGAATTGATTGAGGGTTATAAGGCGTTCCGGCATAAATATCTTCATCTGGATTTGATGCTTACCGCAGCTGGGCAGCTACGTTCCAAAGTCCGAGAGTGATGATTATCGGATGCAGCGACAAGCCGGGTCAATCCCGCCATCCTGACCCATGCCAGTTTCGGCGAAATATTCGCCGCCAACAATTTTGCAAATATCGCCCCGCCCTTCGAAATGGGTCAGTATTCTCATCTTTCCATCGGCGCCGCGGTACAGTTCGCCGTTACCGCCTTCAGGTTGAGCATGTTTTCATTAACGTCTGCTCCCAGTCAGCGCCTATGGGTTCAAAAACACTAACTTCAATATGGATCAAGTTGTGGGAATAGGATCAGCGGCGCTTGCATCATCGCAAGCTTGCCGCTTAATATTGACGTGCTCCCCGGAAACATCCTCGTTTTTAGGTTAGTCTGTTTTCCAAGAAGGAGACGGACGATGAAACGCAGCAGATTTTCCGAAGACCGGATCATTGGTATTTTGAAAGAGCATCAGGCGAGTTTGAGCGCGACGGATTTATGCCGCAAGCGCGGAATCTCTGATGCAACGTTTTACAAGAGGCACTCCAAATATGGCGGCATGGAAGTATCCGAAGCCAAAAAGCTGAAAGCGCTTGAGGCTGGGAACGCCAAGCTGAAGAAGCTTCTGGCGGAGCAAGTTCTGGACAATGCGACGCTGAAGGAAATGCTCGGAAAAAACTTCTGACGCCCAGCTCAAGGAAAATCGCCGTGAACTGGGCCATCACTCAGAAGGGATACTCGCAGCGCCGTGCCTGCGCGCTGGCCGGGATCGATCCGAAGGTTTATCGCTATCGATCGGTTCGGCTATTGCCGTCTGCACATTTTGCTCAAACGCGAAGGCGTAGCGATGAACTGGAAGAAACTCTATCGGCTGTACAAAGAGGAACGCCTGACGGTGCGCAAGCGTGGCGGGCGCAAACGCGCGCTTGGCACCCGGGCGCCAATGGCGATCCCGCAGGGTCCGAACCAACGCTGGTCGCAGGACTTCGTCTCGGACGCCCTGGCGGACAGTCGGCGCTTTCGCACCCTGTGCGTCATCGATGACTTTAGCCGGGAATGTCTGGCGACGATGGTCGGCAACTCGCTGTCGGCTGTACATGTGGCGCGGGAACTGGACCCGGATCAGCGAGACACGAGGCCGCCCCTGCAGGGTGGTCAGCGATAACGGAACGGAGCTGACATCCAACGCGATCCTGAAGTGGCAACAGGACCGCAGGGTGAAATGGCATTACATCCAACCGGGCAAGCCGATGCAGAATGGCTTCGTGGAAAGGTTCAACGGGCGGCTGTGCGATGAATGCCTCAACGAGCATCTCTTCACCAGCTACAATCATGCCCACCAGGTGATCGAAGCGTGGAGATCCGACTACAACTCGGAAAGGCCCCACACGAGCTCAAATGGGCTCACGCCAATTGAATTTGCAATCCGTCCCAAACACGACCATAACCAAAACAGAGCTAATTTATGAATGAGGATAAGTTGGGGAGCACGTCAGGGGTAGCAAAGAACCACTGACAGGCTGATAGCACGTCGACACGCCGAATGTCTTATTTGTCTTGGAAGTATGCTGCGGATTAGGAGAAATGGAGCCTTGGGGCGCATTCGAATCATCGACACGCGGATTTTCAGTCCGCGTGGATTAGCTGCAATATCGAGCTTTGGAGGTAAAATTAGCCCTTTTCCACAAGCTGTTTTAGTATCTTATCAACTCAATGTGGTTCTTCCAGAAAGTATTCAGCATACTACGCGCCAGGCATACCTTGTCGTCGCTTTGCAATTTCTCGGTAAAGTGCTTCAGGGCTGACGCCGACCTGATAGGCGACAGAGGACCAAAGGCCCTTTTCAGGAAGGGCGCCATGCCATTCTATCCAGGCATTCAAACGAGCCGCCACCGTCTTGAGGGACAGGATTTCCGCGTGAAGACGGGCCCGCTGGACCTCATGTGCGAGATGCCGCGACCAAGCATCAGCAAGAACAGCGTTCCCGAGAATGTTCCAAGCCATTTCTTCCTTTGAAATAGCCCAGGTCACACTATAAGTTTCCGCGACAGCTCCGCAGTGATAGTGGGCGGAATAGAGCGAAGCCTCAGCCAGTATTGTGCCTTGCCCAGCTTTTTGGAGAAACAGGGCCGAGCCGTTGTCTTGATAACGGGCTAGGTGAATGGTGCCGGAGCGCACAAGGTGGAGGCTCTTGACCGGACTGCCAAGATGAAAAACCGCCTCACCCGGTGCAAACCTGAGTTCACGACCTGGCAGCTTTTCAAGGAGCGGCAATAGCATTGATGATGACATGATATTTATCATATCCCGGTTGCTGGCTTTGT
>JAIOYL010000145.1 GCA_021741195.1 Sneathiella sp. | reverse complement strand
TGGGCATGGCCGAGTTCCGCCACCACGCGCGGGAAGAGGCTGTTCAGCATCACCTCGCCGATATCCGAAAAGACAGGGCCCGCCGCCACCGTCGCGCCGAGCCCGGTGCCGTGATCGACATTGTTCAGGATCTGCACGCCAAGACGGAATTTCATGTCGTTGGCCCAGCGGCGGGAGAAATCGAGGGTATCCTGAAAATCCCGGGCGGGCGCGAGGATCAGCTCGAGATCGTCGGCAAGCTCCTTCTTCGGCGGCAGCGGCGCCAGAAATTCCGTATAGAGCACGCCGTCGAGCAGCATCGGGTTCTGGGAAAGCTTTTCGGCAAGCTCCGGCGCCATGCCCATGATCTGCGCCAGCAGTTTCAGCAGGCTCGGATGGGCCTTGAACAGCGAGAAGAGCTGAACCCCGGAAGGAAGCTTCTGCAGGAACACATCGAAGCGCGTAAAGGCGGCATCGGGATTGCTGGTATCGGCGAGAGCCTCGAGCAGGCTCGGCATCAGTTCGGTGAGGATCTGCTGGGCGCGCACCGTGCGGGTCGCTCGATAGCGGCCATGGTGCCATTCGCGCACCTTTTGCGAGACCTTGACCGTATCCTCAAAGCCGAGCTCGGCCAGTGATTTGAGCGTTTCGGGGTCATCCTCAGCGCCGGTGAAGACCAGCCGCCCCGCCTTGCGGTCGGGCGTCTTCTCGAACTCGAACAAAGCGTCGTAATGCTTCTGCACGGTCTCAAGGGTGGTGCGCAGCGCGTGGCGAAAGTCCTTCGCTTGCCTAAAGCCGAAAAAGACGCCGAGCTTCCTGAATTCCTCCGGGTCATCGGGGAGCAACTGCGTCTGCTCGTCATGGGTCATCTGCAACCGGTGCTCGAGCGTGCGGAGAAAGATATAGGCCTGCTTGAGGTCCGCCTCGACATCGGGCGTGATTTTGCCGGCGGCCGTCAGCTGATGGAGCGTGCCGAGAGTCGTTGACTCGCGTAAATAGGGATTGCGCCCGCCCTCAATCAGCTGCTGGGTCTGGCAGAAAAACTCGACCTCGCGGATGCCGCCGCGGCCGATCTTGATATTATGCCCCTCAAGCGAGATTTTCGCGAATCCCTTGTGGGTGTGGATCTGCGACTTGATGGCCTGGATATCCTCGATCGCCGCAAAATCCATGGATTTACGCCAGATAAAGGGCGTGAGGAAGGAGGTGAACTCGTGCCCGGCGGCAATATCCCCGGCGATGGGCCGCGCCTTGATCATGGCGGCGCGCTCCCAGTTCTGGCCCTGGCTTTCGTAATAGACATGGGCGGCGCCGACGGAAAGGGCGATGGGCGTCGCGCCGGGATCGGGCCTGAGCCTCAGGTCGGTGCGAAAGACATAGCCGTCGCGGGTGCGCTCCTGCATCATCATCACCAGATTGCGGGCGATGCGGACGAAGCAATCCTCGATCGAGCGGCGGCCGGTGAAGGTGACCTTGTCCCCGTCAAACAGGATAATCAGGTCGATATCGCTGGAATAGTTGAGCTCGGCTGCGCCGAGCTTGCCCATGCCAAGCACGATCAGGCCGCTGTCCTTCGTCGGCTGATCGGGATGCGCAAGCACAATGTCGCCTTTCGCTGCCGCCGCCGCCAGCAGGTGATTGCAGCAGATCTCGACGGCGGCACCGGCGAAATCGGAGAGGACGCTGGTGACTTTCATCAGCGGCCAGACATGGCCGATATCGCAAAGCGCGGTGAGGAGGGCGATCTGCCGCTTGGCGATGCGCAATTGCGCCATGATATTCTCCCGGTCCGTCTCATTGCTTGCGGTTTCAGTGAGGTCGCCATATATCCAGTCAAGGGCCGCATCGGCACCGTCCAGCATCAGGCGGCGGAAAAGGCCGGGTTCCGCCAGCAGACAGCTACTGAGAAACGGACTGTTGCCGAAAATGCTCGCCAGGATATCGGAGGCGCCGGGTTGCTCGCCGAATTCACGGGCAAAACGGGCCAGTTCCGGATCCCCGGCGGTGACTTTCTCCCACTCCTCCAGGCCGATGGCGAGGAGATCCATGTTTCCAGGACCGGGAAGGTCACTCATGGCCTCACAGAATGGAATTTTTTTGAGCGGTTGGATATCCTGCATTCCTAATCCGGGTTGCATGGGTTACGATAATGGGTCAATTATCGGTATAGGTCCCTTTAACACAAGCGAATTTCTCAACTGGTAAGAACGTCGTCAAAATTAGTGCTCCGCACCTTGAGAGAGGCATAGGAAGGCTGCTATTCTTTTACGGAATACATGAGATCTGGAAAGCGCAGAACATGAGCGACGAGAGCGAATACGAGTACTTCAAGCTACGCAAACAGGCCAAGACCTATATCTCAAAGGTCTTTGCCTTCAGTGCGCGGAACACGGAGCGCGTTCGCCATGTCAAAATGGTACTCGAAGGTAATGACCAAGTTCACCTTGGAGAAATTGAAGGCGCAATGTGCCTTCGTCTAAGGGGGGATGTCCGCAAAACGCAGGTTTCTGCCCTCGTCACACAGGACGACAAGAAAGTTAAGCATATAACCCTTCAAACCTTCAAATCTCACAAGTCTCGTGCAGGCGACTGGATTGAGTCGGTCGAGAAGGACGAATTCACCTTCCGCGACGACGAGTTTAACCGCCTTCTTGGCTTCCTGTCTCAGATTAAATTCATCGACCTGTCGAATGAAGAGAATTTCCAGATCGAAGACATATCCACGAAGGCTGGGCCGAAAGCGATCATTGATGCTTCGGATCGCGGCATTATCGAGCGCTTCAAGAGCATGACCGAGGGACAGAGGAACGGCCTTCTCCACGAACTTCGGCCGTCTTTGACCGACGAGGAAATTAACGTCCTTCTCGGACGCAGACAGGGCTTGGAAGCGTTTGAAGAACATATGCGCCTCAAAGATTGGAGCGAAGCGCAGTGGCAGGACTTCTTTGAGCGCGAGCAGTGGGTTTTCGGTTATGGCCTTGATTATCGCGTAATGCGGCAATTTGGCCGAGAAATGACAGTGGGGGGTGGAGGTGCCGACAACCAGAATAAGCCTGTGATCGACTTCCTTATGGGTTTCACGGATTACACGGTGCTTGTTGAAATCAAGAGGCCAGACACCCCGATTTTCAGGGAAAGCCGTGGCGGACGAGCCGGAACATGGGTGTTCAGCACGGAGTTCATGAGCGCGGTTTCCCAGATCATCGAACAGAAGGCGAAATGGTTATCGTTCGCTCAAACTGGCGAGCACTACGACAAGTCAGGCACCGAGCTTCTGACGGCGCGCACCAGAAACGCAAAGAGCATTTTAGTCATAGGGTCACGGGATGAGTTCTCACGTTTCAAGAGCCCCAGAGATGCGAACGTAATGCGCGACACCTTTGAGCTGTTCCGGCGCGAGACCCGCAGCATTGATATTGTGACGTTTGATGAACTGCTTGAACGCGCGCAGTTCATCACGCGGAGTCAATAGTGTTTGGACGGCTGCATATTACTTGCATTCCTAATCCGGGTTGCATGGGTTACGATAATGGATCAATTATCGGTATAGGTCCCTTTAACACAAGCGAATTTCTCAATTGGTAAGAACGTCGTCAAAATTAGTACTCCGCACCGTTATGGGTGTTCTGGTTCTGGTCTTTCTTGCCGTTTTGGCGATCGTGGCGGGGCTTGCGCGTGGCCCGCTGCCGCTCGCCTTTGTCGCGCCCTATATCGAGCAGGCGGTGGAGACACAATATCCGGGCCTGGATGTCAATTTCACCGGCCTGGAGCTGGAGTGGAACCGCCGCGACAAGAACCTCGTTGTCGGCATCAGCGACCTTGTGGTTTCCGACAACAAGCGGCGGCTCGCCTCCATCCCGGACGTCACCGTCGTCTTCAGCGGCGGCGCGCTCTTGCGCGGACGGATCGCCCCGGCGGCGCTTGAATTCACCGGCCTTGCCATCCGGCTCAACCGTAACAGGCAGGGGGAAATCAAGCTCGGCTATGACTATGCGCTGATGAATGAAAACCCGTCCGGGGACGAGGCCGCGACGACGGCGAACGACACGGCGGAGGATGCCTCCTCGCGTGAAACGCTTCTGGGGATATTGCAGGAACTCAGCAACGAGCCCGACAAGACAACCATTACCGGCTATCTCCAGCGGCTGGAACTCTATAATTCCTCCGTCTATATCGAGGATGAAATTCTCGGCAGGTTCTGGCGGGTGACGGATGCGGATCTCTTCGTCTGGCGCGAGGCGAACGGCCTGCGCGGACAGGCAAACGGCAACCTGAAAGTCGGGTCGGAAACCGTCTCGGTCGTTGCCCTTGCCGACTATGACCGAACCTTCAGGCGGACCGAGATCGATGGCCAGTTCACGGATCTGCCGCTGCCGCTTGTCGGCGAGCAGGCGGCGGAGCTCGACATTCTCAAAGGCATCGGGTTGACCCTGTCCGGCCAGGTTAATCTTACGCTCGATGAGCATTTCATCTTCGATTCCGTCGGCTTCGACGTCACCGCCGGGGAAGGCAAAATCGATTTGCCGGAGTTGTACAAGCAACCCCTGCCAATCGAAAGCGTCGCCGTTTCCGGCAAGGCGTCGGGAGATTTCAGGCATATAGATCTCGAGCAGGTCGAGGCGCGGACCCTCGGCGCGACGGTTCGAATGAGCGGGTCGGTCGATCTTGCCGAAGCGGGGATCGGTCTCGCCATTGACGGCGGTGTCAATAATCTCAAGGTCAACGATCTCGGCCGGTTCTGGCCGTACTCCATGGCGGTGAACGGCTATAACTGGGTGACCGCCAATATTCGTGACGGTGTTGTCCCGGCAGGGGCCTTCACGATCAAATTGCCTGCGGGTGTGCTGGCAAGCGGTGATCTGCCGAAGGATGCGGTCAAGCTCAGCTTTGATCTTGAGGGAACCTCCGCCAATTATTACGCGCCCTTGCCGAAAGTGACCGACATCAAGGGCCATGGGGTGCTGACCGCGACGGGGGTCACCATCAGTGGCCTCACCGGCAAGCTCGGCAATCTTGCCGTGACGTCGGACAAGGTGGTGATCAATGAATTCGATAAATATGACCAGCTGGCCGATATAAGGATCCATGTGACCGGGCCGAGCCGGGACATCTTCACCTTCCTCGACCTCAAGCCGCTGGGCCTCGCCACACCCTACGGGATTGTGCCCGCGAGCATGACCGGGGAGGGCGCCGTCGATGCGTCCTTCAAGTTTCCCTTGCGGTTCGATCTCAAGCTGAAAAACGTTGATTATTCCGCCAGCGGCGATTTCACCGGCGCCTCTATCCCGGATGTGGCGGAGGGCATTGACCTCAAGGATGGCAAGCTGAAGGTCGCGGTCAATCCCAAGGGCGTCACCGTCAACGGCACGGCCGCGCTGAATACGGTGCCGGTTTCCCTGATGGCCGAAAGCTGGTTCAGCGGCGCGCGTGAGGGGCACCGCCTCTACCGCGTCAGGGGAGACGTTGACGATGCGGGGCGGGCGGCGCTCAAGCTCGGCACTCCGTATCTTGAAGGGCCGATGGCCGCAGATCTGCAGTTTGAAACGGAGCCAAAGGGCAGCGCGTCGGGAACGCTGAAACTTGATCTCGAAAAAACGAAAATTACCGTGAGCGCGCTGCATTGGGTGAAGGAGGCGGGAACGCCCGGCCGGTTCAGCACCGATATCAAGGTCGCTGCGGACGATGTCGCGACACTTTCCAATATCACGCTGACGGCGGGGGACTTGTCGGCGACGGGTACGGCGGAGCTGAACGGCGAACTGCTCACCCGGCTTGATGTCCCTTCCATCGTATACGGCGACAATGATTTCGGCTTCGAGTTCACGCAAAAAACCAAGGATAACATGAACCTCCATGTCCATGGGGCAGAGTTCGACCTCCGGCCCTTCGTGGTTGCCACCTATGACCTCAATGAAGCGGATATCGACGGTCCCGAAAATGACCGCAATATTGATATTGACGTTGATCTCGCCAAAATCCTGCTGGACCAGGATATTGTCCTTGAGACGGTGAGCGCCAAATTGCGGGTTGAGGGAAACCTGATTGAGAACGGTACGGCCAAGGGGCACTTCGCGGGCGGCAAGAAGGTGGATTTCGATCTGGCGCGTAAAGGTGAGGGCCGTACTGTCACCTTCATATCCGATGACGCCGGATCGCTGTTCCGCGGGCTCGATTTGTATGACGATTTCCGCGACGGCACGCTGAAACTGGCCGCGACGATCGATGATACGAAGGAATCCCGGCCTGCAAAGGGAACGATTGATATCAAGAATGTCCGGGTGGTGAATGCGCCCGTACTCGGGAGGATCCTGACCCTTGGATCGCTCGGCGGCATTGTTGATCTCCTGCGCGGCGAAGGGATGGTCTTTGCGACCGTCGAAGGGCCGTTTACCTATGAGAACGGTGTCTTCACAACGCGTGATTTCCGCGCCATCGGCTCCATCGGCATCACCGTCAATGGCACCGTCGATCAGCCCGCCAACAAAATCGATATGTACGGGACCGTGATCCCGTCCTATACGCTGAACTCGATGCTCGGCAATATCCCGATCCTCGGCACCCTCCTGGTCGGCAAGCAGGGGGAGGGGATTTTCGGCTTTTCCTACAAGGTAAGCGGCGGTCTCGATGATCCCCAGACCAGTGTCAACGCCGTCTCGGCGCTGGCGCCGGGCATCCTCCGCCGCATGTTCTTCGAACCCTGGGACCAGGAGGATGTGCAGCCGCCGACCACGACCAAGCCTGACAGCAGACCGAGCCCCTAGGGTTAGACAGGCACGACCAGATAATGCCGCTTCCTGCCTGCGGACAGCTTGATCCGTCCCTCACCATCGAGATCACTGACGCCGAGAACAGCCTTCTCGTCGGAGATTTTCTCATCGTTCAGCCTTGCCCCGCCGCCCTTGATGAGTTTGCGCGCTTCCGAGCTGGAGGCGGAAAGCCCTGTCCGGTGAAACAGCGCGAAGGCCGGAATACCGGCTTCCAGCTCGGCTTTTGGCACTTCAAGCGTTGGCAGGCCTTCCGCTGTCTGGCCCATCTCGAAGGTCTGGCGCGCGGTTTCGGCGGCGGCTTCCGCGGCGGCCTTGCCATGGGCCATCTCGGTGCAGGCATCGGCGAGAATCTTCTTCGCCTCGTTCAGCTCCGCGCCTTCGAGCCTTTCAAGCCGGGCAACCTCGCCTAAAGGGATTTCGGTGAAGAGCCGCAGGAACTTGCCGACATCGCCATCTTCCGTGTTGCGCCAGAACTGCCAGTAGTCGTAGGCGCTCAGCATGTCCTCATTGAGCCAGATGGCGCCACCCGCCGTCTTGCCCATCTTCGCGCCCGAGGAGGTGGTGAGAAGCGGGGACGTCAGGCCAAAGAGGCTAAAGCCGTTCGTCCGGCGGCCAAGCTCGACCCCGTTCACGATATTGCCCCATTGGTCGGATCCGCCAAGCTGCAGGCTGCAGTTATAGTTCTTCTTCAGCTCCACGAAATCATAGGCCTGCAGGATCATGTAGTTGAACTCGAGGAACGTCATCGATTCCTCACGCTCCAGCCGCTGCTTCACGCTGTCGAAGGAGAGCATCCGGTTGATCGAGAAATGCGGGCCATAGTCGCGGAGGAACTGGATGTATTTGATATCATCGAGCCAGTCGGCGTTATTGACCATGATGGCGTCGGTCGGGCCGTCGCCGAAGGTGAGGAATTTCTCGAACACCTTCTTGATGCCGTCCATATTCTCCTGGATGACTTCCTCGGTGATCAGCGGGCGGCTCTCGTCGCGGCCCGTCGGGTCGCCGACCTTCGTCGTCCCGCCACCCATCAGCACGATCGGTTTGTGCCCCGCCCGCTGCAGGCGGCGCAGGATCATGATCTGCATCAGGCTTCCTGCATGCAGGCTTTTCGCCGTGCAGTCAAAGCCAATATAGGCGGTGACGATTTCCTCAGCAAAGGCTTTATCCAGCGCGTCTATATCTGTACATTGATGCAGGTAGCCGCGTTCGGTGAAGACTTTCAGGAAGTCGGAGCGTAGATCGGTCATGGGACGAATTTCTGTTACAGTATGAGTTAAGAGCGCCATCGTTTAGCACATTTGGGAAGCAGATTAAAAGCGCGGGATCGCAAATGACGTCAATTAAGCAAAAACCCGGAGAAAATAAACCGCTTCGCGCCCTCGGGCTGATGAGCGGGACCTCGCTGGACGGCGTCGATGCGGCGATTATCGAGACCGATGGCGTGACGGTTTTCTCCCATGGCCCGGTCCGCTCGGTTCCCTATGAGCCCGGTTTCCGCGCGCGCCTGCGCGAGGTTCTTGGCAAGAAAACGGCGGGGGCGGAGTTGATCGCCGATTTTACCCGCCTGCAGGCGGAGAGCGTGCTCGCGCTCCTCGCCGAGAATGACTTGATGCCGTCCGATATCGACGTGATCGGCTTTCACGGCCAGACGATCTTTCACGATCCGGCCAACCGCCTGACGGTGCAGATTGGCGACGGCGTGATGATGGCGGAACTGACTGGCATCGATACGGTTGCCGAATTCCGGCTCGCGGATGTCGCGGCGGGCGGTGAGGGCGCGCCCTTTGCACCGCTCTACCACCGGGCGCTGGCAAAGGGGCTTGAAGGGCCGCTTGCGGTGCTTAATCTCGGCGGGGTCGGCAATGTCACCTATATCGATGGGGAGGACGTGCTCGCCTTCGACACCGGACCGGCGAATGCGCTGCTCGACGACTGGATCTTGCGCCATACCGGTGCGCCCTATGACGAGGGCGGGGAAATTGCGGCGAAGGGCCGCGCGGATGCCGCCATTCTCGCAAAATTGCTCGATCATCCCTATTTCGAACAGAAACCGCCCAAAAGCCTCGACCGCGACCAGTTTCCCGTGGGCGAAGCGATTGCAGGACTCAGTTTTGAGGACGGAGCGGCGACACTGCTTAATTTTACGTCCGGGAGCATCCGACGCGCGCTTGATCATCTGCCGAAGAGGCCGAAGCGCTGGCTGCTGACCGGTGGCGGGCGCAAGAACCCGGAGCTCGCCCGCCTGATTGCGGAGGCCGTGGCGGCGCCGGTCGATCCGGTCGAGGCAGTGGGCTGGCGCGGCGATGATCTGGAGGCGGAGGCTTTTGCGTTCCTCGCGGTCAGAAGCTTGCGGGGACTTCCATTGAGCCTGCCGACAACGACAGGGGTGCCCGAACCAATGACGGGCGGAACATATCATCCCGCCCCGGCGACGAAACGCGCTTCGGCCT
>JAIOYL010000144.1 GCA_021741195.1 Sneathiella sp. | reverse complement strand
ATATTCGCTGGTTGGCGGTGCTTGGCCAGGCTTTCACGGTTTTCGCCGTCGCCTTCGGTTTCGGCTATGACTTGCCTCTAGGGCCTGTCGCGCTTCTGATCGGCGCTAGCGCCATTCTGAATATTCTTGTCGGCCTGAACCGGAAATCCACCGCCCGGCTCCCCAATCGCGGGGCCATTCTGTACCTTTTTTACGATATCCTGCAACTGGCCGGGCTGCTTTATTTTACCGGCGGGCTGACAAATCCGTTTTCGGTCCTGTTCCTGGTGCCGGTGACCATTTCCGCGACCAACCTGCCGCGGCGCGGAACATTGTTTCTCGGCCTGACCACGCTCGCCTGCATTTCGGTGCTGGCAATTTTTTATGAGCCCTTGCCCCTGCCCGAAAACAGCTTCCTTTTTTCCGGCATTTATATTCTGGCGATCTGGGCGGCCCTCGTTCTGGGCACGCTGTTCCTGTCCGGCTACGCCTGGCTCCTTGCCGCGGATTCCCGCAAAATGGCTGATGCCTTGACCATTGCCCGGTTTGAACTGGCCCGCGAGCAGCAACTCTCCGCCGTCGGCGGCATCGCGGCCGCGGCCGCCCATGAGCTCGGCACACCGCTCAATACCATTCTCCTCATCTCGGAGGAACTCACCCAGGAACTGCCCGAAGGCAGCGCCGCCGCCGAAGATGCCGCGCTTCTGCATGATCAGGCCAAAAAATGCGCCGAGGTGCTGGCCCAGCTTTCCAAGGGCCCGGATACGGAGCGATTTTTACAGGATACGGCGCATCATAACTATCTTGCCCTCGACAGCCTGTTCTCGCTGATCGCGGAGAAATACGGGGACCGGGGCAAAGCGATCGTTATTCATACCCATGGCGACACGGTAACAAAGCCGCGTCTTTTTTTAACCCCCGAACTCCGTCATGCCCTGGGCAACCTGATCAGCAACGCCGCTGATTTCGCAGCGCATCAGGTCATGATCGATCTTTTCTGGGATGACAAGCTGGTGCGGGCGGAAATCCGCGACGATGGCCCCGGCTTTTCCGAGGAAATCCTGAGCCGGCTTGGCGAGCCCTATATGTCGAGTCGCCGAGGCAACGGCGGTATGGGCCTCGGCGTCTTCATTGCCGACATGCTGATTAGGAGAAGTGGCGGCGACCTCACGTTCAGCAACCGCAAAAGCGGCGGCGCCATTGTTGAAATTCTCTGGTCGCGAAAGCGGCTCGAAAAATCTGACCCTTTTGAAAAATCGAGTGTATGATAGTCTGCAGACTGGAGGGGGAACTCCCCGTGATGCAGGACAGTGGGAAGTATGGGCAATGGACAGTAAAAAGCCACTGCTGATCGTCGATGACGACGAGATTTTTTTAAACCGGCTCGGCCGGTCGATGGAGCGCAAAGGCTTTACGCCAACCCTCGCAAATTCCGTCTGTGAAGGCAAACGGCTCGCCCGCGAGATCAATCCCGACTTTGCCATCGTCGATCTCAGGCTGCAGGACGGCAACGGGCTTGAAGTTGTCGAGGCGATCCGCAGCCTCAATAAGGAGGCCAGCATTGTCATGCTGACAGGCTACGGGAATATCGCCTCCGCCGTCGCCGCGGTGAAAGCGGGCGCCATCGACTATCTTGCCAAGCCGGCCAATGTCGAGGATATCGTCGCCGCCCTGCTCGCCGACAAGGATGCGATGCCGACGCCGCCGGAAAACCCGATGTCCGCCGACCGTGTTCGCTGGGAACATATCCAGAGGGTCTATGAGCTTTGCGACCATAATGTCTCGGAGACCGCCCGGCGCCTCAACATGCATCGCCGGACCCTGCAACGCATCATGGCCAAACGCTCACCGCAGTAAGTTTTTTTATGGTTCAGTCAGTTCAAAGAAGTAAATTGATTTGCGGCGACGCCGCCGAAGAGATCGCGCGGTTGCCCGCGAACAGCATTGATCTGATCATCGCCGATCCTCCCTATAACCTTGGCAAGGACTACGGCAATAATGTCGATTTGAAGGACCGCGCCGACTATCAGGAATTTACGGAAGGCTGGCTCAGGGAGGCCGTTCGGATCCTGAAACCGGACGGCTCGCTTTACTGCTTCATGGGGGTCAAGTTTATCGCCCGGCTTTATCTGCTGCTTGAAGAAGAGCTTGGTCTGACACCGCAGGGCTGGATTACCTGGCATTATACGCAAGGAATGGGGCGCAAGCGCGGTTTCTCCCCGCGCCATGAGGATATCCTGTGGTTCTCGAAAGGCACTGATGCCGCTTTCAATCTCGATGACGTGCGGGTGCCGCAGAAATACTATCGCAAGCGCAATAACATGGCAGGCGCCAATCCGGGAGATGTCTGGCAGTTCAGCCATGTCCATTACTGCGCCGCCGAACGCCTGCCGCATCCGACGCAAAAGCCCGAAGCACTGATTGAGCGCATTATCAACGCGTCTTCCTCCCCCGGCGATACGGTTCTCGATCCTTTTCTGGGAAGCGGCACCACGGCGCGGGTCGCGCAGGTTCTTGGCCGCGACGCCATTGGCATCGAGATCAATCCGGACTATATCGACATGGCCGACGCCCGCCTGAAAGAACCCTTTTCCGGTTTCGACAGCATGGACCCGCGCCGGACAAGAATGTCCCGCGACCTTCCGAAGGAAACTGTATAGCCCCGATGCGCGTTCTGTTCCTGCACAATAATTTTCCGGCGCAATACCGGCATGTCGCCCGTGAGCTGGCAGCAGTAAAGGGCAATCAGGTCCTTTTTGCGTCCCAGCGGGCAACCCTGAAAATCCCCGGCGTCACCAATCTCGTCTACAAACCGCACCGGATAGCGAAGGCGGAAACCCATCATTATCTGCGGCATACGGAAACGGCTGTCCTCAACGGACAGGCGGTCTTCCGGCTCTGCCTGGATTTGAAGCAGAAAGGGTTTCAGCCGGATATCATCTGCTCGCATTCTGGCTGGGGCAACAGTCTCTATGTCAAGGAAGTGTTTCCGAAAGCCCGTCTCCTGAGCTATTTCGAATGGTATTACCATGCACATGGCTCGGATGCAGATTTTCTCGACCCGGCGGCGGTTGCCTATGACGATGCCGCCCGGATTCACAGCAAGAACATGCCGCTGCTGATGGATTTTGCCACGTCCGACTGGGGACAGGTGCCAACCAGCTATCAGCTTTCGCAGATTCCGGACGTGTTCCATTCGAAGCTTTCAGTGTTGCATGACGGCGTGAATACGGATTTCTTCAAGCCTGAACGGCGGATTGACAAAAAGATCGGCAATCTTGACCTGACGGGCGTCAAGGAGATCCTGACCTATGCCACGCGCGGGATGGAGCCCTATCGCGGATTTCCGGAGTTCATGCGCGCCGCCGCGCTGCTGATGAAGAAACGGCCAAATCTGCATGTCCTGGTGGTGGGCGAGGACCGCGTTGCCTATGGCAAGAAGCTCCCGGAGGGAGACAGCTGGGGCAAGCGCATGGTCGCGGAACTGAAACCCGATCCCGAGCGCCTGCATTTTACCGGCCCGCTCCCCTACAGCGATTATGTGAAGGTGCTGCAATTCTCGACCGTGCGCGCCTATCTGACGGTGCCTTTTGTGCTCAGCTGGTCACTGATCGAGAGCCTCTCCTGCGGCGGACTTGTCGTCGCCTCCGATACCGCGCCGGTTCGCGAAGTCATCCGCCATGGCGAAACCGGCTTCCTCGCGCCTTTCAAGGACCATGAGGCCTTTGCCGCACAGATCGAGGAAGTGCTGGAGAATGTTGGCGACTTCCAGAATATCCGCCGGGCGGCGCGCGCCCTTGTACTCGAGAAATACGCTCACAAGAACCTGCTGCCGCGCCAGCTCCGGCTGATCGAGGATATCGCGGCGGGCCGTTTGCCGCCGCGCGAGAAAGCCGCCAATTAAACTCCGTATTTGCAGCGGCGGATAGATTATACTATTACCGCATGAGACTTATCTATTATGGCGCGAGGTATTTTTTGGATCCGTTAGAGTATTTCGAGAGCGAACTGGAAGATCACGCGGCGGTTCTGGCCGATACGCGGGGCAATCTTGCAGAATCCTTTGGCAGAATGCTGCGGATCTGGGTGACCGCTATCGAAAGCGGCAACAAGATCCTGTTTTTCGGCAATGGCGGCAGCGCCGCCGACGCCCAGCATCTCGCCGCCGAGCTGGTGATCCGCTTTATCGAGGATCGCAAGCCCATTGCCGCGATCGCGCTCAACACCGATACCTCGGCGCTGACCGCAGGCGCCAACGATCTCGGCTTCGAGCAGGTCTTCGCCCGCCAGATCGAGGCTTTGGGAAAGCCCGGCGACGTCGCGGTCGGCATTTCCACCTCCGGCACCAGCCCGAATATCGTTGCGGCGCTCAAAATGGCGCGAACGATGGGTCTTGTTCCGACGGCGCTGACCGGGCGCGACGGCGGATTGATGCCGGGCCTCACCGACGGCGCCCTTGTCATCCCGGCGCAGTCGACCCGGCGGATACAGGAAATGCATATCACGCTCGGTCACATGCTCTGCGGCGCGCTCGAACAATCCCTGAAACTGGTTTGAGGATAGAAATGCCGAACCGTTCCAACCTTCTGGCGACACTCGATAATTCCTCCGGCTTTGAGGTTCTGGTGCTGGGCGATGTGATGCTGGACCGCTTCAACTATGGCAGCGCCGTGCGCATTTCGCCCGAAGCGCCGATCCCCGTCCTCAAAATCTCGCATCAGGAAAGAATGCTCGGCGGCGCGGGCAATGTGCTGCGTAATATTTTCTCCCTTGGCGGGCGGGCGCGGCTTGTCTCGGTGGTTGGCGAGGATGCCGAGGGCCGAGAAATCGAGAGCATTCTGGCCGCTCAGGGCGCTACGGCATCGCATATTGTGAAATCGGCCGGCCGGCCGACCACGGTCAAGACCCGCTTTATCGCCGACGGTCAGCAATTGCTCAGGAGCGATCACGAGGCAACCCATACGCTGCAGCCCAGGACCGCCGGATTGGTCCTGAAAGCCTTTACCGAGGCGCTCAGAACGGCGGATATCGTCATCCTCTCCGATTATGCCAAGGGCGTGCTTTCGGACACGGTGCTGAAACAGGTCATTGCCCTTGCGACCGCCAAGGGCATTCCGGTCATTGCTGATCCGAAATCGGCGGATTTCGGCCGCTATGAAGGCGTTACCCTGCTCACACCGAACCGCAAAGAGATGATCGCGGCAAGCGGCATGCCCTGCGGCACCAATATCGAGGTGGAGGAAGCGGCGGAGTATATGCTTGCGAAAACCGGCCTCGAAGCGCTCCTTGTCACCCGCTCGGAAGCCGGGATGAGCCTGATCACCCGGGAGGAGGCGCATCATATTTCCGCCGAGGCCCAGGAAGTCTTTGATGTCTCCGGCGCGGGCGATAGCGTCATCGCCGCGCTCGCGCTCGGGATCGCCGCCGGTGCATCGCTTCAGGACGCGGCGGCGCTTGCCAATCTCGCGGGCAGCATCGCGGTCTCCAAGACCGGCACCGCCGCCGTCACCCGCGAGGAGATGAAGCACGCGCTCCACAACCTCGAGATCAGCGGCCTTGAAAACAAGATTGTCGGACTTGATGCGGCCCTGGAGCGGGTGTCCAACTGGCGGATGCGCGGTCTCAAGGTCGGGTTCACCAACGGCTGCTTCGATCTGGTGCATCCGGGCCATATTTCTCTCATGCAACAAGCCAAAGGCGAATGCGACCGGCTGGTTGTCGGGCTCAATACGGATGACAGCATCCGGCGGCTCAAAGGCGAGGGGCGGCCGGTAACGAACGAGAATTCCCGCGCCATCGTGCTGGCCAGCCTCGCCGATGTCGATCTCGTTGTCCCCTTCGCGGAAGATACGCCGATCAGGCTGATCGAGGCGATCCGGCCCGATGTGCTCATCAAGGGCGCGGATTACACCGTCGAGACCGTGGTCGGCGCCGGTGTTGTCCAGGCTTACGGCGGGCGGGTCCATCTCGCGGCCCTAAAAGAGGGGTTCAGCACCACCGGCACCATACAGCGCCTGCTCGGGCGCACAGAAAAAGCGTAAATTCATGGGGAATACCTTCCTTGTCACAGGCGGCGCCGGGTTTATCGGCTCCAATATTGTCGCGGCGCTCTCGGAACAGGGGAAAAAGGTCGTTGTCTGCGACTGGCTGGAGACGGGGGATAAATGGAGGAACCTCGCGAAATCCGTGGTCTCCGATTTCGTCGATCCGGACAATCTCGATGTCTGGCTTTACAAGAACGAGTCCCGGCTCGCCGCCATCATCCATATGGGCGCGATCTCCGCCACCACGGAGACCGACGGCGACCTGATATTAAAGCGCAACTTCCGCCCGACACGTATGCTCTGGAGCTTTGCGACCGAAAACACGATCCCCTTTATCTACGCCTCCTCCGCCGCGACCTATGGCGATGGGGCGGCGGGGTTTGACGATGAGATGAACGAGGAGGCGCTGGCAAAACTGCAGCCGCTCAATCTCTATGGCTGGAGCAAGCATGCCTTTGACAAGTTCGCCGCCCGCGAGATCAAGCGGGGCGCCATGACGCCGCCGCAATGGGCGGGGCTCAAGTTTTTCAACGTCTACGGCCCGAACGAGTATCACAAGGGCAATATGAAAAGCGTGATCGCCCAATGCTATCCGAAGGTCGCGGCGGGGGAGGCGGTCACCCTCTTCAAGTCACATCACCCCGACTATAAGGACGGCGGGCAGCTGCGCGATTTCGTCTATGTGAAGGATTGCGTCGATGTGATCCTGTGGCTGCTCGACAACCCGAAAGTCTCCGGCCTGTTCAATCTCGGCACCGGCAAGGCGCGGAGCTTCAAGGACCTCGCCAGCGCCGTGTTCACCGCCGCAAACAAGCCCGAAAAAATCACCTACGTCGACACACCCATCGAGATCCGCGACAAATACCAGTATTACACCCAAGCCAACATGCAAAAACTCCGCTCAGCAGGTTTCGGCGGCAATTTCCGGAGTCTGGAAGACGGCATTAGCGATTATGTCACGAACTACCTCGCGAAAGATGACCCGTATCGGTGATATATAGAGTTATAAATTTATGCGGATACTTTTTTCTTACCTGGCGAAGTCGGACGACTTGTCGATCCAAGGCTTTTTATATGACTTTTAATAATTCGCATTTTTGTTTCTGATAGAGAATCTTCTAATTTTCTAACTCTCATATTTTGCGAACTTTTTCGCACTGCATTGTTAGCCATTGATCATTCCCCTTTTTTAGACATTTATACCCGATGTTTCGTTGATATAAAATTGTTCAAGAAGTATATGCGAAATATTTTTTTGGACTTTCGGTTCCGCAGTCGCAGGTTCCCACTCTAGTGCTTTTCCTCTCTTATCTTTCCGAGTTGGGGCTTCAAATAGTTCCACAAACCTTCTTGGCCCAACACCTACAAACGGCTCAAAAACTAAAGCCGCATTATCTGCTGTTTTATCGTTATCTACTCTAATGTTTTTACCGTAAAGTTCTTTCGCTAAAGATTTAGGGTAGGGTTCAATAAATACTACCCGTTTGATTCCTGCGGAAATAATATGCCTAGCACACATATGGCACGGAAATGTCGTGCAATATAGGGTGCTATCTTTTACCGAATTTCCTCTTCTTGCAGCATCCGTAATTGCCGTCATTTCAGCATGCACAACACGACCAAATTCTAATATACTGGCAATTCTTGTGCCTTTTAGTGGCGAATTATTTCCGGCATACAAAGCTTCGTTTACGAGCTTATCACGACCTTTCTTTATTACTGCGGGAGAAAGCCAATCTTCAGGAATTTTGTTAAATGCTTCTTCGAGAAGTTCGTCTCTCATACGAACGCTTGGGTCATATCCAATAGAGAAATCTCGATTTTCTTTTTTACCAAGATCTTCGTCTCCTTCCCAAACTGAACCTCCGCCCGTAGTTGGGACTTCATTACATCCTGCCGAAATAATTTCTCCAAGTTCCGACGAAATTACTGCTCCTACTTGTCTTGATAAATCTGCCGACCTTAAGGCTGCAGCCTTTGCATGAAACATTACGTACTCATCAATTGTCGGAGTCCGATTTGGGTGGCTGAACAGTATTTGAATAAACCTATTTATTTGGTTTAGAATACTTACTTTACCGTCACAGTTTACAAAAAAATCTCCTAGAGGGAATGTTCCTTCCACGTTCTGCCCGAGAACATTTTCTGGTTCTTTTCCGTCAATAGAAACCGCGCCTATCTTATCTCTTTCTATTAGGTTCTCTGCATCTTGAGTATGGTTTTGGTAATTTAAACTATCTCTGCTGTCTCCGATTTTTTTCTTCAATACTTCAAGTCGTTTTTCTTTTGACGAATATGCAGAAACTAAAAAGAAATTTTCTCGATAGATATCGCGTAGAGTTTCGACTTCCTCCGGTGTTTTAAGAGAATGAAATATAAAAGCTAAGGGAACCTCTTCTTCAAAATATTTTTCTCTAATTTCGTCAACTTGACGAACACCTAAGGAAATAACGGCGTCTGCCCGACCTGCATTTGTTCTAAGTCGGTCCCCTGCATCCATCGCTTGTCGAATTCTCTCATCTTCTGGCAACTTTTTTGCCGTTTTAGATGACGAATTATTTGCTTCTTTCGTGAGTAATTTACTTAGGCGTATAGTCGTAGGTTTGTAATCGACAGATTTAAATGCCTGTTCTAAGCTTTTAGAAACGGATGAAACTGGCGACCCAACCGCACCAACCAAGCCAATAAATATTTCTGGCCGACTATATTCCAAATTCATTACCTCTTTATAAAGAAATCTTTTTGGGAATTAGATTGAATCTATTCAACCATTAAGTCAAACTTTATGTTGAAGCAATACCCCTAAAACCCCTTCGGGTCCACCGTCAGAAACTCAATCTCGACAAAGGCGCATTCGAAGTCGTTGCCGTTTTTCACGTTATGCTCGATGCCGGTCTCGCGGAAATAGGGGATGCCGGTCTTGAGTTCGGCGCGCATCGTTTCGCCGTCCGGGAGCTCGATATCGAGGAAGCCGTCGAACAGCGGCACGACCACATAGTCATACTGGTGCGTATGCCATCCGGTGGCGTCGCCTCGGCTTTTGAAGCGCCATTCGGTCACGCGGGTGCGGGCGTTATCGATGAAAACCTTTGGGATGGCGGTGCCGGTGGGGGTGTTAGCGCACATAAAATGTCTCCTTGGTTGGAATTTCTGCACTCAGAAGCCGCCTTGCGGCGATGCGGGCGAAGCGCAGCGTGACATTGCGGCGGCGGGTGCCGTTGAGCTTGAAATCCGGGGACGCCCG
>JAIOYL010000143.1 GCA_021741195.1 Sneathiella sp. | reverse complement strand
CGGTTAAGATCTGCCGCGAAATTGGATAAAATCCCATGGAAACCGGGACTTCGGGGTTAGTCCTGACCGCCGAAACGCGTCTCCCAGGCGGCGACTTCCTCATCGGAAATCTTATTGAACAGGACATCGGGGATAGTGAAGCCGTGACCAGCTTCAAGTGTCTGCAATTCCTCGAGGAAATCCCCCTCGATCCAGTCAGTCGGCGCGAGGGTGACGCCAAGCGCCGCCGCCATCCTGCCCGCCGCATTCGGAATAACCGGCGCGCTTAAAATGGCAAATACGCGGATCAGGTTGATCGCGATACGGAGCGAGGCGGCGGCGGCCGCCGGGTCGGTCTTGAAAACCGTCCAGGGGGCCGCTTCCGTCAGGTACTCATTGCCCATGGCCCAGATTGCGCGAAGTTCCTGCATGGCTTTGCGGATCTGCATGTCCTGCATATGGGTGTTGTAGTCCTTAAGCCGCGCCTGCAACGTTGTGGCAAGCGCCCTCTCCCGCTCCCCGATCTCACCGCCCTCGGGAAGCGCGCCGCCAAACTTGGACGAGCAGAATTTAAGCGTCCGGTTGACGAAATTACCGAGAATATCGGCGAGATCCTTGTTGACGGTACCCGCGAAGCCGTCCCAGGTGAAACTCGCGTCCGAGGTTTCCGGGGCGTTGGCGAGAAGATAATAGCGCCAGTAGTCGGAGGGCAGCAGCTGAATCGCGTCCGACATGAATATACCGCGCCTCTGGCTCGTCGAGAACTTGCCGCCGTAATAGTTCAGCCAGTTGAACCCCTTGATGTAATCCACCATCTTCCAGGGCTCGCGGCTGCCGAGGATCGTGCCCGGGAACGTGACCGTGTGAAAAGGCACATTGTCCTTTGCCATCACCTGCACATAGCGCACATCGTCGGCCTCATACCACCAGGACTTCCAGTCACGATTGTCCGGGTCCTCATCGGCCCATTCCTTCGTCGCCCCGATATATTCGATCGGCGCGTCGAACCAGACATAATAGACCTTGTCCTCCATGCCGGGCCGGTCGACCGGAACGCCCCATTTGAGATCCCGTGTGATTCCCCGGTCATGCAGCCCCTCGTCCAGCCATTTGAGCGCAATGGAGGAAACCAGCACTGGCCAGTCCTGGTGCTTGTTGACCCAGATGCGAATTTCCCCGGCGAGCTTCGATTGCAGCAGGAAAAGATGCCTGCTTTCGCGGATTTCGAGGTTGGTGCTGCCGGACACCGCCGAACGGGGCTCCAGAAGGTCCGTCGGATCGAGCAGCCGGGTGCAGTTCTCGCATTGATCGCCGCGCGCCTTGTCATAGCCGCAATGCGGGCAGGTCCCCTCGACATAGCGGTCCGGCAGGAAGCGGCCGTCGTCGATGGAATAAACCTGACGCGTCACCCGTTCGTCAATAAAACCATTTTCGAGAAGTTTCTGGCCGAAATGCTGGGTCAGCTCCTTGTTCTGCGGCGACGACGAGCGGCCGAAATAATCGAAGGACAGATCGAAGGCGGCGCCAAGGTCCGCCTGCACCTTATGCTGCTCGGCGCAGAATTCCGCCACATCCTGGCCCTTTTGGCGCGCCGCCAGCTCCGCCGGCGTGCCATGCTCGTCGGTCGCGCAGATAAACAGCACTTCCTCGCCGCGGGCGCGCAGGTAACGGGCATAGAGATCGGCGGGCAGCATGGAGCCGATCAGGTTTCCCAGATGCTTGACGCCATTGATATAGGGCAAGGCGGAGGTAATAAGGTGACGGGTCATATGGGCGGCTGCTTCCTCGGGAACTTCTTCGAATTCATATTTGCGCTTCTTTTACAGGAACATGCAAGGCGGGGCAAAGCAAACTCGCGCCGCCATCCAAAAATCCCGAAATTAACCAATTGTTAAGAAATTACGGCTATCCAGCAGCTCCCTGAAATAATGATAAAATACCAGGACCTCCATGATCATCAGCCGACTGCTCAACAGACAGGATAATACGGATATTTCCCCGACAATCCTGCCCTCGACAAGCGAGAAATCCTGGCCGGCGCCCGATTTCGAGTTGAAAGCACCGTCCCATAAACTGGCGCTCGCCTATTGGGAGGAGGCCAGAGGAGAAAATCGGCTTCCCTCAAGACGGGAGCTTGATCTTCGACGATTGTCCTCGCTGCTGCCGAAGATCGTTCTTCTGGATGTCCGCAGAAATCCGCTGGATTTTGTCTACCGCATCATTGGCAATGAGGCCCTGCAGAATTTCAACTGTAACTATACCGGCGTCGCGCTCTCCGGCATTCCCGGCAAGGGTCCGGGCTCCAAAGTCTTCGAAAACCTGAAATCCATCGTTGAAGCCAGCGCGCCGAGCGCGCGGCAGGTGCCCTATGTCGGGCCCAACCGTGATTTCATCGGCATAGCCTCCCTCGCCCTGCCGCTCGGCAAGGATCACGAAACCGTCGATAAAATCATGATCATTGTGGAATTCATCTCCCTATCCTGACGTGATACGCCTGACCGTCAAAGATAAACGGCAAGGGTGACAATCAATGCTACTCTGTCCAAAATAGGATTATTGTTCCGAAATGGATTGGAGGCGATGGCAGATGAATACCGGGAAGCTGCTGCAGCGGTATCTTTGTAGGTTTACGCTTCTTTTCGGCTTGCTGACCGTCTGCGTTTCACCGGCAGAGGCCCGCGATCTTGCCGGTGCGCTGTCGATTTATACGATCAACGGCGAAAAGATCCTTACCGATGTCGCCCGCGAGACGGAGACCGGTTTTGTCGAACTTCGGGCCGCCAACCCGGACGTTGATCCCTGGGCCCTGAAACAGGGAGACCGCCTGCTCATTCCGGGCTGGCATATCCTTCCGCAAACCCGGACACCGGGACTGGTGATCAACCTCGGCGACATGCGTCTTTATTACTTCAGCGATGACGGCCAGGACATCCGTTCCTGGCCGGTGGGCATTGGACGGGACGGGCGAAAAACGCCGCTGGGCGAGATACGCGTCACCGAACTTCGGGAAAAACCGACCTGGCGTCCCGGGAAAAACATGCGGGACGCCAATCCGGACCTGCCCGCCGCCCTCCCGCCCGGACCGAATAATCCGCTCGGCGACTATGCGATCCGTATCGGCTGGGACGAATATGCCATTCATGGCACCAACAAGCCGGCGGGGGTCGGACGGCGGGTCAGCAGTGGCTGCATCCGTCTTTACCCGCGCGGCATCAAGGAGGTTTTTTCTCTCGCAAAAGTCGGCATGCCCGTCACCATCGTCGATGAACCGGTCAAACTCGGCTGGGACAAGGGCGCCCTCTATATCGAAGCCCACCCCAGCGGACGACAGGCCGACCAGATCGAAGCGACCGGCCGGTTTGATCCCTCACCGATCGACCTTACGAACCTTCAGAAGCAGGTCCTGAAAATCGCGGAGGATCACCACGTCAAGCGCCTGAACTGGAAAATATTCGACCAGGCTCTCGCACAAAGACGCGGCATCCCCGTAAAATTTTCCGACTAAAGCCCGAGCGGCCCGCCGGACCTATTTCCTGAGCTGCTTGTTATAAAGCGCTTCCAGTTCCGCCGCTATTTTGGCCGCCTTATCGGCAGATTCGCGGGCCGACTGGGCTGCCGCTGCCGCATCCTTGGCAGCCTGCATCGTCTGCGCGTTCATGGTTTTGACTTCCTCCATGATTGCCAGCGAGCGGGCGGCGTCGGCTTTGGCGTCGGCGGCGTCCATCTTGGCCTGATCCACGGCCATCCGGTCCTTTTCTTCCATCCCGGACGCACAAGCCGTGAGACTGAGACCGAGGATAATCACCGCTGCGGTCCGCAACGGAAAGGCCGATACTGATTTAATATAATTTCTCATACTGCACCCTCCTCTGTTAGTCTTTCAACGCGACCAATCGATCCGCCAGCGTATGTTCGGCGACACCGATCAGGTTCTTGGCATATTCTGCCGTTATCCTGGCTTTTGCCGCTTCGCTCAATTCGGAATTGAGGACAGCCAGGGTTTTGGGCAGCGCCACCAGGATAATTTTATCCATTTCATCATTTTTTACGGCGGAATTCAACTTGGCGGCGACTTTGTTCAGGAATTCAACGCTTTCCTGCTCAGCAAAATCCGCGTGATCCTCATAGGCATAACGCATCGTATTCGCGGACCCCTGCCCGCGCCCCGGACGACCTGTGCCCTGCTCACTTTGCCGCTGCTGCGCCGCCGGATGGGTCAGGACGATATGCGGCTGCAGGACATCGTCCGCAAAATTGCGGGTAAAAATCTTTGCATGCGCCTTGTCCGCTAGCAAAATCCATTCCCTGTTTTTTCGATCTGGCACCATTTCACCTCACCTTTCAGGATATCCCGCTTTTTATTCTACAAAGTAAATAATCCGTCGCATTGATCTGCATCAACTTCCGGAGAGCCTAACTCATCACCAGAACAGCCGCCCCTTCGAACCGCCCCTGACGCAAATCCTCAAGCGCCTGATTGACCTCACCAAGCGCATAAGGATGCGTGCTGGTTTTAACATTCGCCTCCGGTGCAACGCGCAAAAATTCCACCCCGTCGTTCCGCGTCAAATTGGCGACGGACCGCAGCGTCCGTTCCCGCCACAGCAGGTCGTAGGAAAAGGAGGGTATATCGCTCATATGAATACCGGCGCAGACAACCGTGCCGCCCGGCTCCACCGCACGCAGCGCCGCGGGCACAAGCGATCCGAGAGGCGCGAAAATAATCGCCGCATCGAGCGCCTCGGGCGGCGTTACATCGCTTCCACCGGCCCAGCCCGCGCCGAGCGAACGGGCAAATTTCTGCGCCTTTCTGTCCCCAGGCTTGGTGAAGGCATAAATTTGGCGACCTTGCGCCCGCGCAATCTGGGCGATGATATGGGCTGCGGCACCGAAGCCGTAAAGCCCTATCCTTTGCGCGGCTCCCGCCATGCGAAGCGCCCGGTAGCCGATCAGCCCCGCGCACATCAGCGGCGCCGCCTCTATATCGGAATAGCAGTCGGGCACGGCAAAACAATAACGGTGATCCGCCACCATGAATTCGGCAAATCCGCCATCAAGCGTATAGCCGGTAAAGCGCGCCGCTTCGCACAGATTCTCGCGGCCTGACGTGCAGTAATGACAGGCGCCACAGGTCCAGCCAAGCCATGGGACCCCGACCCGTTCACCGACCGCGAACGCGGTGACACCGGCACCAAGTGCGGCAACCGTGCCAATGACTTCATGTCCGGGAACAAGTGGCAGTTTTGGCGCACTCAGATCGCCATCGACAACGTGCAAATCGGTCCGGCAGACGGCGCAGACATGAACGCGGATGAGAATTTGACCGTCCCCTGCGACGGGCTTCTCCAACTTCCTCTCGACAAGCTTCCGCCTTGATGCCTCCAGCACCATCGCTCTCATCATTTCCGGCATTTTAAGGCGGACTTAATTGTTACTCCCGTGCGACATCGGACCATGTTCCCACACCGTTATTCGATCAGCAGCTCAACCGGTTCCAGCGATTCGGCATTCATCTCAGTGCAGATTTTCGTTAGATGGCTGGCCTCATCCGTATATTGCTTCAATGCCGTCTGGTAGAAACCGAGATAGACATTCATCACGTCCTGCGGCGACTTGCATTCCGCCAGCTTTTGCGGAACGTCGAGATCCTCCTTCAGCCGGTTGCGCCCGAATGTTATTAACTCCTCATTGCAAACCATCATGGTCTTGCAGAATTTCTGGTTCATGCCAAACAACGATTCAATATCAAAAGGCACCGCCAAATCCAATATTTCAGCGCCATTCGCCGATGCTACAGTTTTCTCCGCCATTTGCTAACTCCTTGTCAGTCATAATTATTTTTAATGAATATACCTGCAGACGACAACTAGCATTGATTTGGGTCAAAAGAATGACGAGTCAAAAACCTCCCGGGAGAAATTACGGACCCCTGTCCCGCCGCGCGATCCGCTCCGGGTGATTTTGATGGCCATTCGCCGCGTTATCTTTTTGCTTCTCGGTCAATATGAGGAGATACTTCCAATGCCGAAGAGATCATTCCCGCGTTTACTTCCTCAGTGATTTTGCGTCCCGCACCTCGCGACCGAGGAAGGCAATGCGGAATTTGGACAGGCTGCATAGACACGGCCTTCCGGGGAGAGCTGGATATTTGTGACAATTTTCACAGAATCATAAATATTGAGACCAGTTTTCACAGGGTAAATATTTTTTTATTGTGAAATCCAAAGTTCTGGAGGATATTTTACATACTGAACGTCGTTTTCAGGCTTCGCTTCTTAATAAAAATGGTTTAACGCCAGTATTGGGAAAATACTCATGAAAAAGCTGATTTTCGCCCTTGCCTTTACGGCGGTGGCGCATTCCCCGGCATATGCCGCCCAGACGCCGCTTGAGCGCGGCACCTATCTGATGAATAGCATTGTCGCTTGCGGCAACTGTCATACGCCGCAGACACCGGCCGGACCGGCACCCGGGATGGAGCTGGCGGGACAGTTTCTGGTGGATTTCCCCGGCATGTTCAAGGCATTTGCGCCGAACATCACCCAGGACAAGGAAACCGGCATCGGCAACTGGACCGACGAGCAGATCATTGCCGCCATCCGCGAGGGGAAGCGGCCCGACGGCACGATTATCGGCCCGCCGATGCCGATCGGACTCTACCGCAACATGTCCGACACCGACGTGAAGGCCATCGTCGCCTATCTCCGGCAGGTTAAACCGGTGCATAACAAGATGGAAAAATCCACCTATCTGATACCACTGCCGCCCTCCTACGGGCCGCCGGTCGCCAATGTGCCGGATGTGCCGCGTGATGACATCGCCGCCTATGGCGCCTATCTCGCCGGACCCATCGGTCATTGCATCGAATGCCACAGCCCCCTTGTAAACGGCCAGCCGGATATCGAAAAGCAGCTCGGCGCCGGACACCAGTCCTTCCCGGGCCCCTGGGGTACCTCGGTTTCCGCCAATATCACGCCGACCGGCATCGCCCATTACAGCGACGCGGAGCTGGCGAAAATCATCCGCACCGGCGTCCGGCCCGACGGATCACGGCTGTTCCCGCCGATGGGCGTCTATTACTACGCCAATATCACCGATGCGGACATGACGGCGCTGATCGCCTATCTGCGGCAGCTGGAGCCGAAACCAAGCCCGAAATAGGCGTCCGGGCCCGGCGGCGTTATTGCGGCTGGGCCCCTTCGCTTTCCGGATCGCCGGCAATGCGTGAATGCAGCATGATGCGGGGTTCTGAAAAATCCCATTCGCAGGCCTTGTGCATCAGGCAGCGGTTATCCCAGAGAACCACATCCCCCGCCGTCCAACGGTGCTGGTAGATCCGCCGCTCATCGGCGACGGCGAAGCGGTTGAGCGCGGCAATTAACTCCTCCGAGTCCGCCTCCGGCAGACCCGGAATACCATAGGCATGGCGCCCGACGGCGAGCGCCTTGCGTCCGGTCTCGGGATGGGTTTTCACCAGCGGACGCAGCGGCACATCGGCCACATTCATGCCGTAGCCGATATATTCGCTGTTTTCCTTCTTGGTTTCCTCGCCGACCGCCCGCTGGCTGTATTCCAGGGAATGATACGCTGAGAGAGAGCTGATCCGTTCCTTCGTCGCCTCATCCAGCGCGTCATAGGCATCGCGCATATCGGCAAAGGCGGTATCGCCCTGGCGTTTGGGCACGACATGGGCGCTGAACACCGCGCCCTTCGCCTGCACCGGCATATAGGTGCTGTCCTGATGCCAGTGCATATTGCCGCGGATGATCTTCATCATGTCATCGTCGGGCGCATCGCGAAGGCTGCCATCCGGCTTGACATTGCTGATCTCGACCGCCTTCAGCTCCTCGATCAGATCGCCAAAGCGCCGCGCGAAGGCCATTTGCTCCGGTTTGCTGAGATTCTGGCCCGGAAAAATCAGCAGGCCATAGGTGAGCCAATTCTGGTAAAGATCATCAAACGCCGCGTCATCAAGGCCGCGCAGATCGATATCCCGGATTATCGCGCCAAAGGTCCTGTCCAGCGGTTCCACAGTGAAGCTGGCGGCGGATTGAAGGGTTTCTCCCATCTTCTTCTCCTTTTTTTATGGAGAAGTGTAGACCCGATTGCTGTCGTTCGGCAAGGGCAATGCGATGGGCAGCAAAATCCAGCACACTCCAAATGCCAAAATTATTTCCAATGGTGTGAAATTACTTCATAGTCTTCGTATGGTTGAATCTCAAAAGCCTTCACAAAATACGCTATTAAAATCAATACAGGCATGTATTGATAATGGCGAAAGACTTTTAGATGAGACATATGATTTGGAATTTAGAGAACCACCCTCGTCACGCTTTTTCCTGACAATGATTGCACAGGAAGAATTTGCAAAAGCCTTTATTCTGTTCCTTGTGAAAGAGGATGTTATTTATTTCAGCCCCCATATTCTACGTTCCATCAATGATCATACTTGCAAGCAGCTTGTCGGTATAATCATGGATTATATAATCATGCATTGGGAAGAAATCGATGATCTCGAACGTGCAATTCGAGAAGATGCGAATCTAAGCGGTCTGCTCCCAAATGATGTCGGCAGTGCTATGGAAATATTGCGTTACGAGAAAATTGGCCGGTGGGAGTCGGGCACTCCGATTTGGTCCGAAGACCCCAACTATGATAAATCAGCGTTGCGTATTGCTAAAGGCAAAAAAGATCAACGAAAGCAAGATTCACTTTATGTCAGAATTGGTCGAGATGGGCGCGTTTGTAGCACTCCGCAAATCATAACAGAGGATGAAAGATACAATGAATATGAAAGAGCCTATCGATATTGCCGCTTTGTAAAATCCGTCTTAAGCGGCGAAGAACGAACCCCCCGGTTCGATAGAGCGCAGCTTGCCTTCAAAATTTTGTTCAAAGGAATTGAATGAGCACATTCTGCTAAAGGCGGTTTTTTCCTTTAATCTTAAGCACTTTTTCCATATATCAGTGGCGTCTGTTAAAATGAGGAACACGTGCCAACACTCGACCGCACCATAAGCATAGCCCCGATGATGGACTGGACGGACCGGCATGACCGGTATTTCCTGCGCCTGATCACGTCGCGCGCGTTGCTCTACACCGAGATGGTGACGACGGGGGCGATCATCCATGGCGATGCGGACCGGTTTTTGCGCTTCGATCCGGCGGAGCAGCCGCTCGCGCTGCAGCTTGGCGGCAGCGAGCCGGACGCGCTCGCCCGATGCTGCGAAATCGCGGAAGACTATGGCTATCAGGAGATCAACCTCAATGTCGGCTGCCCGTCCGACCG
>JAIOYL010000009.1 GCA_021741195.1 Sneathiella sp. | reverse complement strand
GGCGACGATGTTGCGCAGCGCAAGACGCGGGGCAAGTTTCCTGTCAAGGATCACGAAGCTCTGGGCCGCGTTCTGGGCGCGCTCGGCTCGTCGCGCTTGTCCAGCAATCTCAACCAGCTTGCCAAAGCCGCAAACACCGGCTCGCTGCCGGTCACACCGGACACCGAAGCGGAACTGCGCGAGGCTTGCGCGGCGGTGCTGGTCATGCGCGAAGAATTGCTCATGGCGCTTGGGCATAGCCCAGGGAGAGAGCCATGATCCTTAAAGCCAAGGAACGCGGCGGCGGGGCGCAGCTCGCGCGTTATCTTCTCTCGATGCGCGATAACGATCACGTCGAGCTGCATGAGGTGCGCGGATTTGTCAGTGACGATCTGCTCGGCGCTTTTCGGGAACTGGATGCCATTGCCGCAGGAACGCGCTGCCAGAATTATATGTTTTCGGCCAGCCTGAACCCGCCTGGCGGCGCTAAGGTCACGGTCGAGGACTTCGAGAAAGCGGCGGATGAGATCGAGCGTAAGCTCGGCCTCGAAGATCAGCCGCGCGCAATTGTCTTCCATGAAAAGGACGGGCGGCGGCACGCCCATGTTGTCTGGTCGCGGATCGATGCCGACCGGATGCGGGCGATCAACCTTTCGCACTACAAACTGCGCCTGCGGGATGTGTCACGCGAGCTGTTCCGCGAACATGGCTGGGACATGCCGAAAGGCTTGCGGGATTGGCGCGAGCGCGATCCCCTCAGCTTTACCCGCGAGGAATGGCAGCAAGCGCAGCGCGTCGGCCTCAATCCGAAGCATATCAAAACGCTGTTTCAGGAATGCTGGAGCCAATCGGATTCCGGCGTGGCGTTCGCGCAAGCCCTCAAGGAACGAGGCTTTATGCTGGCACACGGGGATCGGCGCGGGTTTGTTGCGGTCGATTATCGCGGTGAAGTCTATGCGGTGGCGCGGCAAGCGGGTGTGCGCACCAAAGAAGTTGCGGCACGGCTGGGCGATCCCGAATCTCTTCCCTCCGTCGATGAAGCACGAACCGCAATGGCAACGCGCATGACGGAGCGGATCAAAGGCTTCATCCGGCAAGCAGAGCTTGAAGCCGGACAAGGCCGCAAGGTGCTGGAATTCCGCCGCAGCGAGATGGCGGGACGGCATCGCGAGGAACGGCAAACGCTGAAAGAGATGCAGGAGAAACGCTGGATCGCTGAAACCAATGCGCGGGCTTCACGCCTGCCGCGCGGGTTCTCTGGCGTCTGGCAGCGTATCACAGGCAAGTACAACAAAATCAGGGAACAGAACGAGCGCGAAGCCTGGAAAGCGCTTCTGCGGGATCGCGCCGAGGGCGACAATCTGGTCGCCGGTCAACTCGACGAGCGCCGCGCCTTGCAGCAGGAAATTCGTGAACAGCGGGAACGACAGCAAGCCGATCTGCTCCTGCTGCGCGAAGATATTGCTCGCTATCAGGACATGGTCCTGCCGGAGCGTTCCAATGAACGGCAAAGGCAGGATCGCGAAGGGCGCAAGCGAACGCGCGGACAGGATAAAGGCCGTGATTTTGGATTTGAACGATAGAGGAAAGGACAGAATACATGCGCGATGAAGAAGAAATGATGAAAATAGCCGTCTATCGGTCGGACATCCAGGCGGCGCTCGAACGGGTCGCAGAACAGATGGATTTTATAGAAGCGGCTAGCACAGTTGATAATGATGGTGATGAACCGATGCAGCGCGTGACGGTGACGCTACCCCAGTCGGTCGTCCATCTGGCGCGTTTTCTCGCTGTCATGGACACAGAACTCATGCCCGCTTCGCTACGCCTTTGGAACTTTTCCGAGGGCAAAGGCGCAAAAAACAGGGCGTTGCAACGCAATATCAACACCATGATGCGGCGCTATCTCTCCGACGAGATAAAAAAACAGCTCTTCGCCGAGTTGAACCGACTCCATAACATTGAAAGTTCTAAACGAAGTGCGGTACCAAAGAGTTAAATAACGGTAGCGCATGAAGATGGAAACATAGACAAGCCGCCCGATCGGGCGGCTTGTCTACTTAAACACTGCTGTTAGGTATGTATCTGGCCATTTTGCACAAATATTGATTTATTGAAGAGGGCCATATCCAATGGGTTTGGCAATCTGACGTCCTCCATACTGGGCTTAATCCGCTCTTCCTCATCAAAGGCCCTGTCGATTTGTGATATGAAAATCACGATGCACTTTTTTTCTTTAGCATAGGCTTTGAGGTCCTCAATCTGCTTTTGAAGAGACGGTTTGCGGCGATTCTGATCGAGCAATTGCAGATAATCTACGGCTATAAGCGATCCTTCCCTTACCGTGTCCTTTGTTTGGCTCATGATATAGTCTGATGAAATTTCGTCAGAAAGATCCAACTTTAACAAAGGCTCGTTTGGTTCAAATTTTTTATCAAGCTCCACAAGCTTTGCAGAGAGTACTTTTTGCGTATATTCCAAAGAAAAAAAGAAACATATCCGCTCTTCTTTAATGGCCTGCAATAAAAGCTGGAGCGTGAAAGTTGTTTTACCCAAGCCCGGTCTTGCGCCGATCAACAGTAGGTCGCCAGGATGTAAGTAACTTAAAATATCTTCTTTTGTTTTGGGAGTGAACGCTTTCACTTTAGATTGCAAGAGACTCCAAGAGTTGAATCCCTCTGCCTTTGCTATTTGATCTAAGGCTTCGGTCATCGTTATAGCTTCAGAGCGTTTCAGCTCTTTGGCTTTTCCCTTTAGTACATGGATTGGTGCTGTAAGCTTCATGGAAAACCTCCAATTGCGGGTTCTTATACATTCCCTTCTTCTGCTTCAAACCCCAATTAAAGGTTAAATGTAATAATGAACAACTCTACACTTAAGTGCTATCCCGTTGAAGGGGGGAGGCGTGAGTCCAGCGCATCAATATTTTAGCAGATCAAACCTAAATTTCAAATATGTTGATTGCCGCATAAAATTATCTTTTTTCTACAAAATTGGTATTTTTATAGTGTTTTTCGACACTGGTGATTGATTTTCAACGAAAATTTTGCGGGTCATCCCTGAACTTGACGCTTATTTTCTGCTGGCGCTCTGGGCAAGTCTGGGACAGACTTTTTCTTTGAGAAGCGCGACGAGCTCAGGGTTGCCCCGCTCATATTCGTCGGGAATATGCAGCGTTATGATCCGACTGTCCGGCGGGCGCTGCTTGAACTTGCTGCGAATGCGGTCACGATGATGAGTTTCCATCACGAAGATCATGTCGGCTGACGCGACCAATTCCTTGGTCAGCGGACGCGGAGCACTGGTATCTGTCCCTGCGGAAATAGCGTCAACACCTGGCCAATCCCTGAAAATATCCTCAGCGGTTGGACTTCTTAGCTTGTTTGCGGTGCAGACGAATAGGATACGCATAGCGTCATTATAGCAAGCCAAGCGCAGTAATGCAGCGCACAATTTCGCCCTATCAATCCGAAATGAGAAGCCGCCCGCATGGGCGGCATTTTTTGGTCTCTGTCAGAATTCGAATAAATCGCCCTGAACGCTCAGCGCATCGTCAATTGTTCTGAGGTTGGCAAAATCATTGGTCAGATGCGAGACCTTGAGGCTAATAGCTAAATAGATATTGCAGGTGAGCGGCCTGTCGTCCTGCTCTTCAGCACATCTAAAGGTACGAAGTTCCTGAGCGCATTCGCGATATCGCGCCAAGTCTCGACGCAAGTCACCGAGGACCTGCTCGCGCAACGCTCGAAGCGTCTCGGATCGTTGCGGTTCGGACTTGACGGCGGCGGCATCGATGTCACCCGCCAGATAGCCCCGATAGTCCTTGGATTCAACCTCGGCCTTGATCTGCCTGGGCGTCGGGATTGGCCCGCCCAAGCGATAGTACCAAGGATGTCCGGCATGATAGCCGCCGAATGGGATGAGTTTCTTGGTCATGGTTACGCCTCCTTCTTTTCGGCTTGTGCCTGCCCTTCGATGGGCTCGTCGAGCGGCTGGCGCAGGACGATGCGGCCATTGATCGGGACGACTTCAAGCTGGAGCGTGTAGCCCTTGTTGTCCTTGTGCCTCCATGCGGCACCAACTTTATTCCAGAATGATTTCTCGCCCTTATCGGTGACGTGCCACGCCAGAAAGTCGGGGGCTTGATGCTGCCTCGGGGCAGGTTTTTGATTGTTGCGTGCCATGATGTTTCTCCTTTGTCTTGGGGTTGGCTCGTTACGCCATTCCGAAAGAGCGGACGGAGAAGGTCCGACGTCATATCCAACACGGTTCGGTACCACCGAAGTGGTGCGGGCAGGATATTGATGGCTGACCGCGTTTGGTCAGGAAATCAGGCGTGTAGAGAACGAGGCAACTCCCAGAGAAAGGTTTGATCCATCGCGGTTCAGCACGAACCTGCGCTATCCCGTATCCATGTGTCCCTGTCGGCTTTCCCGTGGCGCTGTCCTTTGAGGTCATCCGAGATCAGTTCTGGCATAGAAGACTGTGCAAATGCACAAGGCAGCAAGGCTGCCTGCTTCACGCTGTTGCGCCCGAAGGTGTCCATCAAGCCTTCGAAGCATCTCCCGCTCCCGAAACGACCTGGAAAGGCCAGGCCGAAAACGGAAAAGGAGGTTCACATGAACACGATTATCACAATGAACGAGCTGAAAGGGCTCACAGATCAGGAACTCGGTGAGTTGCACCAGTTGCTCACACTACTACTGGCAGAAGCCGATCCCGCTTTGCAGGAATACCGCAATATCCTGGCATCGCTTGAAAACATCGCCCGCGCGATGGGCTATGCCGCTAGACCTACCGTACCGCGAGGCTTCACCATGAAGCTCTAACCAGCATCGTCGGGCGCGGCATCCGTCGCGCCCACAACTATGCCTAGCGTGATGCTGAATTTACTTTGACGCGTTATGGTTGGTCATCGGCTTCTTGTGTTGCTAATTTATCAAACAATCGATACACACTTTCTCGAAATTCCTCGTTTACAGCCCCGAAGTCATCTAGGTATTCGATAATCAGTTCGACCTGCTCTTTCGAGTTGCGCGGACGGCTATAGACAGCTTCAAGCTGTTCGGGCTGTAAGTAGTCCGGCAAGTGCTTATGTATGTTGGGAACACGCTCCCAGTTTAACCAATTGCCTATAAGGACATTCCAACCCATGCGGGTCGAGCGCCTGTTCTTTTCCAAGATGCACCGATCATAGTCCTGTAACGCCTCTGGAGGTGCATCATTGATTTGAGCTTCGAGCCAGCTATGAAACTTCTCCAACCGGTTTTGGTACTCACCGAATAGCTCGATTAGGTTGATTCCCTCTGGCCAGCCGTCAACCAGTCTCAGCATGGGTACGTATTTTTTGCCTTGAAATCGGTCTCCGGCTTGATCGATTGCGCGCTGAAGTTCGGAACGATCAATTTGAAAGTGAGCTGTCCGTGTTCCTGTAGCGAAGTTAGAACGAATCGACCAGCCTGCCTTCACAATGTGCAGATGATGAAGAAGCACGCGTAAGCTGATTACTAGGTCGTGTAGACCATCATCCCCGAAGCATTCCTGAAGCTTGCCATTGTACTCTCTGAAATGAAACTCAGAATTCAACCGTCTTGTATGATCCACCAGTGATGCCGCAGCGTTTGCGACGCAGAAGAGTTCTTTCTGGATTTGCCTTTCTATGGCTTCTAACCTGCTTCTATTTTTTCTCTTTATGATTTCGATGGTCCCTGTCGTTGCAAGCTTCTCGAAATTCAGCAGTGAAGCCGAAAGGTTATCGATGGACAATACCATTATGGAAAGGCTAGCGCGGTAATGTTCGCGCCTTTCCGATAGGATGAAGCCGTTGTGCTCGCGAAGAACTACGTCCGCATTTGTAGGGGACAGTCGCAGCACGCGCTCCAGAATGTAGTCTGGCAGTGGAACACTACTAGTTGTGACCAAAGCCCTAGCTTCTTCGAGCTCTTTTGCTTTGCGCACTTCGTCGAAGCGAATAAATTCAAGGAGCCGATTGGATATTTGCGGTGTAAATTCGTCCGTCATTTTTCAACGATAGCATATTGGTTTTTGGATATAAATTTCATTTCACTGTGACGGCAAACATAGAATCATGAACGGCTGGCCATAAGGCCAGCCGAAGATTTTCGGCCCTGACCGATACCGAAATGGCGAGGTTGCCGCTTACGCGGCACCACTCTCCTTCTGCTTGGGTTGCGGTTGGAAATTATGCAGGAAATCGGCTGCACGCTGTGCATGGGCAGCGGCGCTGAAGATCGCGCGCTTGTCGTTCTTCAGAACCTTGAGCCAGCTCTGGATATAGGCCGCATGATCCGCCCTAGGCTCGGGGGTCAGAGCCAAATCAGCGCAAAGGAACGCCGCGCCAAGCTCGGCGACCAGTTCCTCACGGGCATAACCTTCATCGCCCCATTTTTTGCGCCCGAAATCGCGGTCGAGCCTTTTCGGGTGCTTCGTCCAGTGGGTCAGTTCGTGCGCCAAGGTTGCATAATAGGCTTCGGGGCTGCGGAAGCTCTCGAAATACGGCATCTGCACGTGATCCGTCCCGCCGCTGTAGTGTGCGGAATTCCCGCCGTGCCGGATGTCCGCGCCCGTTGTCGTGAAAAATTCTTCTGCATGGTCAATCCGCTGCGCGGGGTCTATGACCGTCTCGGGCTTGGCATAGAAATGCTCGGGCAGCCCTTCGATCTGCTCGACGTTGAACACGCTGTAACCCTTCATAAACGGGATTGTCCGCTCTTCCTCGCTGCCGTCGTCCTGTTCTTCCGTCTTGGTGATGGTGTTCGCATAGACAACGAGGTTGCCGCGCTCGCCCTTGCGGACGTGTGCGCCGTATTCCTTGGCTTGGCGATATGTCATCCAGAACGGCGAGAGATACCCGCCTTCCATCGCCGCGCCCCAAAGCATCAGCACGTTGATTCCGCTGTAGGCCATGCCGTTATGGCGCAGCGGTTTGATGATCCGCCCGTCCATGTTTCCTGCTGACCACGGCTTGAGCCATGTCAGCTCGCCTTGCTCTAGATCGGCAATGATCTTGTTAGTGACTCTCTGGTAAACGTCTTGTTTCATTGGTCTTTTCTCCTTCTTGCTTAGTCGGTTGCACATGCAACCGGACTAGGCCCGCGCCAATAAGCGGGGGGAGACCGTCAGGACCGCAGACGGCGGAGGGGGATCACCCGTCCTGCACAAACGAAGAGCGGAAGGACGGGGAGACCGCTGGCTGCGCCCAAAGCACATGCGGAGGGCTTGGTCTTGACGGAGGACGGGGCCGCAGGCCCCAAACAGGAAAGAACGTCAACCCATCAGGGCTGGCCGAAGACGCGCAAGGGATGGAAGCCGAATGGCCGAGACAGACAAAGGCTGGCTCGGTTCACAACAGCCCGACCTGAAAGGGTGCGCCTTGCATTTAAATGTTCACTTTATGTTCTTATTCTGCTATTATTACTGCGCCATCTAGAGGGGTATGCTGCATTTTATTGGGGAGGACGCATGGAATGATGTTTATGATCCGTACTACAATGGTGTAGCATGGCCCAAACGAGGATTCTATATCTATGCTACCAGTCACCAAAAAGAAGAGAGCTCCCAAGGTGGCACATTGCCTATCTGACAGCATGAGCTACGAACAATATGCTGAACCCCTTGAAATGATAGAACAAAATAGGACTTCCGTTGCCTGGGTGGCGCGAGAGGCTATCAAGCAAATGCCTCGTGACGAACAGCCGTTATTACGTGTGAGGCGAGAGCGATGAAGAAGCTGTTCGCGGGAATTGGGGGCGAAGCCCAAATACAGGAAGCGCCAGAACGGACGCATAGCGGTCGTTTCACAGCCCTTGATGCCGACAAACTGCGCGGAGGTTACTACACCTCGTCTGAGCTTGCGCGCTGGCTTTGTGTATGGGCGATTCGCGACGCGGACGAGTTAATATTGGAGCCGAGTTGCGGCGACGGCTCATTTCTAGAAGCAGCGAGCTTGCGTCTTGAAGAGTTGGGAGCGCAAGGTCCTTCTCGAGCAAATCATCTACGCGGTATCGAAATTGTATCGGACGAGGCTGATAAGGCCCGTGCGCGCCTGAAAGACGGCCTGGGCTATCGAGCCGCTGATGTCGTCGAAACTAGTGACTTCTTTGCGTGGTGGAGCCGTCCGGAACGTCCGGCGTTCGATGCCGTAATCGGCAATCCGCCCTTTATTCGATACCAGAGCTTTCCTGAGCCGCATCGCGCACGCGCGATGGATATCATGAGGGAACAGGGACTCTCACCGAACCGTCTGACGAACATCTGGGTGCCGTTCGTCGTCGCAGCATCGGCGGCACTTAAGGAAGGCGGGCGTATGGCTTTGGTCCTTCCGGCCGAACTGTTGCAAGTGAGTTACGCGGCGCAGTTGCGATCGTTTTTGACCGACCGGTTTGGACGTGTCGATCTGATTGCATGCAACGAGCTGTTCTTCGAGAAGGCGGAGCAAGAAGTCTTGCTCCTGCTCGCCGATGAGGCGCGTCCCACACCTTCTGCCAGCAATCCGTGTAGAGTCACCCTCACTGAAAGTGACTCAGTTGCCAATATCGTAAGGCGCAAGCCATACGAGGTTCTGCATGGCGCGTCATCCAAGACAGTTTGTCATGATAGCGAGAAGTGGCTCAAATATTTCTTGAGTGCGGAAGAAATCACTTTCATGCGCGCCTTGCGCGCGGGTGAAATTACGACCGAACTCGGAACGTATGCTTCGGTCAATGTCGGCGTGGTCACTGGTAAGAATCAGTTTTTCGTGTTGCGTGAAAGCGAGGTCGAAGAGTTGGGGCTGCAACAATATACAATGCCGCTCATCGGACGTTCTGCTCATCTCGAAGGCGCACAGGTCGATAAGACCGGTTGGCGCACGCTCGCAGATGAAGACCAGCGTGTGCATCTTTTGCATTTGGCTCCGATTAACGGCACGAAACCAAAAGGCGCGCTTGCGAGCTATATCCGGCTCGGTGAACAGCAGAACGTGCACAAAGGCTACAAATGCTCAATCCGCACGCCTTGGTATGCAGTGCCGTCGGTTTATGTGCCGGACGCGTTCGTGTTCCGCCAAATTTATGATTTTCCACGCATGGTTCTCAATACGGCGGGGGCCACAGCAACCGATACGATCCATCGCATGCGCTGCAAGGGCGGTGACCCGCATACCATCGTTGCCAATAGCTACAGCTATCTGACTGCCGCATCGGCTGAAATCGAGGGGCGTAGTTATGGCGGCGGCGTTCTGGAGCTGGAACCGACAGAGGCGGAAAGGCTGCTCATGCCGGCAAAACTCGGTAAAGCCATGCCGATTGAAGAGAGCGATGCCCTTATTCGTGCGGGGCGGCTCGAAACTGTACTCGAAGAAAACAATCGCCTAGTCCTGCGGCAACAGATGGGGCTCTCGAAAGCGGAGTGTGAGATGTTGCGGAGCATCTGGGAAAAGATGCGCAACCGGCGCTTTTCGCGCCGCCGTGCAGGGAAGAAAACGGGGGGCTAGGCATGTCGAATAGCACACAAGGAGAAAATGATGCCGCTGCTGCCGATGGTGATACGGCAAAGGAGCAAGCTCGTACTCGCGTTGCCGAGCTTGTCAAGCGCTTCCGCCAGAATGAGGCCGATTATCGAGATTTAGGCTATAACGAGACCCAGACCCGTACGGAATTCATCACGCCGCTGCTTGAAGCATTTGGCTGGGATGTGCATAATCTCAGCGGTCAGCCGCGTATCTATCGCGAGGTTATCGAAGAGGCGACGGTCGAAGTCGGCGAAGAGCGACTATCAAAGCGACCAGACTATGAGCTGCGCCTGGCGCGGCAACGTAAATTGTTCATAGAAGCGAAGAAGCCGAGCGTCCACATTGATCGAGATCGTGCGCCGGCGTTTCAGACGCGCCGCTATGGTTATTCGGCAAGCTTACCGATTGCTGTTGTTACAAACTTCGACCAACTCGCGATTTACGATTGTCGCCCTGTCCCGCACGAAACCGAAGAGGCTCACGTCGCGAGACTCCATCTATTCGGCTATGACGAGTTTGACGCGAGCTTTGACGAGCTTTGGCTGTTGCTTTCGCGGGAAAGCGTCCTTTCAGGTGCTTTCGATCGGCATTTTTCCGTTGATACCACGCGCCACGGAGCGCAGCAGTTTGACGACTTCTTCTTGAATCAAGTCCGCGACTGGAGGGCGCGGCTCGCAGCCGATATTCATGCCAATACGCCCCGATTGAGTTCCGAAGAGTTGACCTATGCGGTGCAGCTCTTTCTTTCGCGTCTTGTTTTCCTAAGGATATGTGAAGACCGCGAAATCGAAAGATACGAAACGCTCAAGAATCTCGATGCTACGGCCACCTTCGATGGATTGATGAATGTCTTGCGCCGGGCGGATGAGTTTTACGATTCCGGCTTGTTTCGATTGATCGATGACGAGCCGCTCGGCATCCGGATCAGCGATAATGTCCTGCAGGACATTATCGCCGAGCTATATTATCCCCTCAGTCCCTATACCTTCGCTGTCGTAGAGACCGAGGTGCTCGGTGAAATTTACGAGCAATTCCTTGGTGAAGTGATTGTCGTTGCGGACGGCACAGTTGAAATTGTCAGCAAGCCCGAAGTTCGTGAAAGCGGCGGTGTGGTACCGACGCCACGCTTTATCGCCGACGCCATTGTCGCGCGTACGCTAGGCCCTGCCCTGGTTGGTAAGTCGCCGGATGAGCTGATCGGTTTCACGGTCGCCGACACATGCTGCGGCTCAGGGATATTTCTGCTCTCTGCCTATGATTTCTTCTTGGGGCATTATCTGGATTGGTACATCGCAGATGGCACTGCATCGCACGCGGGCCGGACGATTTATCAGGTCAATGAAAATGCGTGGCGACTGACATTCGATGAGAAGCGCCGTATTCTGCTTACGCATTTGCGCGGCGTGGATATCGATCCGAATGCCGTCGAGGTCGCACAGTTCAGCCTGCTTTTGAAGCTGATCGAGGATGAAACCGAGGCTGCGCTTGAAGATTATGTCCGGCGCGCGGGACATGCTGCACTACCGGCTCTTGGTACGTACATACGCTGCGGCAACTCGCTTGTGAGCACACCGGAATGGGAAGCGGCATGCGGACCTCTACCGGCCGAGCTGCGCGATGCAATCAACCCCTTCAAGTGGGAAGATGAATTTCCGGATGAATTGGCCAATGGCGGCTTCGATGTTGTGGTCGGCAACCCGCCATATATCCGCATCCAGAATATGGTCACTTATTCGCCGGAAGAGGCAGCATTTTATCATGCCGATCATGCACCCTACACCACGGCGCGGCAGGACAATTTTGACAAATACGCGCTTTTTATCGAACGTGCACTCGGGTTGGTCAAAGACGCGGGTCGCATCGGTATGATCGTTCCGAATAAGTTCATGACCATCCGCTCGGGACACGCGCTACGCGGACTTTTGACGCGCACACCGGTTCTCGAAGAGATTGTGAATTTCGGTGTGAAACAGGTCTTCGGACGAGGCACGTCCAATTATACTTGCATAGTGGTTATGGATCGCGGTGGACGCGAGACGGTTCACGTCGAGCAGGCCGGCCCGCTTGAAGAGTGGCGGTACGGCTGGCCCGGTACAGTATCGACCGTGTCGGCGGCAGAGCTAGGTGACGGACCTTGGACCTTCGGTGAAGACGACGTGCGTGCGCTGTTCGCGCGGATCAGGCACGAAGTAGCAGATAGGCTTTCGGGGCTTGCCAATATCGAAGTGGGCGTGCAGACCAGCGCCGACGAAATCTATCTGATTTCCGAACAGCCAAGACGAAACGCTGGTAGCGTCACATTGCGTGCAACCGATCCGAACAGCATCACGGTCGAGTGGGGCGGACGCCAATGGCAGATCGAGCGCGATATTTTGCGCCCCTGCCTGTGGGATGCGTCGTTCGAAGCCTTTGGCCGGCCTGAGGCAAATGCCTGGATGATTTTTCCCTACGAGCTGGTGACCACAGCGGCGGGCAAGCTACGCGCGCGGTTGTTGCAGCCCGATGAAATGGCGGCGAATTATCCGCATTGCTGGGCGTATCTGAACGCAAGGCGGGCGGCCCTTGAGGACCGCAATATCGCTGGTGGCCCTGCGGCTGAACGGCAGTGGTATCAATATGGCCGCTCTCAAAGCCTGACGAAGTTCGACCGGCCAAAGATTATCTTGCCGGTGCTATCCCGTGAAGCACGCTACGCCTTCGACGAATCCAATACGATCATCACCGGCGGCGGCAACGGCCCCTACTACATGATCCGCGCAAAAGACGATGCGCCGGTATCCACGCTGTATCTGCTGGCGGTGCTGAACCACCCGCTATGCGAGGCGATGGTGCGTATGAATACGAGCGTATTCAGGGGCGGCTACTATTCCCACGGCAAGCAGTTCATCAAAGATTTGCCGATTCCGGTTCCCGAGGATGCGGATGTGCAGCTTGCGATTGAGGAACAGGCGGAAGCTGTCCTTTCGGCACTTGATGCCTTGCGCGCTGCGCGCACCCCTCGTGACCGCACGCGGCGTGAGCGTGCAGCACGAGACGCGAGCGCACAACTGGAACGGCAAGTGAGCGCACTGTTCGGCCTATCGGCCGATGATGCCGAGATCATTGAATCAGTGCCGGTGCCAACGTGATCAATATGAGAATTTTGAATTGAGAGCCGAATAGCGAACAGAGATGCCGGACGATATCAATACAGACGACCGCGAAGATACGGTGCCAAGCAAAATCCTGGCCTGGTCAAAAAGCCGGCCTCTTTGGCAACGGGATGCTTTGCGTCGTATTGTGCAGAACGGCTATCCGGATGCCGCCGCGCTCGATGAGCTATTAGCGCTCTGTAAGAAAGAGCACGGCGACAATTCTGTTACTCTGACGGCAAAGCCACTTTCAAAAGATCAACTGCCGGTTGATCCGGGGGCCGGAGAGTCGATTTCCCTGGCGAGCATCACAAATGTCGCCGGCGTCAATCAGCTCGCAAGCGGACAGACGCTCGACTTCGAACAGAACGGGCTCACTATTGTCTACGGGCAGAACGGCACGGGAAAATCCGGTTATACGCGGATTTTAAAAAATGCCTGTCGTTCGCGCCACGCCGGTGAAATCATGCCGGACGTTTACAGCACGCCTCCTTCCGGGGCCGCGACGGCTGATTTGAACATTTCCCGCGCGGGCGGAGCAATCGAAACCGTCCCGTGGAAAGACGGCGATGACCCCGCCGAGATGCTTTCGGCCATCACGGTTTTTGACCGTGACGCGGCATCGGTTCACGTTCAAAAGAAAAACGAAGTGTGGTTTCGGCCCTTTGGTCTCGACATTCCGGATGATCTTGCCGGTGTCTGCCAGGAAATCAAAACACGGCTCACTACAGAAAAGGAGACGTTGGAAGAGCAGCGTAATGCGGCCTTTGCAAACCCGATCTGGTCGAGCCGGTCACCACTGGGCAAAGCGCTGTCGGCGTTGCAGCATGATACGGATATCGCCGCCATTACGCCGAAGGACCCTTTCACGGACGCTGACGAAGCGCGACTAACCAAATTGCAGGGCGATCTTGCACAAGACCCTGCCGTGGCAGCGCAGACACAGCGCGATTATGCAACCCGACTCGATCAGCTCGAGACCTATTTGAAGCGGATCGAACAGGCGCTCAACGACGCGGCCATTCAGGCTCTCCACACGACGAAGAAGAGCGCTGATGACACCCGCACTGCCGCAAACACGGCAGCAAATGAAGCGTTCTCTGGGCTGGCCCTGGAGGGCGTTGGTGAAAGCGTTTGGCGTACGCTTTGGGAGTCTGCGAGAGCGTATTCGAAAATCGCACATGATGATGGTGTCGATTTCCCGCCGGCATCGGGCGATGTCTGCGTGCTGTGTCATCAGAAGATCGACGAGCCGACGGCCGAGCGAATGCTTGGCTTTGAGGAATTCATCAAGAAGGACACAGAAACCAAGGCCACCGAGGCAGAACGGGTCTATCAAGAAGCCGAGCAGAAATTTCGTGCTGTTGCCATTCATGTGAACAAAGTTTCGGCTGCCTACCGAAGTTTGAAGAACGGCAATTTCGCCCTTTCCAAACGGGTACTGCATTATCTTGCGATCGCGCGGCTCGTGCAATGTCAGACGCTCGCGCTGCTGAACGATAAAGAGGTCTCGAATCCTATAGCTCTGCCGGTGACACCTGCCGATGCCGTAAAAGCTGAGGCGGAACAAACGCGCACCTACGCGGCGTCTTTGGAAGACGACTCCAGTGGCGCGGCAAGAGAGGTGGTCCTTGACGAACTGGCTGAGTTGCAGGATCACAAGCAAAGCCGAAAATTGCTGGATATCACGCGAACGGAAATCGCACGCCTTGCCGCAGTCAAGCGCACTGAGGACTGCCTGCGGGATACATCCACAACAGCAATTACGCGCCTTGGAAACGAGATTGCCGACAATCTGATCACACCGCGCATGCGCGACCGTTTTCAGCAAGAGATCGTTGAGCTTGCTGGTAGTCGTGTGCGCGTGGAAGTCGTGCGCTCGGGCGGAAAATTCGGTTCGCCACAGTACGAAGTTAGGCTCTACGCCAATCCGAAGGCCAAGGTCCACGATGTGCTCAGCGAAGGCGAACAGACCTGCGTAGCGCTGGCATCGTATCTGACCGAACTGGCAAACGCCGTACATACATCGGCGCTTGTTTTCGATGATCCGGTATCCTCACTTGATCATCGCTGGCGGTCAAAAGTGGCGAAACGTCTCGCGAGCGAAGCCGGCGTACGGCAGGTGATCGTTTTCACGCACGATATGATCTTCGTGAACGATCTGGCACAGTTAGCGATGGAACGGAATACACCGATTGCGCTGGCGCACCTCACGCGTGGCCAGGATGTTGTCGGCATCGTGAACAAAGATTTGCCCTGGACGGCATCCAGCATCCGCGACCGAATCGACAAGCTCGAAAAGGCGGCGCGCGAGGCAAAACGCTTGTTCGACCTCCATGACGACGAAGGCTACAAGCTAGCCGTAACGTCGCTCTACAGCAAGCTGCGGGCTACCTGGGAACGGGCGCTCGAAGACATCGTGTTTGCCAATGTGATCATGCGTCACCGCGATTACATCAACACGAAGCGTTTGAAGCAGGTCACGGCGCTGGAAGAAGGCGATGTACAGACTTTTCAGACGGGCTTCCAGAAATGCTGTGACTTCGTAGATGCGCATGATCCGTCGCGAGGACACGATGCCGAGCCGCCGGAGCCGAGCGAGGTCATGGGCGATATCCAGGTCTTGAAAGACTGGTCAGAGGCCCTGCGTGTGAAGATGAACAGAGTGTCTTGAGGTTGGATATAGCTCGACCATTTCGTCGGGGATGCAAGGGGCCGAAGGCTCCTGCTCGATGGGATGGGTCCAGGGTAAGGGTAGCACGAAAGCTCCCTTCCTGGTCTCGATGAAGTCGTCTCCATGAAATGGTCATTGGGGGTATCGGGGGGAGCAGGAACGCTCCCCTGATTGGTAATTGGACGGCCAGACGTTCGTGCATGGTTCGGTGCAGGTGGAGAGGCACTTCTCCAAGCCCTGCGAGTGGTTGACCGGCGATACGGTCTACTGGCTCTGGAATGGGTTCAACGCCCTGAAAGAGCCACGGGCTGGGGGTATGCAACAGGGGGTGCGCAGCGGCCCCCTTTGCCAAGATAGGTTTTGTACTACAAAACACATCTTGCATGTCACATTACGACCTTTAAAGAATACAGCCTATTTTTTTACACGAACACTATTACCTTTTATGGAACGCGACAGTCTTTTTTATCCCAGCGGACGGACGTAGATATTCAAGAAATTGGTTTAAATTATCCAATGTGTATTCTCCCTGTAGTTTACATATAATCAGTTTTTGTGATATTAATAAAATTCTTATGCGCACAATTGTTTTAGGAGATGGTGCCATTGGATATTGAGGTAAAGCAGATCACTTTCGTTGCATTATCGTTGGTTTTCCTCTCCCAATCTGTGAGAGCGGAAAATTTTCGCCCATACGGTAATACGCAGTCAGACCCAAATAATCACAGTCATTTTAAATATGAATCTAGTGCAAGCACCGCAAGTGATGGCATGCATGATCTTAAGTATTTGATTTGTAATCTCTCCAAAATGGGACCTTTAATTTACGAATGGAAAGGGCCTGAAATTAATCCCTCAGGCGCCGCACGGTTAAAATCTGGATGGTGCCATCAAGTTAACAAATCATTTAAAAACATCGAACGCGATCAATCCGCCGTAATTAGATATACACAAGCATCTATACCGGTTAAGGCAACCGCATATGAAAGGAAATTACAACTACCTTTTGAAGTGCCGCCGTTTTTGAAAACCTTTGTACGGAGCTTTGGTTATGGCGCGGACGTATCGACCGTTGGAAGTAGTATTCTTTTTTCTGAAGCACAGTTTGTTCAAGGAAAAAATATATCCACTAAAGTTTCTTTTGCAGGCCCAAGATACATGCTGTTAGTTGAACCATCTTTGTTTGCAGGAATGTCAGATATGCAGATCGTGAACACTCTAAATGAGCAAAACTTTTCTGCGAGCGTCGGGACATTTTACAGCTTCTTGACGCCGAATGAACGAGGAAAAATGTCTAAGAAACAATTAGACAGTAAAGCAATATCTATCGTTCAAAAAAATGAGGACGGCATTGAGTTCAGAATCTTAAATACATTTACCCCTAAAACAATCTCGATGGTCTCTACCTTATTAATTGACCAGGAAACAAACGAGATTGTTATGGATGCTCTTATTGAGGTTTATGGAAATTAAATCTGGATTAGGCCATGGAGCGCAAAAAAGTAATAAAACTCTTTGAATGGTTGGTTGGCACCTTCTTTTCGTGGGCCGTACCCACAGCGCAACAGCCACTAGGAGTTCAACTGCCTTTTAAAGAAAGCGGCATTTTATTCGCTTTTCTCGGATTCTCTCTCATGCTTACTTACTTAGAAAGAGAACAAAGGAGCCTGTCAAAAATTGTCTTTCTCGCAATAGTTTTAGGATTCCTAACTGTGATTTTTAATAGTTTTTATCATTTGCTCATCAACGCTAATTGGAACCCTACCCCAACTCTGGCATTTGAGATTCTCGAGCTAATGCTATTCTTACTAATCCAAATGTGCCAACTGGCCGCAATAGCATTAGCGAGCAAGCATGGGGCAGAAGCCATAATAAAAAGACTTTCAAAAAAATAAATGAGATGTGCAGAGTCCAGAAAAACATACGATAAATGTAGATGCTATAGGCATCACTTTAAATCGATTGATGGAATTTCATTTTTATTTTGAAGTTCGTGAACAGATACCGAATTAGATGAATCTATTCTCACCCCAACCCAAGGAGGAGTATAAGTGCCTGTGGCAATTGTAAAAGCAATTCCCAATAGTGAGCCAATCACAATTCCGCCGATTATCTCTGCGGGACGGCTTTTCTGTGTGTCTATTTCTTCTTCTTTATTTTCCTGATCCATCTTGTCTCCTATTAATTATCCTACCCTATGACGATTTCCGGCTAAGTCAATAGGTCTATATTCCTAAAGGCTGGCTATCTGGTTTCGTTCATTTCAGAGATATTGAATCACGATATAATTTTAATATAGGTAACAATATATTGAGCCAATATTGGATTCTGCATTCCCCCGCAACCGGCGTTGCAATATTCCCGCGAGTAATCAGAAATAAATCGCGTCTCCGAATTTAAATTTTGAATTTCCCATTTCAGTATATAGCTGATTAGTAATGGAGAAATTCAATAAATCAAATCCTTTTGGAAAGCTTGCCGCTGGTGGTTTGATCGGCGGAGGGGCTTTGTACCTTGGACGGACGCTGGACGCCCTGAACGATCCGGTATCGGCTGTTTGTGTTGGCATTCTGGGTCTGGCGGGCGTTGGGGTGATTGCGTCCGGCGCGGGCGATTTTGTACGCGGGATAGGTGTGCGTCTCAAACGGCGGCGCGCGGAAAAACCAACGGGCCTCTTCGGTACAGCAAAACTCGCGAACCTTCGGGACTGTGCGGATGCGGGGCTGACCGATCCGCAAGGACTGTTCCTGGGCGCATTGAACGGCGTGCCGCTCTTCTTCAATGGTAAAGCGCATCTGCTCACCGTCGCTCCTGCACGGCAGGGCAAAGGCACGAGCGTCGTGATCCCGAATTTACTGCATTATTCCGGCTCGGTGTTCGTGACGGACCCGAAGGGCGAGCTTGCCGCCGTCACCGCGCGCCACCGGCGCGAAACATTCGGGCACAAGATCATCTTCCTCAACCCGTGGGGGCTGCATGGCCTGCCGCGTCACCGCTATAACCCGCTTGGGCCGCTAATCGAGATGGCCGCCGATCCGCGCCGTCATCACGAGCTGGGCGATGCCGCTCGGTCGTTGACGCTGCAACTGATCCCCGAACCGGCGGGCGGGGACAAGAACCAGTATTTCAGGGACGCGTCGCGCAATTTGCTCGAAGGGCTGATCCTGTATCTCGTTACGCGCGGCAGACCGCAGAAATGCACGCTGCCCGAACTATGGAGACTCGTCAAAAGCACCGATCTGCTGGAAATAGCCTTCCACGATATGGCAGCATCTGATGCGCTCGATGGCTTGGTAGCGGCTTACGGACAAGAGTTCCTGAGCCAGTTCGAGGACGGCGCGCGGCAGTTTGCGGATTTCCGCACGGGTGTCTCGAACGCGCTCCAAATATTCCGCCCAGGCGGGCCGCTGGCCGATGCTGTATCCGGCACAGATGTCGATTTGCAAGACCTTAAAGCGGAAAACACGACCGTCTATGTGATGATCCCCGCCGAACGGATCGCCGATTATGGCGTCTGGCTGGCGCTGGTGACAAAGCACGCTATCAATGCCGTCGCCACGCATCGCAGCAAACGGCGTGTGCTGTTCCTGCTCGACGAGTTTGCCAATATGGGCCGGATCGCCGGATTGGCCGAAGCCTTGACGCTGCTGCCTGGCTATGGCGTGCGCGTCTGGGCCATCGTGCAGGACCTTTCCCACCTTGCGCAAGTGTATGGGCGCGAGACCGCGAACATCATCCTGAGCCAGTCCGAAGTGAAACAATTCTTTGCCGTGCAGGACCTGGAGCTCGCGCAACGCCTCTCGCGGTTGATGGGCGAACGGTCGATCATCACGCACAACTACAACCTTGGACAAACGGAGGATGACGATATCGGGGTGAACGTTTCTGAGCGCGGCGTGCCCTTGATGCTGCCGCAAGAGATTATGAGCCTGCCCGAAGACCGGCAACTTCTGTTCGTGAAGACCGCACCGCCTGTTCTGGGCGAGAAGGTTGCCTATTGGGATGTATCGCCCTGGCGGGACATGGCGGATGCAAACCCGATGGAGGGCGATCATCCGCGCCATGGTAGGCCGCGCCTACGCCTTCGCTATTCCCGCACAGGAGAACAAGAGTGAGCGAATTTAAGGTTGAAGTCTTGAGCCGGAAAGCGCCACGCCCCCGCAAACGCAACCGCAAGCGGGAGGAAGAACGTTTTGCCGCAGCTGGTGAGAACCGCAGCTTTATGCAGGGCGTTGTGCCCCTTCTCTGGTGGCTCCTAAAGCCACGCCGCCCGCTATGGGTTCTCGGCGCGCTAGCCTTCGTGGTCGTTGTCTATGGCACACCGCATATGCTTGTCACCCATAACTGTTACAGCGTCGGCACGCCTGGACAGCGTTGTTCCGAGTGTCGGTATTTTGGGGTGCAGGGAATGCGCGGCTATCTCGGCCCGAATTGGGATTGCCCCGTTATCGTCATGTTACCGGTCAACTGGTCGGCGCTTCTCGGCAATGCGTAATTTTGATTTCAACAGAGGATAAACAAGGAAAGGACGCCTATTGAAGATACTCCAAACCGTTATGACCAGACTGAGCGGGGAACCGCGTGTCTCCCGCAAAGGCAACACCATCCGCTTCACCGCCAAACATCGCCTTCCCTCAAGCGGCGATGAAATGGTGACCGCGTTTCATATTATCGGGATTGTCGGGGCCGCAGCGATCCTTGTCGCGCACTATCGCCCTGAGGTCGCGCCCGATCCAAATATGAATATTTTTATCGCATTCGCCAATACGGTCGTTGCGGGGCTGTTGAACGCGGTTGACCGTCTCGCGGCGGTTATCGAGCATAAATCCCTCGACGTGCCGCTGGAAAGCCTGCACGGCTGGGCTCTGGCTCTCGCTTTCCTGGGTGGCGAATATTTATTCCGGCACTCCGGCCTGTTCGATCTCTATACCTACCTGACTAATCGGGAAGAGGTGCGGATCGAAATCGACGACAAGCATTTGAGCGTCCGGCGTGGCCTGGTCCGCTCCCCGAAGCGGATTGCGCGGAACGATGTCGAGGATATCGTGATCCTCGAAAACCATCGCACCGGCCATGACGTGGCGGTGCTGCATGCGGGCGGCCTGACGCGGCTTGCCAGCATCTACGGCAACAAGACCAGGCCAATGCTCTTCAAGCTGCGGCTTGAACAAGCCCTTGCAGGCGCCAAACCGTCAAACAACGTATCAATCCGGCTCGCAGCCTAAGCATTGCAACGATTATCGAGGATCAACTGGAAGGAGTGGTTTTTGCATAACACTACTAAAGATTGTATACTAAAGATAGGGTCATCGTTTGCGCTGTGCGGAAAGGAGACTTGATGAAACATGATACCGACATGGGCAACGACAAAAGCCTGTCAGAATATTTTGCCGTTTCGGCACAGCGCATCATAACCGTCGATGTCGCGAAATATGAGCAGTATCTGGACGGCTCGGACTTGAGCGACGAACAAAAAGAGGAATTCTTGCAAGCGATTTGGATGTTCGTTTCTACATTCGCCGAGCTGGGCTTCGGGGTGCATCCCCTCCAGGAAGCCTGTGGACAAGATGACAAAAGGCTCGAACAACGTCCCAAAGCCGCGTTCGATCAGGTAAGATCGGAAGATCATCGAATATCTGCAACCAAAAGAGATAACGGCCCCTCGGGCTGTATGGAGGCGGAATGACTCATAACGACAAACAAAATCCCGAACTCACCAAGGCTGTGATCTACTGTCGTGTATCAAGTACCAAGCAAAAACTTGAAGGGAGCGGTCTGGAAAGTCAGGAACACCGTTGCCGTCAATATGCTGAGGCAAACGGATATGAGGTTGAAGCAGTGTTCCCTGACGACGCGTCCGGTGGCGGGGATTTTATGAAGCGCCCTGGCATGGTCAACCTGCTCACTTATCTCGATGCGCAGCCAGAGAAGAGCTATGTCGTCATTTTCGACGATCTCAAGCGCTTTGCGCGCGACACGGAGTTTCATATCAAGCTGAGGCGCGAGTTCCAGCAACGCGGCGCACGGATCGAGTGCCTGAACTTCAAGCTCGACGACACGCCCGAGGGCAAATTCGTCGAAACCATCTTCGCCGCGCAAGGCGAGTTGGAACGCGAACAAAACCGGCGACAAACGATTCAGAAGATGAAAGCCCGTGTTGAGAAGGGTTACTGGGTTCACCGTGCGCCAATAGGCTACAGATACGCATCGGATCGTATTCATGGAAAGCTGCTGGTGCGCGATGAGCCGCTGGCTTCGATCATTGCAGAAGCCCTGGAGGGTTTCGCAATTGGACGTTTCCGTTCTCAAGGCGAGGTAAAGCGCTTTCTCGAGTCAAAGCCGGATTTTCCCAAGGATTTACCAAATGGCGAAATCCGTTACTGGAAAATCACGAAGCTTCTGACGCGTTCGATTTACGCAGGGTACATTGAAGCCCCAAAATGGGATGTCTCACTCCGAAAGGGGCATCACGAGCCCCTTATCAGCTTTGAGACACATAGCCGTATCCTCCAAAATCTGGAGGACGGCGCTCGTCCTGCCGCCCGCAAGGACATCAACGAAGACTTCCCGCTACGCGGTTTCGTTTTGTGCGACGACTGCGGGAAACCGATGACGGCCTGTTGGTCAAAGGGCTGCCGCAAACGCTATGCCTATTACCTTTGCGATACACGCGGTTGTCCGTCGCATCGCAAGTCCGTCCCTAGGGCAAAGATCGAGGATAGTTTTGGAGACATCCTACGAAGCCTGCAACCCACACAGCCGCTCTTCGCGCTCGCGAAGGCAATGTTCAAGGATGCCTGGAATATGCGGCTCGTTGAGGCTCACAAGGCTAAGGAGACCATTTCGCGCCAGATCAAAGACGTTGAGAATCAGATGGAGAACATGCTTGACCGGATTATGAGCGCCACAAGCGACCCTCTTGTAACGGCCTATGAGGGCAGGCTGGCCAAGCTGGAGCGGAATAAAATATTGCTGGAGGAAAGAGCGGGCCAAATCATTCCGCCACAAGGGAGGTTCGAAGAGTTTATCGAACTATCCTTGGAATTTCTCTCAAGGCCCTGGAATATATACGAAAATGGCAATCTCGCATTGAAGCAAACAGTATTGAGGCTGGCATTTTCAGAGCCCCTGCGATACTCGCGGGGAAACGGTTATCGAACTATAGAAACCGCCTTTCCCTTCAGGGTGTTAGCAGGTTTCCACAGTCAAAAAGATGAGATGGTGCGGCCGAGAAGACTCGAACTTCCACCCGTGTTACCGGACAGCGACCTCAACGCTGCGCGTCTACCAATTCCGCCACGGCCGCACAATGGTGCCCGGAGATAACAAATGTTTGCGCCCTGTGCAACAACAGAATTACTAATTTGGTCGAATTAGGTCAGGGCCCTAAAAATCAGGGAGATTTCTTTTGACGTTGTCAGTGATGGAAATCCCGATATTGTCGTCGACAATAATGATCCCGCCATAGGCAATTGGCTTGTTGTTGGCGAGAACAATCGCGTCATCATCCGCACCAGCGTCAAGCTCGATCACGGCACCGCGTCCCATTTTCAGGAGTTGATGGATCGGCATGATGGCCTTTCCGAGAACGACCGAGATTTCCACATCCACGCCTTCAATTGCCTTGTCTTCGACATCCATATCCATGCGTCCCATATATTGTTGGAGAGCCAGTATCGCCGATCAGGGTTAACAGCTTCTTAAAGTGGACAGGGCATTACAGAATATTGTCGTTTCCCCCAGAACTGCTATAACTCAGCCATGCAGGAAATCGAATGGAAAATCTCCGATGATCCGGTGCCCTATGAGGAGGCACTTGCCATAATGGAGGAACGGGTCGGACAAATCCGTGAAGGAACGGCGCGCGAGCTTGTCTGGCTGCTCGAGCATCCCCCGCTCTATACCGCAGGGACCAGCGCCGATGTTTCCGACCTGATTGCGCCGGACCGCTTTCCGGTCTACGAGGCCGGGCGTGGTGGCCAGTATACGTATCACGGCCCGGGCCAGCGGATCGCCTATGTCCTGCTGGATCTAAAGAAACGCAATTCTGATGTCAGGGCCTATGTTCAGGATCTGGAAGACTGGGTCATCGACGTGCTCGCCCAGTATCAGGTGAAAGGCGAGAAGCGCTGCGGCCGTGTTGGCGTCTGGGTTGACCGCGGCTTTCGTGAGGACAAGATCGCTGCGATCGGGGTTCGGGTGCGCCGCTGGGTCACTTTCCACGGCATCTCCATCAATGTCGACCCCGACCTCAGCCATTACAGCGGCATCGTCCCGTGCGGGATTTCGGAGCATGGCGTGACATCCCTTGTCAATCTCGGCATCCCCGTCAGCATGGCGGAATTCGACATGGAACTCAAAGCCGGTTTCGAAAAGATATTCCTGGAGCAAGGCGCCCGGGGATCAATTATCCCGAAGGCCTCTCCCCGGCCTATTCAAACTCGAGAATAACGGCGTCCACGGCCAGAATGTCACCGGTGCCGGCATTGATCTTGATAACAACGCCGTCCTGCTCAGCGCGAAGGATATTCTCCATCTTCATCGCTTCTACAACCGCGAGCGCCTGACCAGCTTTCACCTCGTCCCCCTCACCGACATTGACCGAAACGATCATACCGGGCATCGGGCAGAGCAGGAATTTCGACATATCCGCCGGGACCTTGACCGGCATCAAATCAGCGAGCTTTGCCGCCGCCGGCCGCCGCACGGCGAGTTCCAGCACAGCGCCGCCATGGGTCAAGAGCACGATCCCCCGCGACAGTTCCAGCTGCGCGATCATTTTATGTCCATTGACCCGCGCCTTCACCCGGCGCTTGCCCGGCACCCATTTACTGCGAATAGCGATGATCCGGTCATCAATCGTAACGTCGATACCACCCTTGGCATCTTCCGCCGACACCTTGGTTGATTTTTCCTTGCCGTCGCCAACAACCCATTTGCGCGACGTTTTCTCGATGACGCCTGTTGTCGACCGGCTGCTATAGCGCGCATGAACGAGAACGGCGATCGCAACCAGCTTGTCATAGGTTTCCTTTTCAAGCGGCGCGCCGTGGAAGCCGTCAGGATATTCCTCGGCGATAAAACCGGTCGTCAGGTTCCCGGCCTTGAATCTTGGATGGTTGCAGACCGCATTCAGGAAATTGATATTATGGGCTATGCCGCTCACTTCATAGGCGTCAAGCGCGCGGCCCATCTCAACGATGGCGTCTTCGCGGGTTTTGCCATAGGTCACCAGCTTGGCGATCATCGGATCATAGAACATGGTGATCTCGGAGCCTTCAGTGACGCCTGTATCGACCCGGACATGCTCGCCCTTCGGCACACGGTAGCGGCTCAGGCGGCCGATGGACGGCAGGAAGCCCCGGTAGGGGTCCTCGGCATAGAGGCGGCTCTCCAGCGCCCAGCCGGTGAGCTTGATATCCCTTTGCGTGAGACCCAGCTTTTCTCCATAAGCGACGCGGATCATCTGCTCGACAAGGTCGATCCCGGTAATCAGTTCGGTGACCGGATGCTCCACTTGCAAGCGTGTATTCATTTCCAGGAAATAGAAGCTCTTGTCGCTACCGACAATAAACTCAACCGTCCCGGCGGAATGATAGTCGACCTCTTTCGCCAGCGCGACGGCCTGCTCGCCCATGGCCTTGCGAAGCTTCTCATCGACAAACGGGCTCGGTGCCTCTTCCACGACCTTCTGATGCCGCCGCTGGACAGAACATTCACGTTCACCGAGATAAAGACAGGTGCCATGCTTGTCGGCGAGTATCTGGATCTCAATATGGCGCGGATCGACAACGAATTTCTCGATAAAGATACGGTCATCGCCAAAGCTGCTCATGGCTTCGTTCTTCGCGGACTGAAAGCCCTCATGCGCCTCGGCGTCGTTAAAGGCAACCCGCATGCCCTTGCCGCCGCCACCGGCGGAAGCCTTGATCATCACCGGGTAACCGATTTCCTTGGAGATTGTCACCGCATGCGTGGCGTCCTTGATCAGGTCCATATGGCCCGGAACCGTATTCACACCGGCGGCATGCGCGAGCTTCTTGGAGGCTATTTTGTCACCCATGGAGGCGATGGCCTTCTGGCCCGGGCCGATAAAGATGATCCCGGCCGCATCCAGCTCATCGGCAAAGGCCTGGTTCTCGGACAAAAATCCGTACCCGGGATGGACGGCTTCCGCACCTGTCTGCTTGCAAGCCTTGATAATCTTGTCAATGTCGAGATAGCTTTCGGCGGCGGCAGAAGGACCGATATGAACGGCCTCGTCCGCCATTCTCATATGCACGGCGCCGTCATCGGCATCGGAATAAACCGCGACCGTTGCGATGCCCATGGCCCGCGCCGAGCGAATGACCCGGCAGGCGATTTCGCCGCGGTTGGCGATCAGGATCTTCTTGAACATAAACTTCTTCCCCTCTTGACCCGACCTTATAGCGGTATATTGCCGTGTTTTTTCCACGGATTTTCCAGGTGTTTGTTTTTCAGCATCCGGAGCGATGCGATGATGCGGTGCCGCGTGTTATTGGGCATGATGACATCGTCAATGAATCCGCGATGTCCGGCGACAAAGGGATTGGCGAAGCGCTTCTGGTATTCATCGGTGCGTTTCTGGATTTTTTCGGTATCGCCAATCTCGGAGCGGAAAATGATCTCCACCGCGCCCTTCGAGCCCATCACCGCGATCTCCGCCGACGGCCAGGCATAATTGACATCGCCGCGCAGATGCTTCGACGCCATCACGTCATAGGCGCCGCCATAGGCCTTGCGGGTAATGATGGTCACTTTCGGCACCGTCGCCTCGGCATAGGCATAAAGCAGTTTCGCCCCATGCTTGATAATCCCGCCATATTCCTGGGACGTTCCCGGCAGGAAGCCCGGCACATCGACAAGGGTCACGATCGGAATATTGAAGCAATCGCAGAAGCGAACGAAGCGCGCCGCCTTTTTGGAGCTGTCGATATCAAGACAGCCCGCCAGCACCATCGGCTGGTTGGCGACGATCCCAACTGTCTGCCCCTCCATCCGGCCGAAACCGGTGATGATGTTTTTCGCAAAATTCGGCTGGATCTCGAAGAAATCCCCTTCATCAACCAGCTTTTCGACCAACTCCATCATATCGTAGGGCTTGTTCGCATTGGCGGGAACGAGGGTATTGAGAGAGGTTTCCTTGCGGTCCGGATCATCAAAGCTTTTGCGGACCGGGGAAGATTCCAGATTGCTTGAGGGCAGGAAGTCGACGAGGCGCCGGACCTCGGTCAAAACCTCGACATCATTGTCATAGGCGTTATCGGCGACCGAGGATTTGCTGGTATGTGTGCCTGCGCCGCCGAGCTCTTCCGCCGTCACCGTCTCGTTGGTCACGGTCTTCACCACGTCGGGGCCCGTCACGAACATATAGGAGCTGTCCCGAACCATGAAAATAAAATCCGTCATCGCCGGAGAGTAAACCGCCCCGCCCGCACAAGGGCCCATGATCACCGAAATCTGCGGGATCACGCCGGAGGCCATGACGTTGCGCTGGAAGACCTCAGCATAGCCCGCGAGACTGTCGATGCCCTCCTGAATACGCGCGCCGCCCGAATCGTTGAGGCCGATAACCGGCGCGCCGACCTGAACCGCCTTATCCATGATCTTGCAGATTTTCTTGGCGTGATACTCCGAGAGCGATCCGCCGAACACCGTGAAATCCTGACTGAAGACGAAGACGAGCTTGCCGTTGATGGTGCCATGGCCGGCAATGACGCCATCACCGATAATCGTCTCTTCTTCCATGCCGAAATCGACGCAGCGATGCTCGACAAACATGTCCCATTCTTCGAAGGATTTTTCGTCCAGCAACAGGCTGATGCGTTCACGTGCCGTCAGCTTGCCTTTGCCATGCTGCGCCGCAACCCGTTTCTCTCCGCCCCCCAGACGCGCCTTCGCCCGTTTCTCTTCCAGCTGCTGAATGATGTCCTGCATGTTATCTCCTCAGGCTATGATACCGCTTAATTGCAAAAACCGCGTGCTTGCAATCAGGCTTTCCTTGTTATTCTTACATCTTGCCAGCGCTTCCGCGTCCGTCCCCCAGAGTTCCATGGTATGGGTCTCGTCAAGCTCGCTGATCTCGAAGGCATCCGTTGCGCCGACATGCCCATCCAAGACCGCCAGCGCTATCACCAAAGATCCGCATAACGCAGTAATATTATAAAGCGGGGCGAGCGTCATATCTTTTTGCGCTTCCACCACCGCCTTCATATTGGCGAGCGCCTCGGGGGTCTGCGGAATATGCGCGATCCCCTGCCCGACTTTCAAGATCACGCCATGCCGATTGCGAGCCCAGTCAAGCATGGGATCCCATGCCGCCGCTTGTTTGGCGATCAGGCTTTCAGGATGCGTCGCCCGATAGCAGACGAGATCGCTGCCACCATAAGCCGTTATATCCTCGATGACTTTTTCGCGCTGCGGACACACCCGGTCGATGGCGGTCGCGGCAGCCTGCATCAGGGGCATAGTGGCGGGACTTATTTTTTCTTCCTGACGGTCCCACTCTTCGGCAATAGCATCAGCAAGCGCTTTTGTTGGCAGGCGAAGCGGGGCTTTGGCAGGAGTTTTGATCTCCCGGCCGTCCAGCAGAACGGAATAGGCATCCCCGTCCTCCTTTATCGCCACATTGGTAAAAAAACGCTTCATTCCCGTTTCGCTTTCAGCCCCTTAACCAAACAGTCGTTTGGCTTATAGCGAATAATTTAGAAAAAGCAAGTTTTCGCTTCGTCTTTATGCATTACCGACAATCGCCAGCAGTTCTTCAAATTGAGTAATCAGGCGCTCGGCGCCGCTATCAAGAAGCTCCGCCTCCTGATGATATCCCCAGCGAACGCCAATTGCCCGGCAGCCCGCGTTTCTCGCCAGCATCATATCGAAACTGGTGTCGCCAACCATGAAGGTCTGGTCGGCGCGCGTTCCGGCGTCCAGCATCGCCTTTTCCAGCATCTGCGGATGCGGTTTTCCCGGATTGTGATCCGGTGTCTGCAGGGAGATAAAATAATCCTGCAAGGAATGCTGCTCCAGGACCGCGCGCAATCCTCGCAGGGATTTTCCCGTCGCGACCGCCATGGGTATATTCCGCGCCGCCAGCTCCCGGATTGTCTCACGCGCACCGGCATAAAGCGGCTCCTGATGGTCGGATTGAAGGCGCCGCTGAAAAAAGCCGGATTTGTAGCCATTCACCAGCCTCACCAGCAGCTCCTCGTCAAGTGGCCGAAGCGCGAGCCTTAGCACGGCTTCATCGGGATTAAGGCCGATTGTATTGCGTATTGATTGATCGTCCGGAACGTCAAGCCCTTCATCAGCAAAGGCCGCGCGCATGCAGGCAACGACATTATGCTGGCTGTCAACAAGGGTGCCATCGCAATCGAAGACGACAAGAATATTGGGCGATTTTTCATTCATAGGCGATTTTCCCACAAAAGATCAGCCCCGTCACGCGTCAAAAAATGGACTGGCGGGAAAGAACTCGCCAGCCCTGTATCGCTTTATTGATTGGTGGATCGATTGACCGCGCTGGTGATCGCCTTGAGCGAGGCGGTTACAATATTGGCATGCCGCCCGACACCAAAAATAGGTTCGCCGTTGCTTCCGCGCATCTCGACATAGGCGATGGCGACCGCATCGGAGCCGAAGCCCATCGTATGTTCGCGGTAGTCATTGACCTTGAGATCGAGATCATATTTTTCCGTCAGCGCTGACATATAGGCGTCTATGGGACCGGTCCCTGTTCCTTCCAGTTTTAGCTCTTTGCCTTTGTCCCTGACCGTTGCGACCAGCTTCCTTCGCTCGGAGCCTTGACCCTCGACCGTGGAGTAATGATCGACAAATTCCAGCCCGCCATTGCTATTGAGATATTCATTCTCGAAGATCTCATAGATTGTTGCCGACGACAGCTCCTTACCGGTCGCGTCGGTAATCCCCTGCACGACCTTGCTGAATTCCACCTGCAGCAAGCGCGGCAGTTCAATCCCGTAGTCTTCCTCCAGAAGATAGGCGACCCCACCCTTACCCGACTGGCTGTTGACCCGGATCACAGCGTCATAGTTGCGCCCCAAATCGGCCGGATCGATCGGCAGATAGGGAATTTCCCAAAGCGGGTTGTTCGATTTCTTGAGCGCCGCGAAGCCCTTCTTGATAGCATCCTGATGGGAGCCGGAAAAGGCAGTGAAAACCAGATCGCCGCCATAAGGATGACGCGGGTGAACCGGCAACTGGTTACAATATTCCACCGTGCGGACGACCTCGTTGATATCGCTGAAATCAAGCTTCGGATCGACGCCCTGCGTGTACATATTCATCGCAATATTGACCACATCGACATTACCGGTGCGCTCACCGTTCCCGAACAGGGTGCCCTCGACACGGTCGGCGCCGGCCATGATCCCGAATTCGGCCGCCGCAACGCCGGTCCCGCGGTCATTATGCGGATGCAGGCTGAGAATGATCTTTTCGCGCTCAGGCAGATTGCGGTGCATCCATTCGATCTGGTCGGCATAGATATTGGCGCTTGCGACTTCCACCGTCGCCGGCAGGTTGAAGATGATCCTGTTGTCCACCGTCGGTTTCCAGATTTTCATCACCGCCGTGCAGACCTCGCAGGCGTAATCGAGTTCCGTCTGGGTAAAGCTTTCCGGGGAATATTCCATCTGAATATGGGTTTCCGGCATTTCGTCGGCCAACTGACGCACCAGTTTCGCGCCTTCGATGGCGATCTGCTTGATGCCGACTTTATCGAGGTCAAACACCACCCGGCGCTGCAACGTCGAAGTGGAGTTATACAGATGCACGATCGCCTGTTTGGCGCCGCGAACGCTGTCAAAGGTTTTGCGGATCAGTTCCTCGCGTGCCTGGGTCAGCACCTGGATCTTGACGTCGTCCGGGATCTCCCCTTCATCGATCAGGAAGCGGACGAAATCGAAATCCGTCTGCGAGGCCGAGGGAAACCCAACCTCGATTTCCTTGAAGCCAAGCGCTACCAGATGCCGGAACATCCGGAGTTTGCGTTCATGCCCCATGGGCTCGATCAGCGCCTGGTTTCCATCGCGCAAATCGACGCTGCACCAGATCGGTGCCTTGTCGATTACTTTCGTCGGCCATTGGCGGTCCGGTAAATTGATCGGCTGAAACGCCTTGTATTTTTCGCCGGGTGTAAATGTCATTTTAAAATCCTCTAGTCTTTCGTCTGGCGCATCGCGCCTCTTGTTTCATAATTTTCTGAAGTGATGCAGCCAGCATACGGTCGCGGGACGCCGCTTGAGCCCGACGACCGCCTGGAAGTCGAGAGAGCCCCCCGGCGGAGCCAACAAACTCTTCCTGCCTTGAACCGTTAAATTTTCTGGAAATGGACGACCCGGAGGTCTTCGTTAAATACATTTTTTTACCCGACAATTTTGAGAATAGGACATCAACCGCCCCGGCACTGAAATCAGAGTGCCGGGCCAATAAGTCGTAGGCTCAAAAGTCGATTTGTATTCATCATGAATGAAAATCTAGCCATTCAACTTCATTAGTCAAGACAAAAGCAGCGCTGGATACGCATTCCGCCCTAAAGCCCATGCTCTAGAAAAGGATCCTCATAGTCGTTTTCGTGAAAATCGAGCAGTTTCCAGGTTTCCGCCATATGCTTATCCAGCGGCGCGGTAATGGACAATTCGCCGCCCTCCGGATGCGATATCGTGATCTCCCGCGCATGCAGATGCATTTTCTTGCTGACGGCGCCATCCAGAAAGGCTTCCGATCCGCCATACTTACCGTCTCCAACCACGGGCGTTCCGAGCGCCGCCGCATGGACCCTAATCTGATGCGTGCGCCCCGTCACGGGCTTGAAGACAACCCAGGCGGGGCGCTGACCCGCGATGGCGACGACCGAGTAATCCGTTACCGCCTTCTGCCCGTCCTTGGCGACAACCACTTTTTCACCGTTCGCCGTGACGATTTTCGCAAGGTTGTAGGTGATCGTCCCTTCCCGTGGCTTGGGGACACCCGCAACCAGAGCCCAGTAGATTTTGCGGGTATCACGCCGCCTGAAGGCTTCGGTAAGAAACTTCGCCGCGAGACGGGTCCGGCCAATGACCAGAACACCGGAGGTATCCTTGTCGAGCCGATGGACAAGTTTCGGTTTCTCCGGATAGTCGAAACGGAGCCCGCCCAGCAGGCCGTCGATGTGGCGCGACTGACCGCTTCCGCCCTGCACGGGAAGCCCGGCAGGCTTGTTCAGCACGATCACTGCGTCATCCATATGCAGGATCATCTTGCGGATTTCGGCGATGTCCTGATCCGAAAGTCTTTCATCCTGCGCCTTGGGGACAGTCCCCGCCGGGACCGGCTTGTAAACCTCGTCAGCAAGCGGTGGAATGCGCACTGTCTGTCCGGCTTCCAGGCGGTCGCTCGCTTTCGATCGTTTCTTGTCGACGCGAATATCGCCTTTGCGCAAAAGTTTTTCAAGCTGGCCATGGGACAGTCCTGGAAAATGCGCCCTGAACCAGCGGTCAAGCCTCTGATCCGTCTCATTATCACTGACGATGAGATGTTGAACCCTGCTCATCCGAGTGCTGCCCTAATCATGTACAGCCCGCCGAAAAGCCCGGCAATGGAAAGAACCACCGACATCAGGACATACCAGGCGGCGGACAGGGTCTCCCCTTTTTCCACCAGCAGCGCGACATCCAGTGAGAAGGCGGAAAATGTCGTGAAACCGCCGAGAAAGCCCGTTACCAGCAACACGCGGAGTTCCGGCGAGGGCGACCAGCGAAGTGCGATGGTCTCAATCAAAACCCCCATCAGGAAGGAACCAACGATATTGACGAAAAGCGTGCCATAAGGATAACCCGGCCCGAGATGCCGCAGCATCACCTGCGCGACGCCATACCGGGCGCAAGCACCCAGCGCCCCTCCAACCGCTACCGATAAAAACATATTCATTTTTCCGTCTTTCCGGCTTGTCTTTCCGCCCTGAGCCGCGCCCAATAGTCTAGGCGTTTCTTGATATCCCGCTCAAAGCCACGTTCAACGGGAGAATAATACTTCTCGCGCTTCATTTCATCGGGGAAATAATTCTGGCCGGAAAACCCGTCTTCCACACTATGGTCATAGGCATAATCCTTGCCATAGCCCATATCCTTCATCATTCCCGTCGGGGCATTTAATATATGCTTTGGCGGCATATGGGAACCGTGTTTTCGGGCCGATGCCCTGGACTGGCCAAAGGCCTTGTACCCTGCGTTTGATTTCGGCGCCGTCGCAAGATAGATCACCGACTGGGCGATGGCGAGATCGCCCTCAGGGGAGCCCAGAAACTGATACGCCTCTTTCGCCGCGTTGGCCTGCACAAGTGCGTTGGGATCCGCCATGCCGATATCCTCAACCGCGAACCGCACCAGCCGCCGCGCGATATACAGCGGATCCTCACCGCCGTCCATCATCCGCGAAAACCAGTAGAGCGCCGCGTCAACGTCGGAGCCGCGTAATGATTTATGAAGCGCGCTGATCAGATTGTAATGCCCCTCGCGATCCTTGTCATAGGCAGGTGCCCGTTTTGAGATCACATGCGAGAGCCCCTCGACATCCAGTTCTGTTGTTCCGGAGTGAAACACCGCCTCCACCATGTTGAGAAAAAACCGGCCATCCCCGTCGGCAAGATGGGCAAGCGCCGATTTCGCGTCTTCGGTCAGGGGAACAGGTCTTCCTTCCAGTTCCTCCGCGCGCTTCAACAAAATGCGAAACGATGCCTCATTATGCCGTTCCAGCACCAGCACCTGACATCGTGACAGAAGCGCGCCGTTAAGCTCGAACGACGGGTTTTCCGTCGTCGCGCCGACAAGCGTGATCGTACCGTCCTCGACATAGGGAAGGAAGCCATCCTGCTGGGAGCGGTTGAAGCGGTGTATTTCATCGACAAACAACAGGGTCCGCGTTCCATTCTGCCGCCGGATCTTTGCCGCCTCGAAGACTTTACGAAGATCCGCAACGCCGGAAAAGACGGCGGATATTTGCTCGAAATGCAGATGTACTTCTTCCGCCAGCAACCGGGCGATCGTTGTCTTGCCCGAGCCGGGCGGTCCCCAGAAAATGATGGACGCAAGCCAGTCCGCTTCCAGCATGCGCCTGAGCGGCGCATCTTTTTCCAGCAGATGATCCTGTCCTACCACGTCGTCAAGACGCGCAGGCCTTAAGCGATCCGCAAGGGGCCGTCCTCCATCCTGACTGACTTTGGCATCTTCAAACAGGGTTTTCATGAACTGACTTTGAACGATAGCGTCCGGCCCCTGCGGCGAATACTGATATCCCAGGTTCCCTGCGCCGCAAGCAAAGCCTTTTGCGCCTGATTGACGTTTGTTATTTTCTCGCCGTTGACCATCAACAATATGTCACGCGGGCGAAGCCCGTATCGTTCGGCAAGGCTTCCCTGAACTGTCCCGGCGACAACCACGCCTTCTGCAAAGGCCGATAAGCCAAGTTCCAACGCATAGGCGGGCGACAGGTTCCCGATTACCGCTCCGGCCAGAGGCTCGCGGCCGCTTAAGGTGATGTTGTCGCGCGGCGGGATTTCCGGGGCTGGTTGAAGGTTCATGTCCAGAGTACGATGTTTCCCCTCCCGAACCACGCCGACGTGGGCGGTTTTCCCAATCACCCCAGAGGCAACGCGAAAGAGCAGCGCTTCCGGCCCGTAAACCTCCTTGTCATCGATCGTGACAATGACATCACCGACACGCAGGCCCGACCGATAGGCGGCGCTGTCGGGATGCACCCGGCTGACCAATACGCCAACGGGCTTCTCAAGCCCGAGACCGTCGGCAACATCACTGGTTACCGCCTGCCCCATGGCCCCGAGCCAGGGCCGGACAACCTTGCCCGTCGCAAGGCCATTCGTCAGCACCGCCTTGACCATGTTGGCCGGGATCGCAAAGCCGATTCCGAGAGACCCGCCGCTCTTGCTGAAAATCGCCGAATTGATACCCGCGAGCTTGCCGTCCATGGTCAGCAGCGCGCCCCCCGAGTTACCGGGATTGATGGCGGCGTCTGTCTGGATAAAGGACTGGATGTCATTGCTGAGCCCGGCGCTCCGGTCAAGGGCGGAGACTATACCGCTGGTGACAGTCTGCCCGACACCGAAGGGATTGCCGATGGCGATCACCAGATCGCCGACTTCCAGATTGTCTGAATCCGTGAATTCAAGGTAGGGAAGCGTCTCGCCTTCAACGTCGATTTTCAGGATAGCAAGGTCCGTCCGTTCATCGGCGACGAGCACCCGCGCATCGAACTCCCGCCGGTCATGAAGGGCGACGGTAATTTCATCCGCGCCGTTGACAACGTGAAAATTGGTCACGATGGTTCCGTTGCCATCTACCAGAACCCCTGAGCCCAGGGAGTTCTGAATTTTCTGGCGCTGTTGCTGCGGACCAAAATTACCGCCGAAAAAGCGCTTGAAAAAGGGATCATCGAAAATGGTCGACCGGGTTTGCGTGATTCGCGTCTTGGTGAAAATATTGACAACCGCAGGCGCCGCCTTTTTGACCAGAGGTGCAAAGGAAAGCATGACCTGCGACTGGCTTGTCGGGACCACATCTTCCGCTGCCGCCGACAGGGCAAATGTCAGCGCCATGACCGCCGCGCCGCAGATACTCGCAAAATTCAAAAAATATCTGTTCATTCCTGGTTAAATCACCTGCCTTAGGTATTTACATCTGCGTAGTATTAAAATGAATATTTTAACCCGATTTTCAAGCAACTGTCAGGCGGTAAGGGCAAAAATGAAAAAAAAGGCAGCCCCGGGGACTGCCTTTTTCTCAATTCTCATTTAAGCCCGGTTATGCAACGGCTTGTGCGTCCTCGTATTCATCTTGGTCCGCGTTCTGATCGGGACCGGAATCCTGACCTTTCGCCTCGACATCCCGATCGATCAGCTCAATGACGCCAATTGGCGCCGCGTCGCCAGTCCGGAATCCTGCCTTCAAAACCCGCGTATAGCCGCCAGCGCGCTCCGCATAGCGTTCACTCAAGGTTGTGAAAAGCTTGTCCACAGCGGATTTTTCGCTGAGCTCGGCAAATGCCTGCCGGCGGGCATGCAGATCCCCACGTTTGCCAAGCGTTATCAGCTTTTCGACGATGGGCCGCAGTTCCTTCGCCTTTGGCAAAGTTGTCTGGATTTGCTCATGTTTGATCAGGGACGCCGCCATATTGGCGAACATCGCCTTGCGATGAGAGGATGTTCTATTGAGCTTGCGCCCGGATTTACGATGCCGCATTTTTCTTACTCCACAGCGATTGATGCTGTTCTAAAAAGGTTCTTCCAGCCGTTTGGCCATGTCTTCAATGTTTTCAGGCGGCCAGTTCGGCACTTCCATGCCGAGATGCAGACCCATCTGCGCCAATACTTCCTTGATTTCGTTCAGGCTCTTGCGGCCGAAATTCGGGGTGCGCAGCATTTCAGCTTCGGTCTTCTGAATAAGATCGCCGATATAAACGATATTGTCGTTCTTCAGGCAGTTGGCCGAGCGAACGGAGAGTTCAAGTTCATCGACTTTGCGCAGCAGATTTCTGTTGAATTCAGGCTCATGGCTTTCTTCCTTGACGATAACCTCTTCCGGTTCGTCAAAATTCACGAACAGCTGGAACTGTTCCTGCAAAATGCGCGCCGCAAAGGCGACGGCATCTTCAGGGGTGACTGTTCCGTTCGTTTCCACTTTCAAGGTCAGTTTGTCATAATCCAGCACCTGGCCTTCACGGGCGGCTTCCACCTTATAAGTGACTTTCCGAACCGGGCTATAGAGGCTGTCCATCGGGATCAGGCCGATCGGCGCGTCTTCCGGATGATTGGCAACGCCCGGAACATAGCCCTTGCCGGTGTCGACATTCATTTCCATGGAAATGGTCGCACCGTCATCGAGGGTCATGAGAACCAGGTCCGGATCCATGATTTCAATATCGGGACCGGTTTCGATCATGCCGGCGGTCACTTCGCAGGGACCGGACGCTTTCAATACCATGCGCTTCGGGCCGTCCGAATGCGCACGGATCGCCAGGGTTTTCAAGTTCAGCACGATATCCGTAACGTCCTCACGAACACCGGAAATCGATGAGAATTCGTGCAAAACATTATCAATTTGAATGGACGTAATCGCCGCGCCTTGCAAGCTCGACAAAAGAACACGCCGAAGCGCATTACCCAATGTCAAACCGAACCCTCTCTCCAAAGGTTCCGCAATAATCGTGGCTTCCCGATCGCTCTGGTCTCCCTGTTCGACAGAGAGATTAGCCTGGATCAGATCTTTCCAGTTTTGCTGAATCACGGTATTGACCTCATAGCTTTGCAGGCCCACCATGGACCTGCGATATCTAGATAACTCTCGATGCGGACCGCAAAGCCCGCATTCACAATGTTCAATCCGTTAAACGCGGCGGCGCTTCGGCGGACGGCATCCATTATGCGGAATAGGCGAAACGTCGCGGATGGACGTAATATTGAGCCCGACGGACTGCAACGCCCGCAGAGCCGATTCGCGCCCTGAACCAGGCCCCTTGACTTCAACTTCCAGCGTTTTCATGCCATGATCCATGGCTTTCTTGCCCGCATCTTCGGCCGCCATCTGAGCGGCGAACGGTGTGGATTTACGCGAACCCTTGAAGCCCTGCGATCCGGCTGACGACCAGGCAATTGCATTACCCTGCGCATCCGTGATCATGATCTTGGTGTTATTGAAGGAGGCGCTGACGTGAGCGACACCCGAAATAATGTTCTTACGTTCGCGGCGCCGAACGCGTGTTTTCTCACGTGCCATGTTACTTCTTCTTCCCAGCGATTGCTTTGGCCGGACCTTTACGGGTACGGGCATTGGTATGTGTGCGCTGACCGCGAACCGGCAGCCCGCGGCGGTGACGAAGCCCACGGTAACAGCCAAGGTCCATCAGGCGCTTAATGTTCATCGAAGTTTGACGCCGCAAATCACCTTCGACCATATGGTCGCTGTCGATGGTTTCGCGGATCTTCACAACTTCGGAGTCGCTGAGCGCATTCACGCGCACTTCCGGTGCCAGGCCAACAGCCTGGCAAATTTCCTTGGCCTTTGCCGGGCCAATTCCATGAATATAAGTTAGTGCAATCACCACCCGCTTATTCGTCGGGATATTTACACCAGCAATACGAGCCACGCTAGTCTCTCCTCATCACCAAAAACGGGTCGTCCTGACCCGGCTATCTCAAGCGCCTCTGAGAAGCGCGCGATTATATAATTTTGTATTACCTAGTCAACCGTTTAGATTGCCTGTAACACGGCTTCCATCTGATCTGTGACTTCATCAATCCCGGCCATTCCATCCACCTGCTTCAATACACCCCTGCCCCGGTAGTAGGGAAGCAAGGGAGCCGTCTGCTCGTGGTAGGCTTTCAACCGGGACGTAACCGTTTCGGCATTGTCATCGCTACGCCGGTTAAACTCTGTCCCGCCGCATTTATCACAAACACCCTCTACCGCCGGCTTCAGGAATTTATCATGATATCCGGCGCCGCATTTCGCACAGGTATAACGGCCCGTGATCCGTTCTACAAGTATGTCGTCGTCTGTTTTCATCTCAATAACGGCATTAAGGACAAGCCCCTTCTCCGCCAGCATTTTATCGAGGGCCTCGGCTTGCGCTTCAGTCCGGGGAAACCCGTCAAGGATCACACCGTTCTTGCAGTCCGGATCATTGAGCCGCTCGGAAATAATTCCTGTCATGATCTCGTCTGAAACCAGTTCGCCGCGATCCATAACCGCCTTCGCCTTCAGACCGGTTTCACTTCCGGCCGCAACTGCCGCGCGCAACATATCGCCCGTCGACAGCTGAACCAGCCCATGCTTGTCCTGCAACCGTTGTGCCTGCGTCCCCTTGCCTGCGCCCGGAGGCCCCAGAAGAATGAGTATCACTTACGCCGTCCCCCCAGCTTCGATTTCTTGATCAGCCCTTCATACTGGTGGGCGACAAGATGGCTTTGTATCTGGGCGACCGTATCCATCGTAACCGAGACAACAATAAGCAGGGAGGTTCCGCCAAAGTAAAAGGGAACTGCCCATTGGGAGACAAGAATTTCCGGCAATATACAAACGAGGGAAAGATACGCAGCCCCCACAACCGTCAATCTCGTCAAAACATAATCAAGGTATTCCGCGGTTCGCTTGCCCGGCCGGATGCCCGGCACGAAGCCGCCATGCTTCTTCAGGTTATCCGCCGTGTCGTCCGGATTGAAGACAACGGCTGTATAGAAAAAGCAGAAAAACACGATACCGGCAACATACAGC
>JAIOYL010000142.1 GCA_021741195.1 Sneathiella sp. | reverse complement strand
GAAAGACGAGATCTTCAAAAACAATATTGCCCGTCGCTCCGGGCGCGAACGGACAGCCTCCCAGACCACCCAGCGCGCCATCCAGAACGCGCGCACCATTATCCAGCGCCGCAGCGGCGTTGGCGACACCCATACCACGGGTATCATGAAGATGAATGATAAAGGGCCGGTCGCCGCAAAGCTTTTGCATAGCGTGGCACATTTCGCCAACCTGCCGGGGGCCGGCATAGCCAACCGTATCCGCGAGCCCGACGATATCGGCGCCCGCATCAAGACAGGCTTCGGCCAACTTTAATACGCCAGCCTGACTAACAGCGCCCGAAATCGAGCAACCGAACGCCATGGCAATGCCGGCATTAATAATCTTCCCAGGCGCGGCGGCATCGCGCATGGCGGCGAGCTTGCCGACAAGAGATACGGCATCGGCGCGCGATCGGCGCATATTGGCGTCGCTATGCTCCTCGGTCGCGGAAACGACGCAGACTATTTCATCCGCTGCCGACTGCATCGCTTCCTCTGATCCCCGGTCATTGAGCGCGAGGACTGCCGAATAGGCGCCCTCAAGCGCGGCGATTGCCTCTAGAAGCTCATTCACATCGGCGAACTGCGGAAAGCGGGAGGTGGGCAGGAACGAGCCAACCTCGAAATGCCGCACGCCCGCCTTATATTCTTGATTTAACCAGTTAATTTTAGATTTAGTATCCGGCCAGATTTTCACCAATTGCAAACCGTCGCGAAGTCCCACTTCGCGAAGGGTGACTCTATCGTTGGAATAAATACGCGATAGGTTGCTCATGCCGCCTTTTCCTTGGTCTTGCCGCTTGCTGCCGCAATTGCCGTCTCGTCCAAACCCAAAGTCCCCAATATATCTTCAGTGTCGTCGCCAATGCCGGGTACGTCAACACCATAGGGTGCAGGAGCGGCTCCATCCACTTCAAACGGAAATCCGGGCGCCCGGTAAGTTTCTCCTTCGGGCAATTTTGACGTGAGCAGGCCTCCGGGCCGGTTCACATGCGGATCCTCATACATTTCGGCCGGACGGTTAATGGGGGAAAAGGGAATGCCGACCGGTTCGAAGGCCGCAGCCAGTTCGTCAAAACTGCGGGTTTTGACGGCATCCTCGACGATCGGGATTGTCCAGTCGCGCGCATTGATCTGGTCCATGCGTGTTTGCAGTCTTGGGTCGGATTTCAGCTTTTCCAGGCCAAGTATGTCGCAAAGCAAGACCCATTGGCCTTCGGTTACAGCGCCAATAAAGATTTGCCGGCCTCCCTTTGCTTCAAAGATGTCATAGACGGGCCAGGAAAATTCCCGTTCGGGCATAGGCGGGGCCTCGCGGCCCTCAATGTCAAATTGAACCATGTGCTGGGCGACGAGCAGCAGGCAGTTTTCAAACAGGCCGACACGCACGGCGTGTCCTTTGCCATCCCTGCCTCGTTGCAAAAGGGCGCCGAGGACGGCAAATGCGCCGAAGAGCCCCCCCATGATATCATTCGCCGAAGAACCGATACGCAAGGGCCGTCCCGTGGGTCCCGTCATATAGGCCATGCCCGTCATCATCTGGACGACTTCATCCATCGCGGTCCGGTTCTCATAGGGGCCGTGCAGGAAGCCTTTGCAGGAAGACAAAATCAGTGACGGATATTTTTCACGCATCGCATCCGGTGAGTATCCCATTTTCGCCAGAGACGCATCGCGAAAATTCTCGACGAAAACATCTGCGGTCGCCATCAGCTTATCCAGCGCCGAACGCCCCGCCTCCGATTTCAGATCTAGCGTAATGGACCGTTTGCCACGGTTGAAGGTCGGGAAAAAACCACGGCCCATGCCGGTAAGATGCCGCGTTTTATCGCCTTCCGGCGGTTCGACCTTGATTACTTCTGCCCCGAGAAAACCAAGAAACATGCCGCAAGACGGGCCCATGATCATATGGCTCATCTCGACAACGCGAATGCCCGCGAGTGGCTTGAATTCTTCAATCATCAGATCTTCCTCCAATGAAAAGACTACCAAATTATGAGATATCTGAATAATATAATGTTTCTAAGGCATCAGTATAAAAAACAGAAACCATGGATCTACGGCAGCTTCGATATTTTGTGGCCATTTTTGAAAGCGGGACCTTGTCCAACGCCGCGGATAAATTGCGCGTCGCCGCGTCGGCATTGAGCCATCATCTTGCCAATCTGGAAACCGAACTTGGCGTTAAGCTGTTCGACCGGAAGCCGAGGGGGATGGCGCCGACAGCCGCGGGCCATCGCCTGCATGAGCATGCCAAACTGATCCTGAAGACATTCGCCGCGGCGGAGACTGACTTGCGCGAAGCGGGAGGAGAGATATCGGGAGCCGTCTCCATCGGCATGTCCTATTCCGCTGTGAAGGCGATTGGCGTTGATCTGGCGCGACGTGTCTTGCAGGAATATCCCCGCCTCGAACTGGCGCTCACGGAAAGTCTTTCAGGCGCAACACTCGTCAATCTCATGGCGTCCGATGTTGATATCGCGATCGTCTATAACCCCCCATCGGACCCGCTGCTGCGGACCCAGCCGATACTTGAGGAGCGGCTGGTGCTTGTCGGAAAACGGGAAATCATCGGCGAAGACGAAGGACCGATAGCATTTGACGAGGTGCTGAAATTGCCGATTATCCTGCTCAGGCAGGGTGTCTCTGCGCGCGCGATCCTTGACGACGCCAATCTGCTCAAGAAGATTGAAAACAGCGCCGTACTGCAGATGAATTCGGTGCATGCAATTGCCGGTTCTCTTGAGGCCGGGCTCGGATGTCTGATCGGCACAAAGCTTTTCATGCAGGACCAGATTGCCAAGGGCACGGTTCATTTCCGGCCGATAGTGGAGCCGGAATTGTCGCGCACCCTTTATATGTGCGAGCTAACCAGCCGTCCGCCGACATTCGCGCTCGAGGCGGTCCGCAAACTGGTTCTTGAACTGATTGAGAGGGCGGTGAGCGACGGACGCTGGGAAGCAAATCTGGTTTCGTAATGTTATGGATCAGTGCCTTGCGGGCCCCGCTTTAATCCCGTCTGGAGACGTTCTATTTCCCGGGTCTTTACCGCCTCATATTCCGCGCTGGTCTCAGCTACCAGGTCGCGCACAGTCATGATCGCCTCAACACCGGAGACGCTGTGACCGGCTGACCAGATATCTTTCCAGCGTTTCGAATCACTTTTCCGCGCGTCCGGATTGATGTCCTTGCTGACGTTAATGGCCCCACGTTCCGAGAGGTTGTCCGGATCAAGCCCCGCCTTGACGATGGAGGGTTTCAGCATATTGGCGGGCAATCCAGTGAAGGCCTTTGTGAGCAGGATATCGTCCGCGCGGCTCTCGATCAGCATCTTTTTATAGGCGTCGCTTGCCATGCTCTCGTGCGTCGCGATGAACCGGGTGCCCATATACCCCATGTCGCATCCGAGAACTTCAGCGACATAGAGGCTGTGTCCGTTGGAAATGCCGCCCGCCAGCACAATCGGTCCATCAAAGAAGCTGCGGACATCGCGGACGAAAGCAAACGGGTTGAGCCAGCCGGTCTGCCCGCCCGCACCGGCCGTCAGCAACACAAGGCCATCGGCGCCGGCGGCAACCGCCTTTTCTGCGTGATAGGCTGTGGCAACATCCGAGAAGACTAGCGCGCCAACATCGTGAAGCGGCGTGAGCACCGGGGTTGGTGGCCCGACGCTGGTGATCACGATTTTCGGGCGGTGACGGAGGAGAACCTTGAGATCTTCGGCCAGCCGCGTGTTCGACTTGTGAACGATCAGATTGGGGCTATAGGGCGCGACAGGGCAGGTCTGGGCCTCGCCCGCCGCCGCAAGCCGTTCGGTGATCTGCTGGAGCCATAGATCTAGCTCGTCTACCGTCCGGCAGTTCGCCGTTGGGAAGGATCCGATAACGCCAGCCGCGCAGGCTGCGACGACCAGATCGGGGCCGGAAACCAGAAACATGGGCGCGGCAACCAGCGGGAGCCGAAGCCCGCTCCGCAAACTGTCGAAGCTGGCCTTGGTCATCTCAAATCCGGTCCGTTTCCAGCGCCCAGTATTGTGCGCGGAGTTCCTTCTTCAGGACCTTGCCGACGGCGCTTCTCGGAAGTTGGTCGATAAAATCGACGGACTTTGGCGCCATTACGCCGCCGAGCTTCTCCTTGCAGAGCGAGATGAGCTCCGCCTCGGTCACGTCCAGGCCCGGTGCCCGCTCGACCACCGCTTTCACAGCTTCGCCCCATTTTTCATGGGGCACGCCGATGACCGCACAATCCTGAACCGCCGGATGCAGGACGAGCACCTGCTCGACCTCGAGCGGAAAGACGTTAAACCCGCCACTGATGATGAGATCGCGCTTGCGGTCACTGATATAGATGAATCCGTCCTTGTCGCGATAACCGAGATCGCCGGTATGCTGCCATCCGTCTTTCTGGATGGCACCGGTGGCCTCCGGATCATTCAGGTAACGGAACATTACGGTCGGTCCCTGCACTACAATTTCGCCAACCTCGCCGGGGTCGAGAATTCTCCCGTCCTCATTCATGATTTCAATGGCACTGACATTCGCCGTCGGCAGGCCGACCGATCGCAGGCGTGGCGCCAGTTTCTCATCCTTGAGCGCCGTGGTCACCGCTGTCGGCGACATGCAGGTCGGCGGAAAGCCGGATACAGTCTGGCCAAAGGACTGGCAGATGACGGGTCCGAACATCTCATGGGCGCGGGCAATTTTCTCGACGGCGAAGGGCGCGGCGGCGGCCATCAGATAGCGGAGCGATGAAAAATCCGTTTCCTTGCATTTCGGATGGTTCATCAGCATGTAGATGACCGTCGGCGGCAGGAACAGAAGCGAGATCTTATGTGTCATGATGTTGCCCAGGATCTTTTCAGAGTCCGCGACCGACATCATCACCACGGTTCCACCGAGCGCCAGCGCCGCCATCGCGACAATGCCGCCGGCATGGGTGATCGGGGCGACGGACAGATTGACGGGCGGTCTGTCCGCGTCGAAGTCCGTGAGCGCGGTCATGAATCCCAGAATATCCCAGGCGAGAAAATCCTGCCCTGCCTGTGTGATCTTCGGCGCTCCGGTCGTGCCGCCGGTGGAGCCTTGAAAGCCGACGCCGCCAGCAGGAATATGGATATTGACCGGAGTGTCCTCTGCACCACCCAGGAACTTCTCAAGCGAGGGAAAATCGGGGAGGTTCTTGTCAAGGCAGACGGCAATCTCTATCGATTTGGCGCCCTTCAACATCTGAGGCACCTGATCTGCAACGGAGCTGTGAAAGAACAGCGCCTTGCAGCGGCCGCGGTTCAGCACATCGGTATTGATGGCGGCCCCGGAGCGAAGATTGACATTGCTCCAGGCACCGCCCGCCCGCACACCGCCGATAATGACGGCGAGCGCCATGTTCGTATTCGGACTGAGAACGGCAAATGGGGTTTCCGGCGCAAATCCCCGGCTGATCAGGGCATTCGCGAAGCAGTTGGTAAGGGAGAAAAGCTCCGCGTGGGAAAGGGAGCCGGTCTCGTCAACGAGCGCGGGGCGGTCCTGCGCAATTCTTCCCGCCCGGTCGAGCAAATCGACATAATTGAGCTGTCTCATGATTTTCTCCCTGAACATGCCTTTGAGCATTTTCTTTTAACTCTAGCCTTAATTTGGTGGAAAGGGAACAGATGGCGGAGACGACACCCGTCAATTTAATAAATTTTTATCACGGCAGGAATACAGGGAATAAATCGCGCGTCAGAGTGTCTTACCTATTGAGATGTAATCAAGCATCTCGGAAACACTCAAAATAGGGACGGCAAAAATGAACAAGTTACTTTTGGTTTCAATGGCGGTCGCGGCTCTCAGTTTCACATCAAGCGTCTTTGCGGCGCCGGTCGAAACAATGGAGACTTCCATCGGCGCGGTTCTGGCCGGGCCGAACGGGATGACCCTCTATACATTTAAAAAAGATACCGAGAATATGTCGAACTGCTATGATGCCTGTGCGAAAGCTTGGCCACCTTTGCTGGCCGCCGAGGGCGACGAAGCGATGCCGCCTTATTCGATAATTTCTCGTAACGACGGGACCAAGCAATGGGCCGTAAACGGAAAACCGCTCTATTACTGGGTCAAGGACCAAAAAGCAGGGGATACGACCGGTGACGGGTTCAAAGATGTCTGGACGGCGGCCCGTCCGTAAACGGAACTCTCAATATGGAAAGGGTGCCTTCGTGGCACCCTTTTGTTGACGACTTGAAAAAAACCGAAATAAAAATCCTTGGCTTGCTGCCATTGTTGCGGCGATACGCGAGAAGCCTGTCGCAGAATGAGGCGGACGCGGAAGATCTATTGCAGGATTGCCTCGAAGCGGCCTTTGCCAGTCAGGACGGCTGGCGCGGCAGTAATCTGAAAAGCTGGCTGATGACCATCATGACGAACAAAAACCGCAATCGGCACCGGCGCAACCGGAACGCGCCGCCGACGGTCGATATCGACACGGCGAATGAAATTACTGCTCCTCCATCCGAGAGAGATCCATTGGAGCGGGATATACTGGAGAGCGCCGTTGATCTTTTGTCCGAAGATAGCAGGGCGGTCTTGATGCTTATAGTGGTTGAAGGATATTCATATGCGGAAGTTTCAGAAATGCTCCAGATACCGATTGGCACGGTGATGTCGCGCTTATCCCGCGCGCGGAAAAAAATGACGGAAACGCTCCAGGGCCACAACATTGTTCCGTTGCGGAGGCAATCATGACGGAAAACACAATTTCTGAAATCACGGAAAATGATCTGCACGCCTATGTTGATGAACAATTGAGCGGCGTCCGGCGGGAGGAGGTCGAGCGGTATCTCCAGGACAATCCGGAGCAGGCGAAACTGGTTCAATCCTGGGCGGAGCAGAACGTGGCGCTCAAGGACCTTTACCGGCCGGCGCAATTGGACGGAGATCAGGAACTGGTGAGAAAGGTGGCACGGGGCCGTACCAGTACTTTTAAAACAGTTGCACGGATTGCAGCGGCAATCCTCATCTTTCTAGCAGGCGGTGCGCTTGGCTCCTATATCACCCTGAATGTCGGGGTTCGTGAAAATACGCCGCAGTATGTCCAAACACTGGGGGAGGCGTCCCGGGCGGGCTTCGCGATTTATGCAAGCGAAGTGCGCCATCCCGTTGAAGTCAATGCGGATCAGGAAGAGCATCTTGTCACCTGGCTTGGCAAGCGGCTTGGCACCAAGTTCAGGGCGCCGAAACTTCAGAAAGAAGGTTTCAACCTGGTCGGCGGCCGCCTCGTCCCGTTCGCCGGGAAGCCGGGTGCGCTCTTGATGTATGAAAATGCGGCGGGCGAGCGGCTGACCGTTCTGATCGGGCATCAGCCGTCAAATGCCGAAACCGGATTTCGTTTCGTGCAGGAGGGAGATATCCGTACTTTCTATTGGATCGACGGCAAATTTGGCTACGCCCTGAGTGGCTCGATTGATCGTCCGTTGCTTCAGGTTCTGGCCCGCGAAATTTACCGGCAAATTGATGTTACGTGACACAACCGAGAGGCTTTCCAAATAGAGTTGACGGATTCTGAATAAATAAACTGTTCGGGATTCAAGGCTGAAACACAACCGTCCGGCTCTTGTTGATAAAGACCCGCTCTTCCGCGTGCAGCTTGATTGCCCGCGACAGGACACGCGCCTCGATATCCCGGCCGCGCCGCACCAACTCGTCGGGATCGCAGGAATGGCTGACCCGTTCCGTATCCTGCTCGATGATCGGTCCCTCATCGAGATCCGGCGTCACGTAATGCGCAGTCGCGCCGATATGCTTGACGCCGCGGCCCCAGGCCCGGTGATAGGGTTTTGCCCCCTTGAAGGCGGGCAGGAAGGAATGATGGATATTGATGATTTTACCGAAATATTTCGAGCTGAACGTGTCCGACAGTATTTGCATGTAACGGGCGAGAACGATGAGTTCGGCACCGGTTCGTGCGATCAGGTCATCCAGCTTGGCTTCCTGCTCGAGCTTGTTGTCTTTGGTCACGGACCACAAATAAAAGGGAATACCGAGCCGTTCGACGGTAGGCCTCGAATCCACGTGATTGGAGACGACAGCGACAATCTCGATGGGAAGCACGCCCGTCTGCACGCGGTAAATGATATCCTGGAGGCAATGATCAAATTTCGAGACCATCAGAACAACCTTCATGGTCCTGGGTTGCGGCGTCACAGCTGCGGTTGCCTTGAATTGCGTGCAAAATTCCTCAAAAGAAGCCTCAAGGTCGTCGAGATTGGCATTCGTTGCGTTGCATTCCACCCGCATGAAGAACTGCCCGATGCCGTCGTCGCGCACCGTTCCGGGGTCCGGCTGGAAAAACTGGGAGCTTTCGATGATATTACAATTCTGGCGGCTCAGGCGGGCCGCGATATCTGCGACAATTCCCAGCCGGTCAGGACAGCTTATTTTAAGGACAATATTCATTCGCTACCCTTTATCACGCCTATTTTGCTGACGGCTGCCTGCAGGACGGGAGGAAAATGCCACCGTTGACGCGAGAGCACAAATGTTTTGATCGCCGACCGGCGTTTTATCAACGGTGCATAGATCAATTGTCTCCTTTGTGGAAGGGCTGTATGTTTGATGAGGGAGAGTTTTCGGATCAACGCTGCGTAGATCGGCGAACCTTCAATCGGGAGAGAATTTGAATGTCCAAGCGAAACGAAAGTCTGGCCGCGCCGGGAAGCGGCGCATCGGGCTCGGCTCATGACGGCTATTCCGCTGCTGTCATTGCGCCGGTAAACAACCGGTCCTATGTCGCAGGAGAGAAGGCGGATCCACTCCGATATGTAACGATCCCGGAAATGTTCCGGCAAACGGTTGCGAAGTTTGGCGCGCGGGAGGCGCTGATCTTCCCGGCGGACAACAGAACCCTTACATATCTGGAGCTTGACCGGGAAATTGATGCCCTGGCCGCCGGATTGCTGGCGCTTGGTCTTGAGAAAGGGGACCGCATCGGTATCTGGTCGCCCAACATGCTGGAATGGATCCTGACGCAATACGCGACGGCGCGGATCGGTCTGATTCTGGTCAACATCAATCCGGCCTATCGGCTGTCCGAGTTGAAATACGCGCTCAATAAATCAGGCTGCAAGGCGCTCATCACCGCCGAGAAATTCAAATCCTCTGATTATCTGGGCATGATCCGGACACTGGCGCCGGAGTTGGAAAGCTGCAAGCCCGGCCGGCTGGTCGCGGCGCAACTGCCGGCGCTCAAGACTGTCATCGCCATACATGAGGATCCCGGCCCCGGCATCTTTCCTTTTAGCCAGATCCGGGATCTCGGTGGCCCCGCGCAGCAGGCGCGGCTTGACGACATCTCCAAA
>JAIOYL010000141.1 GCA_021741195.1 Sneathiella sp. | reverse complement strand
TCAAAAAGCAGAAGGTGGCCGATGTTATCGGCGCGGAATTGATCGACACCCTTTTGACCGTTACCGGCGGCCATGAAAACAGGTTCACCGACGAGATCAGTATTCTCTGTATTTCCCGCGATGATCATTTGAAAGGGGCGGTCGTCCTGCATAACCAGGTCCCGCTGACGCTGCTGGAAAGACGGCAGATGGAACTGATCTGCGCCAATATCACGCTGGGGCTTGAAAATGCGGACATGTTCGAGGAAATCAAGCGGCTCGCGTTCAATGACAGCCTGACCGGCCTCGACAGCCGGGCGAAATTCAGGACCGATGTGCAGAGCTTTATCCAGACGGCGGCGAAGGCTGGGGGCGTTAGATTCACCGTTGTGCAATTCGTCCTCGATCATCTGCCGGAACTCAATATTGCGCTTGGCCATGACGTCGGGGATGAGCTGCTGCAGTTCGTCTCCGAACAACTGACCCAGTTGTTCCCGGACGCGATCTCGCTCGCACGGACATCGGGCAACGGATTTGGTCTCTGTATTCCCTACAGCCGGACCCGCGACCTCCGCCAGATCCCGAAAATCATTCACAGCCTGTTCGAGCATGGCCCGTCGGCGCGGGAGAACCTGCCGCATATTACGCCGCGCATCGGTCTCGCCATTTATCCCGAAGATGCGGATAACGCGACGGCGCTCTGGCGGAATACAAATATCGCGCTGGCGACGCTGAAGTCCAGGGGCGGGAATTATTTCTGCTTTTATAACAATACGATTGCCGATGATATTAACGCGCGGGTTGAAATGAATAACGCGCTTCGGATCGGCATCGGCCGGGAAGACCTGTCTTTGAATTACCAGCCGCAGGTCGATCTGGAAAGCGGCGCGATCGTCGGGGTTGAGGCGTTGATCCGCTGGCAGCGCGACGATGGCGCCTTCGTCGCACCGGACGATTTTATCCCGATCGCGGAAACCTCCGGCCTGATTGTGCCGATCAGCGAATGGGTGCTGAAGGAGGCGTGCAAGCAGCGCAAACGCTGGCTCGATGAGGGCGGCAAGGATTTCAAGATCGCGATCAATCTGTCCCTGTCGACCTTCCAGAATGACGATTCCACCGATCTCGTCCGCAAGACGCTGGAAATAACGGGCTGCCCGGCGCATTTGCTGGAGCTCGAGGTCACGGAAAGCGCGATCATGGCGGATCATGAGCAGACCCTGAAGAATTTCCTGAAGCTCGGTAAGCTGGGGGTCGGTTTTTCAATCGACGACTTCGGCACCGGCTATTCGAGCCTGAGCTATCTGCGGCAGCTACCGGTCTCGGTCCTGAAAATCGACAAGGCTTTCATTGACGGCATGACCAAGAACATGGACGACGCGGCCATCACCCGCACGGTGATCACCCTCGGACGCAATCTTGGGCTAAGGGTGCTTGCGGAAGGGGTGGAGACCCTGGAACAGGTCAATTTCCTGCGTGAATTCAGCTGCCAGCAGGCGCAGGGGTATTTCTTCTCCCGGCCGGTGGTCGCGGGTGAGGTCATGCCGTTCATCCGGAACGCCAGATTTAACATACTCGGTCAGCAGTCCCTATTTTAGGAGCTTGCCCGGGTTCATGATGCCGTCGGGATCGAACGCCTTCTTGATCCTGCGCATCAGGTCGATTTCAATCGCCGGCTTGTAATGCACGAGATCGTCGGCTTTCAGCCGTCCGATGCCATGCTCGGCACTGATGGAGCCGCGCATTTGCACTGCGATATCATGCACGGCGCGGCTGATTTCCTCCCAATGGCCGAGATATTCTTCCTTGTCCATATCCGCCGGCTGCATCGGGTTGTAATGCACATTGCCATCGCCGATATGGCCGAAGGCGACGGAGCGGAATTTCGGCACGATCCTGGCCACCGCGACATCGGCCTCGCGGATGAAATCGGCGAAGCGCGAGACGGGGACGGAGATATCATGCTTGATGCTGCCGCCCTCGGGCTTCTGCGCACCGGAGATTTCCTCGCGCAAGCTCCAGAGATGCCGCTGCTGCGCCTCGCTTGCGGGAACAACGGCGTCGAGGACGATCTCTTTCTCAAACCCGGCGGCGAGGATGCTCTCCATCAGGTCCTTCAAGTCCGGCGTCGCGCTTGAGGACAGCTCGATCAGCACATGCCAGTCATAGCGTGCGGGCATCGGATCGGTGAAATCCGGTACATGGCGGACCACCATGTCGATGCAGTAACGCGGGATCAGCTCGATCGCCGTCACCTGGTCGCCGCTCATCTGGCGCGACAAGCTCAAAAACTCGATCGCCGCCTCAACCGAGGGGACGGCGGCGAGGGCAACCTGCTGGTATTTCGGCTTGGGGTACATCTTGACGACGGCGCCGGTGACGATGCCGAGGGTGCCCTCGGCGCCGATGAAAAGCTGCTTGATATCATAACCGGTATTGTCTTTACGAAGGCCCGTGAGGCCATCCCAGATCTGCCCGTCGGGGAGCACCACCTCAAGACCCAGCACCTGCTCGCGCATATTGCCGTAGTGGAGGACCTGCACACCGCCTGCATTGGTCGAGATATTGCCGCCGATCTGGCAGCTTCCCTCCGAGCCGATCCGGAGCGGGAAGATAAAGCCGTTCTCCTCGGCCACCTCCTGCAGGTTGGCGAGGATGCAGCCCGCATCGACGGTGAGCGTGCCGTTCAGCCGGTCGATCTCCCGTACCCGGTTCATCCGTGAGGTCGAGAGGACAATCTCGTCGCCGCCCATGAAGGGGATGGAGCCGCCGACAAGGCTGGTATTGCCACCCTGCGGGACGAGCTTCGTTTTCGTCTCTGCGCAGAGCTTGACAATCGCCGCCACTTCCTTAGGTGTCTTCGGCTGCACCACGGCGCGGGCGCGGCCGACATATTTGTCGCGCCATTCGACAACGAAGCCCTGCATGTCGGCCTCATCGAGGATCACATGCTTTCCGCCGACAATCGCGGCCAGTTCCCTGATTATGTCCATTCGCTGATGGTCTCCTTGTTTTCTTTTGGCGCGGCCGCCCGGCGAAGCCGGTCATTGATGGCGATGCCGAGGCCGATCTCCGGGATCGGACCGACCGCGATCCGCTTGAATTTCTTCTCATCCAGCAGATGCAGCGCCGAGAACAGCAGGGATGCGGCTTCGGTCAGGTCCCCGGCCTCGCTTAAATTGATATCGGCGATGGCGTCATGGTCGCGGCCAAAGCCGAGATAGGCCTCGCCGTCACGCTTGTCGGTCGCGTTCAGGCGAACGGCCGCGTTCGGCGCATAATGGCTTTGCAACATGCCGGGGCTGGGCGTGGTGCCATCGGCGTCATGGCTGAGGAGAGGCCCGACAGCGGCCTCCAGCACTTCCCTTGTCACGCCGCCGGGCCGTAGCAGCACCGGCTTGTCTCCGGCAAAGCCGACGACCGTGCTTTCAACGCCGACCGGGCAGGGGCCGCCATCCAGCACGCCGGCGATTTTGCCCTCAAGCCCGTCAATGACATGCTGCGCGGTCGTCGGGCTGATGCCGCCGGAGGGATTGGCGCTCGGTGCGGCCAGCGGGCGGTCGCAGGCGGTGAGGAACTGAAGCGCGAGCTTATGGCCGGGAACGCGGATCGCCAATGTATCCAGCCCGGCGCTTGCGAGGCGCGAAACCGGGCAATTTGCCGCGCGCGGCAGCACGAGGGTGAGAGCGCCCGGCCAGAATTTGGCGGCGAGCCGCAACGCCACCTCGTTGAACTCGACATATTCCTTCGCCCTGGCGAGGGACGGGACATGGATGATCAGCGGATTGAAGCTCGGCCGCCCCTTGGCCTCATAGATTGACGCGACAGCCCGGTCATTCAGCGCATCGGCGCCGAGGCCATAGACGGTCTCGGTCGCAAAGGCGATCAGGTGCCCGTCGCGGATTTCCGCCGCCGCCTGCTCAATTCCCTCTGAGCTCGCTTTAAAAATTTTCATCCCAAATCGACTTGCTGTTAATTTTCCCGTGAGTTTACCCGATTGCGATCCGCCGTCGAGAAGGATAAGCCGTAACCGAATCCCTTTTTTCTAAACGCGGGATATGCCATAACATTTAAAAGGCAAGAATAACCAGATCAAAAGAGGTCCGTTGATGGCTGAATATAGTGCGCCCCTGAAAGATATGAGCTTTGTCCTCAACAATATCGCCGATCTTGCGGCATTGTCCAGGCTGGAAGGGTTTGAGCATGCGGAACCGGATGTTGTCGAGGCGGTGCTGGAGGAAGCGGGAAAATTCGCGGGCAATGTCCTCTCGCCGCTGAACAAGCCCGGCGATTTGAAGGGCTCGCATGTGAAGGATGGCGTCGTTACCACGCCACCCGGCTGGAAGGAAGCCTATCAGGGCTTCGTCGAGGGCGGCTGGAACGGGATTTCGGCGCCGGAGAAATATGACGGCGGCGGCCTGCCGAGCGCGGTGACAATGGCAACGCTGGAGATGTGGAACGCCGCCAATCTCGCCTTTGCGCTCTGTCCGCTGCTGACGCAAGGCGCGATCGAGAGCATTATGGCTCACGGGACAGAGGAACAGCAGGACAAGTACCTCAAAAAGCTGGTGAGTGGTGAATGGGCCGCGACCATGAACCTGACCGAATCCCAGGCGGGCTCCGATGTCGGCGCGCTCCGTTCCAAGGCCGAGCCTGCCAGCGATGGCAGCTGGCGCATATCGGGGCAGAAAATCTTCATCACCTATGGCGACCATGAGATGAGCGAGAATATCATCCATCTGGTGCTGGCGCGCACCCCGGGCGCGCCTGCGGGCACGCGCGGTATTTCGCTCTTTATCGTGCCGAAATATCTCGTAAACGATGACGGCAGCTTGGGTGCGCGCAACGATCTCAAATGCGTCTCGCTTGAAGAGAAGATCGGCATCCATGCGAGCCCGACGGCGGTGATGTCCTACGGTGATGATGGCAATTGCGTCGGCTATCTCCTCGGCGCCGAGAACAAGGGCATGGCCTGCATGTTCACGATGATGAACAGCGCCCGGCTGGGTGTCGGCGTGCAGGGCCTCGCCATCGCCGAGCGCGCCTATCAGAAAGCCGTCGAATATGCCCGCGACCGCCGCCAGGGACAGGCGCCGGGTATGCCGAAAGGGGAGATGACGCCGATCGTCCATCATGCGGATGTGCGCCGTATGCTGATGACCATGCGCGCCAATATCGAGGCCATGCGCTGCCTGATCTATCTCAACGGCGCCTGCCTCGACACCGCCCATCACGCGTCCGATGCGGCGGTGCGCGAGACAGCCATGGGAATGGCGGAGCTCCTGACGCCGCTTTCGAAAGCCTGGTCCACGGATCTCGGCGTTGAGATGGCGTCATTGGCCGTGCAGATCCATGGCGGCATGGGCTTTGTCGAGGAAACCGGCGTCGGGCAATATTACCGCGACGCCCGCATCCTGCCGATCTATGAAGGCACCAACGGCATCCAGGCGCTTGATCTCGTCGGCCGCAAGCTCGGCCTTCAGGGCGGCGCGCCGGTGAAGCAGATTTTCGCGGATATGAACGGCATCGTGAAACAGTTGGCCGAGGCAGGCGGCGAGATGACGGCGATGTCGCTGCAGCTCAATCTCGCTGTAGCCGCGCTGCAGGAGGCGACCGGTTGGATCTACAGCAATGCGCCCAACGATCCGAATGCCGCGCCCGCGGGGGCGACACCTTATTTACGGATGTTCGCAACGACGGTCGGCGGGTATCTTCTGGCGAAATCGGCGCTGAAGGCGAAGGCGCTGATGACAGCCGGAGACAGTGACAAGAACTTCCTGAGTGCGAAGATCGTCACCGCACGCTTCTTCATGGCCCAGATACTCCCCCTCGCGACGGCGCTGCTCGGGCCGGTCATGGAAGGACCGGAAACCCTGTTCGCAATTGATGAGGAGCAGCTCTCCGCCTAAGCGAAATGCGGTAATTGACGTTAACGTAAACGCTAAATACAATGACGCGCAACGGCGGTAATTCCGCGCGGGCGCAACCAACATAGGGTTCATAATGAAAAACAAAGAAATAGAATACCCGCTGAACACGCGACCCGGAGATGGTGAGGTTCTTGAAGTGGCAGAGGGCCTGCTTTGGGTCAGGATGCCGATCCCGATCCCCGGGCTCGATTACATCAATCTCTATCTGCTCGAGGATGACAATGGCTGGACCATGGTCGATTCCGGTCTCAATACCAAGGAGATCCGCGATTTATGGAAAAGCATATTTGAGAAACATCTCAAGGGAAAGCCGATAACCCGCTTGATTTGCACGCATTTTCATCCCGATCATATGGGGCAGGCGGGATGGGTGACCTATAAATGGAAGATCCCGTTGACCATGACTTTCGGTGAATGGACCTTCGGCCGGATGCTCTATCTGGAGGCGGCCGAGAAGACGCCGGACTTTGTGATCGATTTCTACACCTCTATAGGCTTTGACGAGGCGATGATCCAGCGGGTCCGCGATCGCGGGTTCAGCAATTTCCGCCAGGCCATGTCGCCGGTTCCCATGGGCTTCGACCGTATCGCCGATGGTGACGTCATCACAATCGGCAAGCGCGACTGGCAGGTGATCGTCGGCAAGGGCCACTCGCCGGAGCACGCCTGCCTCTATTCGAAATCCGACGGACTTCTCATCTCGGGCGACCAGGTGCTGCCGCGGATTACGCCGCATATCGGCGTGTATCCCGCTGAACCGCTCGCGAATCCGTTGAAGAAATTCATACAATCCATTGATATACTGGATAAACTGCCGCGTGATACTCTGGTTCTGCCAGCCCATAATGACGTCTTTACCGGGCTTCATAACCAGCTCGAGTACTATAAATCACACCATGATGATAGACTTAACCGGTTAATATCGGCATGCGATTCGCCGCAATCGGCCCTCGATCTGCTGCCCATTCTGTTCGATCGGGAACTCAACGAAGGGGACAAGAGCATGGGTATCGCGGAAGGACTGGCGCATTGCCATTATCTGGTCGGCGAAGGCCGCCTTGACCGGGTGCGCGGCGATGACGGCGTCTGGAAATTCCAGAAAAGCGGCGAGCGTCACAAGGCCGTGGCCTGATCCAAGGAACGCCTGAACAAATAACAACAAGAAAAGGAATAGAAAATGGCAGAAGATCTTCTTTATGAAAAGAATGGCGCGATCGCGACGGTAACCCTTAACCGCCCGGAGGCGCGCAACGCGCTGTCGCAGGATATGCGGGAGGGATTATATCAGGCGCTCGCGGATGTCGAGACGGACGACAGCATCCGCTGTGTCGTGATCACAGGCGCCGGCGAGCATTTCCAGGCGGGTGGCGATGTGAAGGCGTTTAACGAGTTCGTCAAGATGAGCCCGGATGAGCGCCGCCAGACGTTTGAGCGGCGCATCCACGGCCTGCATCCGACCATTTTCCTGATGGAGCGTATGAAAAAGCCGATTATCGCGAGTGTGCGCGGCGGCGCGGCGGGCTTCGGCCTCTCCCTGATGATGGCCTGCGACATGGTCATTGCCTCCGAGGATGCCTTTATCACGCTTGCCTATATCGGCATCGGCACGACGCCGGACGGCTCCGGCACCTATATGCTGCCCCGGATTGTCGGCCTTAAAAAGGCGATGGAAATTGCCATGCTCGGCGACCGGATTGGCGCGGCGGAGGCCAGGGATCTCGGCCTGATCAATTTTGTTGTGCCGACGGCGGAGTTGGCGGCGGAAACGGCGAAGCTCGCGAAACGGCTGGCCAATGGCCCGACTGTTGCCCTCGGCCTTACCAAACAGCTGCTCAACGCGTCGCTGAATAACAGGATGGAAGCCCAGCTTTCCATGGAGGCGCAGAATTTTGCGGCCTGCGCCGCCAGCAACGACTGGGTGGAAGGGGTCACCGCCTTCAAGGAAAAGCGGCGTCCGGAATTCAAGGGTAACTGATCCAGGGTCCTGTCCCTAATAGGAGAAATAACGATGGCCGATCTTAAGGGAAAAACGCTTTTCATTACCGGCGCGAGCCGGGGGATCGGCCTCGCCATTGGCAAACGCGCAGCGGCAGACGGCGCCAATGTCGTCATTGCCGCCAAGACAGCCGAACCCCACGCCAAGCTTGCCGGCACCATCTATACTGCCGCCGAGGAGATCGAGGCTGCGGGCGGCAAGGCACTGCCCTTGATCGTTGACGTCCGCGAGGAGGTGATGGTCGAGGCGGCGATGGAAAAGGCGGTTGAGACCTTTGGCGGGATCGATATCCTCATTAATAACGCTTCCGCCATCAGCCTCACGGGGACGTTGCAGACGCCGATGAAGCGTTACGATTTGATGCACCAGATCAATATCCGCGGCACCTTTCTGTGCTCGCAGAAGGCCATACCGTACCTGAAGAAAGCCGAGAACCCCCATGTTCTCAATCTGTCGCCGCCGCTTAATTTCGAGGCCCACTGGTTCGCGCCGCATGTCGCCTACAGCATGGCGAAATACGGCATGAGCCTCTGTGTGCTTGGCATGGCGGAGGAATTCAGGAAGGACGGCATTGCGTTCAACGCGCTCTGGCCGCGCACCGCCATTGCCACCGCCGCCATTGACCTGATCGGCGGGCCCGAGGTGCAGAAGAAATGCCGCAAGGTCGGGATCATGGCCGATGCGGCCCATATCATCCTGACGAAGCCGTCACGGGCGTTCAGCGGCAATTTCTGCGTCGATGACGAGGTTCTGGCGTCCGTCGGAGTGACGGACCTCGCCAGATACCGTTTCGACGGCGTCAGCGAAGCAGAACTCCTGCCTGACTTTTTCGTTTGACTTAAGCGGCCTGACGAAGCCCGAGGCGGTTCCAGACATCCTTCAGCGCGGCGACGAGTTCGGCCATCATCGCATCGTCATGGAACGGCGACGGCGTGATACGCAAGCGCTCAAGTCCGCGCGGGACGGTCGGATAATTGATCGGCTGGATATAGATGCCGTAGTCATCGAGCAGCATGTCGCTCGCCTGCTTGCACAGCTCCGCGTCATAGACCATCACCGGCACGATATGGGTGACAGAGGGCAGGAGCGGCAGACCGGCGTCCGCCACCATCTGCTTGAGCGTGGCCGCGCGTTCCTGGTGGCGGGTCCGCTCGATCTGGCTGTTCTTCAAGTGCCGGACACTGGCGAGCGCGCCCGCCGACATCACCGGCGAAAGCGTCGTCGTAAAAATAAAGCCGGACGCGTAGGAGCGGATGGCATCGACGATATTCTCGCTCGCCGTGATAAAGCCGCCGACGACGCCGAATGCCTTGCCAAGCGTGCCCTCGATAATATCGAGCCGGTGCATCTGTCCGTCGCGTTCCGCGACACCGCCGCCGCGCGGGCCATAGAGGCCAACCGCATGCACCTCGTCGAGATAGGTCATGGCTTTATATTTGTCCGCGAGATCGCAGAATTCCTTG
>JAIOYL010000140.1 GCA_021741195.1 Sneathiella sp. | reverse complement strand
CGCCAGCCAGCCAATCGCAAAGGACAATGTTCTGAGCACCGGAATGCCAAAAAGAAAAATAAAGAAATGTGCAAGACGGGCGAAGAAAAACACCAATGCTGCCAAGGCTATTTGCGGGCTGCTCATTCCCGCTATATTCGAAATAATGATGAGCGGTGCAAAAACAACTAGATTTTCTACAGCGTTTTGATGAGCTTTCTTTGCTCGCTCCGCCCATTCGGATTGCGGTTTGGCGTTGTCCGACGGGTTTGCCATGGCCCCCATCAGACCGCGAACAGCAACTCTGTCTAGAATATACGGGACCCAAAACAAGGCTGTCATCAAAGCTGTCAAGGTAAGCCACATCAATTCCGGTGTCATTTTCCCTACTCCTCTGCGCTGTTTATTTGTTGGAATTGCCGGAAATTCTTTCCTTTTTGTTTCTATAGAAATAAAAAGTTTCCCAACCTTGTCTCCGACAAGCCAATTTCGATTTAACTTTAGAATATATATATGATCAAGTACAATCATTGCCCGCTCTAGCCGCAGTAAGGAGTGAAGAGGTTTGAGATCAAGGATCCTTATCGTTGGCGCGGGAATTGCTGGCCTGTCGTTAGCTCAAAGACTGACGAGATATGGCCTGGATTTCGATATTATCGAGAAGAATTCCTCAGAAACTAAATGTGTTACCGGTGCTGTCCTCCCTTTTAACGCAGTCAGGGAGTTGAAGGACCTCAATGTCTTTGACAGACTTTTAAACAAGTTTAACCAGATATCAGAAGTTACCTATAGCACTATGTCAGGTAGAACGCTTGGAACTGCAAGCCTGGCGGATCCGCCTTTTGAAAACGATCAGTTCATTACCTTGAAACGGCAAGATCTGAAGGGCAGCCTTCTTGAAGGCCTACAAAAGAAAGTGAGGTATAATACGGATTTGCTGTCAGTCGAGCATGGAGATAATGAGGTTAAAATTACCTGCTCCAATGAACTTTTAAACGGCACCTATGATCTTGTCATCGCCGCCGACGGCATCGACTCTGCCGTCCGGGCGCAGAATTATGAGGGGCAACAGACAATTGTCGACCATGATATTGTGTCCTGGCGGTTTTTGATTTCCTATCCTGATCATGGCCTGCACCCCCTCCACATGATCGGTCATGCTGATTTGTTTATGGTCTATCCGGTAGGCCCGAATGCGCTTTATTGCTATGGCCATATCCAAGAGCAGAATGATCTTTATTCTTTAACGCAAGATCCAAAGGAAAATCTATTACGCGTTTTTACCAGTTACGGTGGAGCTGTTCCGGATATTCTGTCCCGACTTGACGGCGTCGAGATTGTCACCGACCGCCTGAAGTCCGTAACTGAACCCATATTTTTTGACCGCCGTATCGCTTTTATCGGCGACGCGGCCAACGGTTGTTCCTCCTTGATCCAACAGGGGATTGCCACGGCCCTCGAAGATTCGCGATGCCTGGCTGATGCTCTTGCCATGCAAAATATCGATCAGGCGTTACAAAGTTACATGGAGCGTCGCCAAAAGGTCATTGCCCACGTGATAAAATATTCCGACGATCCCGTAGCCCAACTTCGAAATATGCAAAGATGGTCCACTCGCTGCATCCGCTACGCGACGATCAAAACCCTTGGTCCGCCGAATGTTCTCGGCTGGAGAAAGCTGGCCACCGGCAGGCATTTCTAGACTGTGACCGCATAGTTTTCCGTTTTATTGGTTGCGGGGGCACGCAACTTCTTTTGTTATAACCTGGGGTCGGTTTTGGATTTTGCGCCCGGAAACGATGTCGAGAATGCCCATCAACTCGCCGCGTAACGTGGCGTTGACCTCTCCACGCTTGTCGCCGGGCATGAGCACTACTTCGCCCCCCAGCGCGCGGATCGCCTCGGCCGCCTTCCTTGCCCTTCTCCACCCGCCCGCGCAAGCCCCGATGCGTCTTGGCGGCGAGGTCTTTGAGGAACAGCGCATTCATCGTGCCCTTGAGGCCGACATGCAGCTCGGAGATTTCGCCCTCGGCCAGCGTGACGATTTTGACACCGCCCTCGAGTCTAAAGTACTGACCCGATTTTCCTTCAACAAAACCTGCCGTAACTACCATGAATCGATCATGGGCCGCTTCTTGCCTACACGTGGAATTGGTGGTCGTACCGCCGCCAACAGTCCAGCTAGCCAGCGCCGAGTCTCAGCCGGATCAATAGTATCATCAAAATTATAGGTAGTTGCGCGCTCGATCGCTTTACCCTCCTGATATGATTTTTCGACCATTTGGTTATAGTATGCCAGTCGTGCGTCTGGATCTTCTATGGCTTCCAGCTCGGCGCGGTAGCCCAGCTTCACTTGGCCTTCCAGGCCCATTGGTCCAAATTCGCCAGTAGGCCAGGAGACAGAAAAATACGGGGCACTAAAATTGCCTCCTGCCATGCCGATTGCGCCCAAACCGTAGGCTTTTCGCGTAATTACGGTAAAGTACGGGACTGATAGATTGCTTCCGACCAGAAACAGCCTCGATGCATGTCGCACCAAGGCTGTCTTCTCGGCTTCCGGACCGACCATGATGCCCGGAGTGTCACATAGATAAACTAGCGGAATATCAAATGCATCGCAAAGCTGCATGAAGCGTGATGCCTTGTCTGATCCATCGCTATCTATTGCACCGCCCAGATGCATCGGGTCGTTGGCAATAACGCCAATAGGCTTCCCTTCAACGCGGGCGAATGCAGTGACCATAGTGTGACCAAAATCTCGTCGTAATTCCAAAACAGAGTTTTCGTCGGCCAAGATTTCAATGACCTTTCGGATTTCATAAACCCTGAGACGATTTTCTGGCACCAATGCGCGCATTTTACGTTGATCTGGCTCTATCCAATTCGGTGTTCGGCCCTGAAAATAGGAGAGATAGCGTTTTGCCACGCTGACTGCTTCTGCTTCGTCCGTAACAACAATATCAACCACACCATTGGCAGACTGCTCAGAAGTTGGTCCGATTTCTTCTGGTCTGAAAACACCCAGTCCGCCGCCTTCAATCATCGCCGGACCACCCATACCGATGTTCGCATTTTCTGTGGCAATAATAACGTCGCAGCAACCCACAAGAGCGGCGTTCCCGGCGAAGCAACGACCGGAAACAATGGACACCATGGGAACAAGTCCGGAAAGCCGGCCAAAATGATGGAAAGTGTTTTGTCCAACAAATCCGCCATAATCCGTGTCGCCTGGCCGTCCACCTCCTCCCTCCGCAAAAAGTAAAAAGGGCATTCGGCCCTGTTCCGAAATCCTAAGTATTTTGTCCGTTTTCCAGTGGTTGTGAACACCCTGGGTGCCGGCAAAGACGGTATAGTCATAGGCCATGACTGCGACAGATGAAGTCGACTCATCAAATTGATCACCATTGACGCGGCCGACACCTGTAATCAGCCCGTCAGCCGGGCTACGTTTCTGCAGATCTTCGAAGTCGCGACGATAGCGTTGGGCAGCTACTACTAAAGGGCCATATTCAATAAAGCTGCCTGCATCGACTAAATCCTCTACATTTTCCCGCGCAGTTCGCTGACCAGTACGCCGGCGCTTTGCCAATGCTTCCGGCCGGTTTTCGTCAAGGGTGAAGGCCCGACGGGCAAACAATTCTGCTAGATCCGGGCGAATGGCATCCAGATCAACTTCTTCAATATTGACGCCAACATCTCCAACTCCGGCATCAAGTTCCATCGCCAGCAATAACTGCTCTTCCCACAAAGTATCGCCTGGCTTGGAATACAAGACCCGGACAATGCCGGACGCGGTGGCGGTAATGACATGTTCCATTTTCATGGCTTCCACTACCGCCAATTGGGCGCCGCGCGGGACTGCGTCGCCTTCTGACACAGCAAGAGAGATCAGTGTTCCTTGCAAGGGCGCCCTTACGGCCAACATACCGTCACCCATTTCGGCTTCTTTTGTCACGGGTTGGGCATCGCGTTTCCCTTGGCCATACGCGAGTACTGCCAAGGGATCATTCTTGTTGATTTTGGCGCCGGCATGGCTGACGGAATCCCGGCTATCAAAGGGCGCACTGTATTCCGTGGTCGGGGAGAAATAAAGATGGGGATGAGTTGTCGCCGCGGCAGCGGCCAAAGCACCGACATGTTCTTCAATGAAATTGGTTTCGACACTTCCACTACGCACAGCATCATGACTGAGCAAAGCCTGCAGAAACAAGATGTTTGTGGTGACGCCACCAAGGTGAAATTCGCAAAGTGCCCGGTAGCCTTTGTTCATGATGTCCGTCAATTTTCCGGATCCGGTGTGAACAATCAGTTTCGCCAGCAGAGAATCGTATGCGGGATTGGTTCGATAACCAACATAACCATAGCTATCGAGGCGAATGCCACGACCGGACGGAGGCTCAAAAACGATCACCTCACCACCACCTGGTTTGACCTGTCCATCGGCGGCGATAGTTTCGGCATTGATCCTCATCTGCATCGCAATACCGCGCGGCTGCGGGATTTTCTCGCGGGTCAAGTTCAGCTCGGCTAAATTATGACCGGCGGCCAATTGGATTTGCAACTCCACTAAATCAATATCAGTAATTTCCTCAGTCACCGTGTGCTCAACCTGTAAGCGGGGGTTGGCCTCGATAAAATAGAAAGCACCAGTGTCCCCATCGACCAGAAATTCAACTGTACCCAGGTTGCGATAGTTTACCGCGCCAGCCAGTTTGAGCGCGGCCTCTATCAAAAGATAGCGTAAGTCCTGGTCTAAATCCGGTGCAGGAGCGAGTTCAACGATTTTCTGGTGGCGTCGCTGCAATGAGCAGTCACGCTCCCAAAGATGCGAGACTTCAACACCGTCGCCAATTATCTGGACTTCAATATGACGAGCCCTGCGGATCAGCTGTTCCGCATAGAGGTCGCCATTACCAAAACTCGTTCTTGCTTCTGATTCTGCCCGGGTAAAAGCTTCATTCAGTTCCGCCGCGTCCAACACCGGACGCATGCCACGACCACCGCCACCCGATACAGCTTTGATCATTATTGCGCCGCCATGTCCTAAGTCGTCAAAGAAGGTACGAGCTTCTTCTGCGGTAATAGGCGCCGATGTTCCTTTTAGTATGGGAATGTTATTGTCTTCGGCTAATTTGCGAGCTGCATTCTTATCGCCGAAAAGCGCCAAAGTCTCCGGTGTTGGACCAATAAATGTGATGCCCTCTTCTGCACATTGACGCGCGAAAGCCGCGTTTTCCGATAAGAAACCATAACCGGGATGAATGGCCGTAGCGCCGGTCTCCCGGGCTGCTTTGAGGATTGCGGCACCATCTAGATAGGCAGGTACGCCCCGACCCGGCAATTGTACCGCCTGATCTGCTTTGCAGGTGTGCAAACTATTTTCATCATCTGCGGGATAAACGGCTACAGTCGGAATGCTAAGTTCGGAGGCTGCTCGAAATATTCGGGTCGCGATTTCGCCGCGATTGGCGACAAGCAATTTACTTACAGTCATGGAAGTGGCAGATCCTTTTGTTATTATTTATTAGTGCCTCGATTATATCCGAGCCGACTCCTCCATAATAACGTCATTCTGCCTAGACTAAAAGACAAATGGGACCGGCAAGGGGTCTTGTCATCTATGGACACCTTCAGGATTGAAATCGGGTCACCGCTTCATCGGCGAGATTTTCCGCCATTTCCTGATTCGTGCCAACCGCCATGAAATTTATCCAGACGGAATTTATACCATCCGGCGGCGACAGAAGAATAATGCCCGGGCCGGGCGCTTCGAGGTCAAAGAGAATATCCTCCAGTTTCTGGAGAGCCTGTTCCGTCGAATAGACGGACGAGTGGAGTTGTGACTGTTGAACAATAACGCGCCCCGGCATTGTCCCGCCGAGATCCAGGCGGTTTGCCAGTGTCATAGGAATCGAAACACCTCCCCAGCGGCCATTGCATTCAATCCAGTGAAGCACGGCAGTGCCCTGTCGTACCCCCGAGACGATGGCATCAAGGCTGCACCGCCCAAAATATCCCAATTTCTGCAAAAGAGTTGTAATAAGGAATGCTTCTTCGACAAGCCGAACTTTGATGGAGGGGGATAAATCTGCTGGTCTGGCGCCGACAAATTTTCCCTCATTATTCCGAACAATCTGCTCAAATATGCCCTCGACAATTGGCAGGCCATCCTGCTCACCTGGAATCCAGAGCTGCACCGAAGGGCTCGAGAGGACATCGCATTCCCAAACACCGACCAGCACCGGATAGGTATCACGCCATCCTCTGCCATGCAGGAGGGAAAGCAGCATTTGGCGGAGCTGGAACAATGACAAGCCAGCGATCTCCCCGCTGGCAAACGATATGTTGCCATAAGAACCGGCACTGTCTGGAATTTTGACGACGACACGTTCCGAGGTTTTGCGCAAACGCGCAATATGAGCGGCGGCCGCAGCCGGTCCATAGGCGACATAGCTGGGCGGAACAGCGTCGGCACCGATTAACCGCCGCACATGATTGGCGAACCAGATCTTGTTATTGACGTGCGTCGATATACGGGGGGATGGTCCGCAGATGCCGATTGGCATTCCCGTATCTTCCCCAATCCGCTGGGCGAGCCGCCAAACATTTCCGGTCGTCAGGTAGGGCAGAATGAGAAGTCCATCTCCCGCAACCGCCAGATCGCCTATCAGGTGACACAATTCCGCTTCCGTCCGGCAGCGTACAGAGACGGGAAGTGTCCCGTTCTTCTCCTGCTCAACCGCGGTAAATCTGATACCATCAAGCTGCAGATAGTTTGCCAGATACCGCTCAAACGCCTCGTCCCGGTGAGAGACCATCACGATATCGCCCGGCTGCGCCAACACAGCCATACGGTAATCAAGACGCGTTGACGGCGTCTGGAGATACAGGTTGATTTCACGCTGATCACCAAAGATCAGCGCCGGACGGTCATTGACCTCCTGATGGACCGTCATGCCGAAATGCCGCGAAGATGCAAAAGCCGGTTCGTCACGCATCAGGCGACCTGCCATTTCGGCCAGATATTCTATCCGTTGCGGATCTATTGGCGGAGCGCAGCAAGCAACGACGGGCAAAGAAGACCGTTCGCTTTTCATTGTGGCTCTCTTTGCCAAGGGCAGCATGCCTATGTACCGTTCATCTTTGGATTTGGAATTTCATTTTTTTATATTATACGAAACTTTTCCCAAAGTCCTTGCGTCAGATCAAGGCACTAACATCATAGCTATGATTAATTTTCTTGTAACATGGAGGTTTGATATGTGCCGTCTTTATGCAATGCATGCGAATGAACCAACACGGGTCGAATGCAGTCTGGTGAAAGCTCAAAACGCATTGATGTTACAAAGCAAGGGAGATAGCGAAGGGCTTATGCATGGCCATGGCTGGGGCGTGGCGGATTATCCCGACGGTGTCCCGATTGTCGAGAAGCAAACCTGGGCTGCTTTTGATGGTGAGCATTTCAGCAAGAAAGCCTCGCATGTATACGCGAAAACCGTAATTGCCCATGTGCGCCGTGCGACAGTCGGGCCGCCCAGCATTGAAAACACACATCCATTTGTCCATGGCCGATGGATCTTCGCCCATAATGGGACCGTGCCGAATTTTGAACAAGTACGGGACAAGATGATTGAGATGATCGACCCTCTGCATCGAACCGAAATCCGGGGAACAACGGATAGTGAGCATATTTTCCGCTATTTGCTAAGTCTGTTTATGCATCATCCGGAAAAAGACCCGCTAAAGATTGTCAGGAAGGGACTTACACAGGTTGTAACTTGGGCGCAAGAAATTGATCCGGCCGCCACGGTGGGACTGAATATCGTGCTGACGGATGGCGAGCGGATGGTGGGATCACGGATGAACAGGACGTTATGGTTCCTGGAACGGGATAGAACTTTTACCTGCCCCATTTGCAACAAACCGCATATACATCATTCCGCGAGAACGGATTACCGCTGCCTCGAAATTGCGTCCGAGCCGATAACCGACGAGGCGGGCTGGAAGGCGGTTCCAAATTACACCGTCTTTTCGGCAGATAACGATTATTGCTTACGCTACGAAGTTCTTTAACAACTTTCGCTGACGTTTGGTCGCGCAAGCAAGAATGCATGTCGGCATTGTTATATATAGGTGCCACGCTGACTGTTTAGTTTTGACCAGAGGACTCCTAGAAAGTTGAGCCGATGACGGGATACATGCACCTGCGTTTCCATCTTCAGTCAATTCGTTGTAGTTTCTGTGGGCTTACTTCAACCTCGTATGGCCAGCCCTCTCAATCCGGTCCCCCGCCCCCGGCAATTCTTCTGCCACTTTGCCGATAAAGTCTTCCCAAGATATATCGTAAAGCTTCAGAAGGATCATAAGCCCACCCGCGGACACTGGCTCTGAACCATTTTCCAGGCGAGTGATCTCTAGTTCAGGCATCTCGAGAGCCTGCGCGATCGCATTGCGTTCCAGACCAGATGCTCCGTGCAGCTTGCGAATTGTTTCGGCAATGGCCAGCTCGAATTGGGCTCTATTGTGATTCATACTATGTAAGCTCCATGAGTTCATTGCGATACGTTGAGCGACGGCACCTTTCATGATGCCACGATCTCCCTAGTTTATCTGGCAGACGCCGTGCTGTCTCTCATTTGTTTGAGAAAATTGTCGGTTTGTGAGCGGCAGCATAATGCCGAGGCTTTGGTCATCACGGCCGACACGGCTGCGGCAACGGCATACCGGCCTTCATTCTCCAAGGACCAGCCGCTCGCTAATCCCAAGGTCAACGCACCAATGAAGTTATCGCCAGCCCCCACGGCACTTCGAACCTCGACCTTGGGTGGCCGAATATGCAGCTTCATGTCAGCTATGCCAATGACCGCGCCTTCCGATCCGAGAGTTACGATGGCGACTTCGGCTGCCTGCTGGTTGATCAGATGTTCCACCACCCGGGTCATAGCGAGGCACCTCAAACACATGCAGAGTACGTTAAGTGCCAGGAACTGACATTTGAATTGAGTATTCAAGTCCGATGCCTTGTGCGGAAGGAAATCAGTATCAGTATCAGTAGAAGACCCATACCTGCAAATGCGGCGCCGACATAGAATGTTATCGAAGCACCCCATGTTTGCCACAGCACACCGGCCACTATGCTTGCAAACAAAAGCGAAATCCCGTTTGTGAGATTATAAATGCCAAACGCTGTGCCGCGCAAATGGTCCGGCGCGCTGTCCGCAACAAGGGCCGATAACAGCCCTTGCGTAAGACCCAGATGAATGCCCCAGAACGTCACCGCGATTAATACAACAAAATAACCTGAGGCATTGGCCAACAGCAATTCAGCAACTATGAGCGTAGCGAACCCAAGCGCCAGCAAAATGCTCCGATTCATACGGTCAGCCAATATCCCCGCTGGATAGGAGGAAAGCGAGAAGACAATACTCATTAACATCAGCACGAATGGCGACAAACCAATTGGCAGGCCCAGATCGAT
>JAIOYL010000139.1 GCA_021741195.1 Sneathiella sp. | reverse complement strand
CGGAAGTCATCGACGCAATCCTGCGGGCCGTTCAGCGCCGCCGTCGCCGCCACCTGGATCGGCGTGAAGGCGCCGTAATCGAGATAGGACTTGATGCGGGTCAGCGCGCCGACGAGGCGCTTGTTGCCGGTGGCGAAACCGATGCGCCAGCCGGGCATGGAATAGGTTTTCGAGAGCGAGGTGAACTCGACCGCGATATCGCGCGCGCCGTCCACCTGCAGGATCGAGGGCGGCGGCACATCGCCGAAGTAAATCTCCGCATAGGCGAGATCGGAGAGAATATACATGCCATGCTGCTTGGCGAATTTCACGACCTCTTTATAGAAGTCGAGATCGACCGTCATCGCCGTCGGGTTCGACGGAAAGTTGAGGATCAGGCAGGTCGGCGACGGAATGCAGTGGCGTACGGCGCGCTCGAGGGCTGCGAAGAAATCAATTCCCGGCCCGACCTCGAAATGCCGGACGACAGCGCCGGCGATGATGAAGCCGTAGGGGTGGATCGGATAGCTCGGGTTCGGCGACAGGATGACGTCGCCCGGCGTGGTGATCGCCATGGCGAGGTTGGCCAGCCCTTCCTTGGAGCCGAGCGTCGCGATGGTCTCCGTCTCCGGGTCGATCTCGACGCCAAAGCGGCGCTTGTAATAGGCGGCGTTGGCGCGGCGCAGGCCCGGGATGCCGCGGCTCGTCGAATAGCGGTGGGTACGGCCGTCGCGCACGGTCTCAATCAGCTTGTCAACGATATGCTGCGGCGTCGGGCTGTCGGGATTGCCCATGCCGAGATCAATGATATCCTCGCCCGCCGCTCGCGCCCTGGCTTTCATCCGATTGACTTCCTCGAATACGTAAGGTGGCAAGCGTTTTATGCGGTGGAAATCCGGATCCATCGGCCTCGTCCTGTTAAGTTAATACTGCGGTTCCCGGCGCGCAAAAAAGGCTACCGGGTCCCACGATTCATTTCTAAGCGGGTGTTTATACGAGTTTGGGTTAATTTAGAAGAAAGATTTCGGCCCGCCGGTTCTTTGCTTCCGCGCTCGGCATCGGCTCGTTGATCAGGGGGTCGGCGTCACTTACCGATTCGATGACCAGATCGCCGGGCGCAACCCCCGCTTTCAGAAGGAACTCGGCCACCGCCGCCGCCCGCGCATTCGAGACATTGAGGTTGACGATCATATGCCTGGTTTCCGGCATCTGCCGTGTCCGGCTCGAGGCGTGACCGACAACCTTGAGCTTGCCGCCCGCTGCCATCTGCGTACGGGCGATGCGCTCCAGCTTTTCCCTGTCGGCCGCATCGATACGGTGCGAGCCTTGCGCGAAATAGATCGTCTCGATCGGCGTCCTGCCGTCAGAGGCGGCATAATTCGGGATCAGCCGGCTCCCATCCGGCGGTGTCATGACGACGGGAGAGTTATCCACAGGAGCGGGCGCTGCGCGGCTGGCGGGCGCGGCGGAACTTGCCGGCGCGGCGTCCGTCTCCGTGCTCTTCATCCCCTCCGGCAGCGCCGTGACGGAGGAGGCATTGAGCCGGTCCTCGAAAACGCGATTAACCCCCTCATCCGGCGTCATCGTATCCGGCGTCGGCGCCGCGGCGGCAATTGTTTTCTCCGTTGCGGACTTCGGCGCCATGCTTTCCGGGGGCGCGGGCGCCGTTGATGTCTCCGCCGTAGCGGGAGGCGGCGTGGTTGAGGCCTCGGCGGGCGCCGCCAATGGCGCCTCTTTCACCGGTTCGGTCGGAACCGCGGCAACGTCAGGCTCTTTCGGTGCGGGGGGCGGCGGCGTTTCCTTGACCACGGGCGCGCTTTGGGTCACCGCCGGCTCAGCCTTTGGCGGCTGGATGGCGGTGTCGGCGCGCAAGGCCTCATCCGTGTAGCGGGCTTTTTCCCGGTCGCTGCGCAGGCCTTCCTCGATTTCCCTGGCGTCCGAGAGCGACGCCACCGTTTCCGGCTTTTCCGGCACCGCGTTCACGCTCGGATAGTCAGCCGCCGCCTGTTCTTCGGTATTGTCCGTGGAACAGCCTGCGACCGCCAGCATCGCCGTCACAATGGTGAGGGTACCCGCCCGTTTCCAGAACACCGGCAACCAGCTTTCAGAAGCGTTGGAAATTTTATTCATCTATGCGCCCGTGGTGCAATCTCAATCGTCAAGCAGTAGCCCTCATTGAGATTGTCAAGTTTTTGATATAAGCTACGTAAAATCAAGGATATCATAAACCATAGGAAGGGCAAGTTCGCAACGTCTACTGTTCAGTCTCCGGCCGCTCCGCCAATTAACCTGGAAAAACTGGAGCATACGGATTTTCATTTCGTTGCAGCCCGAAGCCATCAGGGAGAAGATACCATTATGCAGAACAGGGAACCGTTGGAGACCAGCCAGGAAGCGCTTGAAGCCTCGAAGGAATTCGCCGAGAATTTCGCCAGGATCGCGGCCCAGAGTCAGGCGCTCGTCACTGAATTCCTGAATAGCCAACAGACGTCCCATATCGATCCCGATCCCGCGACCGTCAGCAAGACGTTCATGGAACTGATGAACAAGATGATGGCCGATCCCGGCAAGATCGTCGAGGCGCAGGCGGCGCTCTGGAAAAATTACATGGATCTCTGGCAGAACGCCGCCCGCCGCGCCAGCGGCGAAGAGGCCAAACCGCTGGTGACGCCGGAATCCGGCGACAAGCGTTTCAAGTCCGAGGAATGGAGTCAGAACCAGATCTTCGACTATATCAAGCAGTCCTACCTGATGACCGCCAACTGGTTGCAGGAGACGGTTGCCGATGTCGAGGGGCTCGACAGCCAGACCAAAAAGAAGGCCGATTTCTACACCAAGCTCTATGTCGATGCGCTGTCGCCGACGAATTTTTTCTGGTCGAACCCGGACGTGCTGAAGAAAACGCTGGAAAGTAAGGGCGAGAATCTCGTCCATGGCCTCGAGAACATGCTCAAGGATATCAAACGCACCAAGGGGCAGATCAGCCCGCAGATGACCGACGAGAGCGCCTTCGAGGTCGGCCGCAATATCGCCGTGACGCCGGGCAAGGTGATTTTCGAGAACGACCTGATGCAGCTGCTGCAATATGAACCGACAACCAAGGAAGTCTACAAGCGCCCGCTGCTGATCACGCCGCCCTGGATCAACAAATTCTATATCCTCGATCTCAAGTCGGAGAACTCCTTTATCAAATGGTGCACCGAACAGGGCTATACGGTGTTCGTCATTTCCTGGGTCAATCCCGATGAGCGCCATGTCGACAAAACCTTCGAGAGCTATATGTCCGAGGGCATTCTCGCCGCGCTTGACGCCATCGAGACCTCTATCGGCGAGAGGGAAGTCACCACAATCGGCTATTGCATTGGTGGCACCCTGATGGCGGCCACCCTTGCCTATCTCGCGGCGATCGGCGAGGATGACCGGATCAAGGCCACCACCTTCTTCGCCGCCCAGCTCGATTTCGAGGAGGCTGGCGATCTGCTCGTCTTCACCGACGAGGATCATATCCAGATGGTCGAGAGCAAGATGAAGGGCGGCTATCTTGAGGGCAAGGAGATGGCCAACACCTTCAACCTCCTGCGCTCCAACGACCTGATCTGGTCGTTCGTGATCAATAATTACCTGCTCGGCAAATCCCCCTTCCCGTTCGATCTTCTGTACTGGAATTCGGACGCGACCAACATGCCGCACAAGATGCACAGCTATTACCTGCGCAATATGTACCAGAAGAACCTGCTCCGTCAGGCAGGTGCGCTTACCCTGGGCGGCCAGCCGGTCGACCTGTCGAAAGTCAAGACGCCGATCTTTATCCAGGCGAGCAAGGAAGACCATATCGCGCCGTTCAAGTCGGTGTTCAAGAATACCAAGCTTTTCGGCGGCCCGACGGAGCTGATGCTGGCAGGGTCCGGCCATATCGCCGGGGTCATCAACCATCCGGACGCGAAGAAATACCAGCACTGGACGAACGCGAAAAAGAAGAAATATGAAACCGCCGACGACTGGTTTGCCGATGCAACGGAGCATGCCGGTTCCTGGTGGCCCTACTGGAACAAGTGGCTGTCGAAGAAATCCGGCCCCAAGGTTCCCGCACGCGATCCCGCCAAGGGCAAGCTCAAACCAATCGAGGATGCGCCCGGAAGCTATGTGAAGGTCAAGGCCAAGCCCTACGGAGGGAATGGCGACGGCGAATAATCCGCCGCCGCCAGCCGGTTATTTCACCCGGAGCTCTTCGGGCAGGAAGAAGAGGCTGTCTGTATCCTCCATCGCCATATGGCATTCGTAGCAGAACGTCATCATCTCCGAGCCTTCGCCGTTGGTAACGCCCGCAACGGAACCGTTTGGCATGATCATGGTATATTTCCAGTCACCGCTCACCTTGTTAAAACCCCCTGCCATTTTCTCCATCAGGAACAGCGGCCCGATTTCAGCGGACCCGTCGGTCTGGACGACAAAACTATCTTTGGCGAGAACCGATCCGACCGGCATCTTGCCGACCTGCTCATAGCGGCCATAGGCCTCCTCGGAAATGTCGTTACCGTAGTTGCGGACATGGCGTCCGCCGTGGGTCGCAGAGGCGTAAGGCGCGGAGGCAAAGACTTTCCAGTCGAGATAATGCATTGCCGCCGGAACACCGGATTTGGCATAGGCGGCTTTCATCTCGGCGTTCAGACAGCCGTAGGCCGCGAGCGCCTCGGCGGGTTCCAGTTCGACATCAGCAATCGACCCGGCGCCGCACGGATTGCAAGGGTTGCAGGGGTTGCTGGCTGCGCAAGGATTTTTCGCGGCGCAGGGGTTCTTCGCACCACATGGGTTGCAGGCTTTCTTGGCTGCGCAAGGATTACAGGGGTTGCAGGCATTGGCAGGCTTTTTCGCGGCGCAAGGGTTACAAGCCGCCGCCTTCTGCACCGACGGCACGATGCAGTTTGAGCTGCCTTTCTTCGCCGCGCAAGGATTACAGGGGTTGCATGCCTTCTTCGCGGCGCAAGGATTGCAAGGGTTCGCCGGTTTCTTGGCGGCGCAAGGGTTACAGGCCGCCGCAGCCGGCTTAATTGTCGTTTCGGCGACAGCAACAGCAACCGCCGTCACGGCAATTATACCGCCAACCCCCATCAGCATTGGAATAAAGGTTGTCGTTAACAGTTTTTTGTTCAGGGCCTGCATTCGCTTTATCTCCCATCATTTTAAAAAGCTTCAGGGAGAATCTATATCTTTTGCCGCCAACGGCTGCTTCAACACTCTTCACGAAGCGGTGAGTCAGATATATTCAAAGGAATTCAGGTGAGCCGCGCTACCGCCGCCGCAATTATCCCAGCTCGTCTCGGTAGGTTTGCGCAAGGCCCGCGTAATGATGGGCGCCCTCGGTCAGCGCCGCTTTTTCGGCGCCGCTGAGCTCCCGGATGCAGCGGGCCGGGGAGCCACCCCAGAGTTCTCCGGCGGGTACGCGTTTGCCCGGTGTGACCAGCGCGCCCGCGGCGACCATTGCGCCGCTTTCCACGACCACGCCGTCCATGACCGTCGCGCCCATGCCAACAAAACTGCCGTCTTCGAGCGTGCAGCCATGGATCAGGCAGTTATGGCCGACCAGCACATCATCGCCGATGGCTGTCGGGTGGGTGCCGCCGGACACATGAATCACGGTGCCGTCCTGGATATTGCTGCGATTGCCGATGCGGATGTGATTCACGTCGCCGCGAACAACGCAGTTGAACCAGATGCTCGTTCCCTCCCCGATCACGACGTCACCGATGATAAAGGCGGACGGCGCGATAAAGGCATCCTTGGCGATTATCGGCTCGGCGCCCTTGAAGGGGATAATGTTTCTGACCATGGTTTTTTTGTCTCTTTTCATTAATTATGGGAATAGCGGCGCTTGTTCAAGGCCCAGCGTTTCTTCAAGGCCGAACATCAGGTTCATGTTCTGAACCGCCTGTCCGCTCGATCCCTTCACAAGGTTATCGATGGCGGCAATGACCGTCGCCCGGCCCGGTATCCGGTCGGCAAAGACATTGATCACACAGTTATTGGAGCCCCGCACCATCTGGGTATGCGGGATCGCCCCTTCACCGAGCGGCCGGATAAAGGGCTCCCCATTGTAGGCGGCGTCAAACGCGGCCCGCAAGTCGGCAACCGTCTTGCCCGCCGTCAGCCGGACATGAGCGGTGATCAGCTCGCCCCGGCTCATCGGCACGAGATGGGGCACGAAATTGACCCGGACATCGCCAGCGGACCGGCCGATGGCCTTCGCCACTTCCTGCTCAATTTCCGGCGCATGCCGGTGCTTTGCGATGCTGTAGGGGCTGAGGCCCTCGCCCGCCTCGCTGAAGAGCGTATTCTGTTTCAGCCCCCGGCCCGCGCCGGTCACGCCTGATTTCGCGTCAATCACCAGATCGTCGGCATCGATGAGGCCCCTTGACACCAGCGGCAGCAGCGAGAGAAGCGCCGCCGTCGGATAGCAGCCCGGGCAGGCGACCAGCCGCGCCGAGGCAATGGCCTTCCGGTTCAGTTCCGTCAGGCCATAGACCGCCTCTTTCTGCAAGTGAAGCGCCCGGTGTTCATGGCCGTACCATTCGGCGTAGGTCGCGGGGTCCTCGATCCTGAAATCCGCCGACAGATCAACGACCTTCACGGATCCGGGCAGGCTCGCGATTATCTCCTGCGTGGTGCCGTGCGGCAGGCCGCAGAACACGACGTCGACAGAGGCCCAGCCGGCCTCCTCGACCGAGACCATGTCGGGCAGACCATAGCCGCCAAGATGGGGATAAACCTCCTCCACCGGCTGTCCGGCCTTCCGGTCAGCGGTCAGAAAAGCAATCTCGACATTCGGATGCCGGAGCAGGAGCCGCATGGCCTCCGCTCCCGTGTAGCCGCTGGCGCCGAGAATTCCGGCTTTTATCTTTTTGTTTGAATTCGTCATTTTATTCATTCCGGGCGGCACGCGCTCCGGACTCCTCTTAAAGCAATTATTTGGTCAGATAGGTCTGGTGCTGGCCGTTCAGGGCTTTATCTGCAAACCAGATCAAAATGTTCAGGTCGAAAATCTCGCGGGCGTCATCGCCTAATCGGAGTCGGCCTTTTTTAAGACCCGCCAGGATTTCCTTGTTTGCTTTTCGGAGGAGCGCATTGCGGACGGAGCCCCGGACGTCGAGTTGATCGCGCATTTCCTGGATCAGTTCATCACCCGTGAGACTATGGACATGGTCCTTCACCTGAATAGAAAAAGCACCCCCGGCATCCAGTGCGATGCCAAGATCCTCTATCTTCAGATCATCTCCATTTTTTATCGGATAGTCCATCATCCTCATCCACACCCGTCATCCGGCGCATTGCCGGGAGATTTACTTACACCAAATTCCCGGCTTGGCAAGGTTTTCTCAAATCTGTCCGCCAGATTTCCCCATTAAAAAAGGCGGCAAACGCCGCCTTTTCGTATCGTATCGGAACGTCTCTCTTAGTCCAGCAGCACGAGTTCTTCCGCTGATGCCTTGCCGTTACGCCCTTCAACCAGTTCATACTGAACCTTGGCGTTTTCCTGAAGGGTCGTCAAACCGGCCCGTTCAACAGCCGAAATATGCACGAAAGCGTCTGACCCGCCGTCTTCTGGTGCGATGAAGCCGTAGCCTTTGGTCGGGTTAAACCACTTTACTGTACCTTTTGCCATTTTAAGTCTCCTGGACACTAATTCTATATATCTGGCCAATGGCGCTGTCGAAGTGCCCAATTGCAGCAACGGATCGGCCTTGACGGTCCCGCCCCTGTCAATCTTCAAGGACAGATTATGGACCATCGGTGACTCGCGTAATTGATAATTGTGGTTTTTGCAAGAAAGATTTCAGTAAAATCAAATTTTTGTGATATTCACTCCACATAGCCGCAACAATGTTAGCAAATTCGCATATTTTTTGGGCATTTGCCGCGAATAATCGCAATATTGGGGAAAGGTTACACATTATTTACCATATCAGTATTACGCGCCTTTCAACTCCCGGGTTGTTTATTTGCTGACGATCCCCCGCGGGCGCGATATGCTGCCAAAAGGGCCAAGGACCACAGGAGGCAAGCATGGTCGAAATCAGTGAGATACACGGCGGCGGATGCCTGTGCGGCGGTGTCCGCTATCAAGTGGCTGGCCCGCTTCGCGATGTCATCGCCTGCCATTGCGGCCAGTGCCAGAAATCCAGCGGCCATTATTTCGCGGCGCCCTCGGCGGCGCTGAGTGATTTCAAGCTGAACGAAGATCGTGGGCTAAAATGGTACAAATCTTCTGCCTGGGCGGAGCGCGGCTTCTGCGCCGACTGCGGCAGCAACCTGTTCTGGCGCATGAAGGACCGCGATGCCATCAGCATCCTCGCCGGCAGTCTCGACGGCGAGACGGGGCTTAAAACCCGCGCCCATATCTTCGTCGCCGACAAGAAGGATTATTACGAGATTGCCGACGGCCTGCCGCAATTTGCGAGCTATCCGAAGGAACTGGAAAACGGCTGAAGGAGAAAACACATGAAACTCGACGGATCCTGCCATTGCGGCGCGGTGCGCTTTTCGCTCAATTCCCCCCATCCCTATCCGTTCAATTACTGCTACTGCTCGATCTGCCGCAAGACTCAGGGCGGCGGCGGCTTCGCCATCAATCTTGGCGGCGATGCGGCAAGCCTGTCAGTCGAGGGCGAGGAGAATATTTCGGTCTATCAGGCGCGGATTCGGGACGGCGGGACCGGGCAAAGCTCGGCCAGCCCGGCCCGGCGGCATTTCTGCAAACACTGCGGCAGCGCTCTCTGGGTCTTTGATCCGCGTTGGCCGGAATTGATCCATCCCTTCGCCTCCGCCATCGATAGCGAGCTTCCCGCGGCCCCGGAACGGACCTTCCTGATGACCGGCTCGAAAAAGGCCTGGGTCCCCTTGTCCGTCGGCGCGCGGGATCAGGTCTTCGATGAATATCCGGACGAATCAATTGCCGAATGGCACCAGCGGCTCGGCCTTGAAAGTTCGTCATAGTAGGACCAAATTCCTGTCATATTAGTTCCACGCGGGCCTGATACATCACAATCTCACAGGGATACCAAGGATGAAAACGCCATGCGCAAACTGACATTACTCCGGCACGCCAAGTCGAGCTGGGCGGATCCGGCAAGCGCGGATATCGAACGTCCGCTGACCTCGCGCGGGCGGCGGGACGCCTTGAAAATCGGGACATTCATTGCCGAAAAAAAGCTCTTTCCGGACCTCATTCTCTGCTCGCCGTCGCACCGGACGCGCGAAACCCTGGCGCAGATAAAACCCTTCCTGCCGGACGGGGTCGAGATCGACATCGAGCGAGAGATCTATTCCGCCGGGCAAGGCAGTGGCCTCGTCGCCCAACTCAAAAGCTCCGGCATCGAGGATGAGCATGTGATGATTGTCGGCCATAACCCGACCATGCAGCAGCTCGCGCTCGACCTCGCCAAACCCTCCCCCGATAATGGCTATTCGCAGATTGAGAAGAAATACCCGACCGGCGCCCTCACCCATATCGAGTTTGACATTACTGACTGGCGGGATCTCAAGGGCCGCGGCCGCCTGGTGCATTTCGTCACGCCGAAAATGCTTGCCCCAGTCGATATGGAAACGGATTAGGATGATGGGGTGAAGCATATCGATCTCGCAACCTGGGAGCGGCGGCGGCAGTATGAGCTGTTCCGGTCCTTCGATTTTCCGCATCTCAGC
>JAIOYL010000138.1 GCA_021741195.1 Sneathiella sp. | reverse complement strand
GAAGCCATTGAACCCCGCCCGATCGAAGGCATCCGCGCAACCGGCGCCAATGCGTTGCACGAAGTCATCTTCGGCGTGATCCCGCAGGTTCTGCCACTCTGGATTTCCTATTCGCTCTACCGGTTTGAATCCAACGTCCGTTCCGCGACCGTCCTCGGGATCGTTGGTGCCGGAGGCGTCGGGATGCTACTTTGGGAATATATTCGCGGCTTTTACTATGCGGAAACCGCCGCCGTCATGATCCTGATCATTGTTTCAGTCAGCCTGCTTGATCTATTTTCACAGCGGTTGCGTAAACTGGTGACTTGAGGTCACTCTCGGGACGCGATGATGAAGAATTTTGAACGTTATGCGGTCTATTTTGCACCAGAGCGGGACTCTCTCCTCGCCGGGCTCGGCAATCAATGGCTGGGGTTCGATCCTGAAAGCGGATTGAGGCTGGAAAGGCCCGTTGTTGGCAATCTTGACGCCAGCGAAATTGAACGGATTACGAAAGCGCCATCGAGATACGGTTTTCATGGCACCCTGAAAGCGCCGTTCTTTCTCGCGGAGAACCGCAGTATTTTTGAACTGGATGACGCGATCGGAAAGCTTGCAAGCCTTGCCGTTCCCTTAGTTATTGAGGCACTCACCCTTCGTGCGCTCGGCGATTTTTTGGCGCTGGTCCCGGCCACGCCCGCCTGCGCCGTCAACCAGCTCGCCAATTCCTGCGTTGTCGCGCTGGATGATTTTCGCAAAGCACCGGACGAGGGAGAACTGGTCCGCCGCCGCCAAAATCTTACTCCGCGCCAGGAATATCTTCTGGGGAAATGGGGCTACCCCTATGTCTTCGAGGAATTCCGCTTTCACATGACGCTGACGGGACGACTGGAACTTCCGGAACGGGAGCAGTTGCAGGAAATGCTGCTGAAATATCTTCAGCCGATCCTCGGTCACCCCCTCGAATTTCGCGAGATTACTCTCTTCGGGGATCCGGGAAACGGTGCGCCGTTTCGCCTGCTCAAGCGCTATCCGCTAACCGGCAGCAACTAGACTGCGCTCTTCAAGGATTTGCAAAAAGGCGGTAACGCTTTCTTCGATAGATCCGCTGTTATCAATCACCGAGGCTCCGGCAATTTCCTCAATCCCCAGCGCGGCGCGATCAAGGCGGGTTTGGATATCGCTTGTGCTTTCGCGGCGACGTGCCGCAAGACGCTCGGCCAATATCTCCTTTGGCGCGGTCACCAAAATGATTTCAACCGGTGAGAAAGACGTGCAGGCCTGCGTCACTATCTGGCGCGATACATTGGCGATGATATGCCGTCCCTGCTGTCGCTCGCGCTCATAGGCGGCGGGAATTCCGTATTTGAGGCCATGCGCCTGCCAGGACAGGCAAAACGCGCCCTCCCTTGCCAGCCGGTCAAACTCTTCGCCGGTCACGGAGCTGTGGTCTTCATCATCCGGATCGCTCGGCCGGGTGATGGCGCGGCGCGCGAAAATATAGCGTGGATCTTCGCGCAAACGTGCTTTTGCGGCGGCAAGCAATGTATCCTTGCCCGCCCCGCTCGGCCCGACAACCAGAAACAAGATGCCCACCTCAGGCAACGCGGCGACCCTCTGACCAGACACCCCGGATAACCGGATGATCCGGTGTGGGATGGACATGAACGAGATCGGCCCGTTTGCCGACAGCGATCTCGCCGCGATCGGTGAGGCCGATACTTTCCGCCGGTGTTTTGCTGATCAGGCGGATGGCATGGGGAAGCGAAATATCATTGACCTCGCCAACCAGATGCAAGGCGCTGAAAAGCAGGCTATGCGGGACATAGTCACTGGAGATCACGTCGAGATATCCGAGTCTTGCCAGCTCACGTGCCGAGACATTGCCTGAATGCGATTTACCGCGCACGATATTGGGCCCTCCCATCAGGACCTGCAGCCCGGCATTGTGTGACGCTTTCGCTGCTTCAACGGTTGTCGGGAATTCGGCAACCACAATGCCATCTTCCACCGCTTCCGCCACATGGTCAATCGTCGCGTCGTCATGGCTTGCGAGTACGATGGAGTGAAGGCGCGCCAACTCGACCACCATCTTTCTGTGGGCATGGCTATGGCGCGCGTGATCCTGCTTGCGGCTTGCAATAAAGGCTTCCATTTCACCGTCTGACAGACCGTATTTTCCCTGATAATAAGTGTAATAGGCGTCGAGACTGACGAACTGGCGCTGTCCCGGCGTATGATCCATTACCGACAGCATCCGGATATACGGATTACCGATCTGCCGATCAAGCACGGTGGGAAGATCCGGATAGCTGACCTCGCAGCGCAAATGCAGATAATGATCGGACCGGAGAAGTTTTTTCTCGCGTGCGTCGCCGATGCCCTTGATCATGTCATTGAGTCGCTCAATGCGGGCGCTGCCCTGATTGACATCGCCAAGTCCCATGGCATCGAGGACCGTCGTGATGCCGTTGAGCGCCATCTGCCCATCATGGGCGATCACGGCAGAAACCGGCGGCCATTCGGCCTTCGGCCGCGGCGTCATATGCTTTTCAAGATTGTCCGTATGCAGTTCGACGAACCCGGGCATCAGGTAGTCGCCCGCCAGATCAACCGCACTGGCAGCGCCGGACGGGCCTTCGTCAATATCAGCAATTATGCCGTCCTTTAATCGCAAGCACCCGGCGATCACCTGATCGGCAAGGATAATCCGCGCGTTTGTGAAAATCTGCTCAGCCATCATTTGCCGCCCTGAATCTGGTGATATCGAACTCGGAGGTGCAGACCGCCTCGCGCACGGCCTCGTCGTGGAAAATACCGAGAATGGCCGCTCCGCGCGCATTAGCCTCGCGGATCAGATCGAGGACGACGGCCCGGTTATCCGCATCCAGCGACGCTGTTGGCTCATCCAGCAACATGATCGGATACTCCGCGACAAACCCGCGCGCAATATTGACCCGCTGCTGCTCGCCGCCCGAAAAAGTAAGCGGCGATAAGGACCAGAGCGCTTTCGGAATATTGAGACGCGCCAGCATCTCGGCCGCGCACCACCCTGCGTTACATTCCGAAATTCCCATGGTCTTTAATGGTTCGGCGACGATGTCGAGTGTCGGCACGCGCGGAATCACGCGCAGGAACTGGCTGACATAGCCCATGGTCCGGCGGCGGACGTCCAGGATGGTGTGGGGCGCGGCGCTCACCATATCCACCCAGTCGCTGCCGTGACGGACATGGATCGATCCTTCCTGGCAAATGTAATTGGCGTAGATCATCCGCATGAAGGTGCTTTTTCCGGCTCCGGACGCCCCGGTAAGCGCAACGCAATCGCTTGCTTTCAGGGTCATGTTGATATGTTTAAAAACCGGAATAACCGTGCTGTCCTGAACATGCAGGGTGAAGCTTTTAGCGACATTTTCGGCCCGCAGCATTTCCAACTTCACGCCCTCCTATACCTGCAAGATCGAAGAAACGAGGAGCTGGCTGTAGGGGTGCTGGGGATCATCCAGCACCTGATCCGTGAGCCCGCTTTCAACGACCCGTCCGCCCTGCATCACCATCAACCGGTGCGACAGGAGCCGCGCGACGGCAAGGTCATGGGTCACAATCATGACGGAAAGGCCCAAATCCGCGACCAGTCCGCGCAAGAGATCGAGCAGCCGCGCCTGCACCGAGACATCGAGGCCGCCGGTCGGCTCATCCATAAAGACAAGGCGCGGTTTCGAGACAAGATTTCGGGCGATCTGCAACCTTTGCAGCATGCCCCCGGAGAAGGTCGAAGGCAGATCATCGACGCGATCCTCGTCGATTTCCACTTTTTCAAGCCAGTTAAGGCCCGCTGTGCGTATTTCCCCGTAGTGCCGCCAGCCGACGCCCATCAATCGTTCCCCGATATTGGCGCCAGCGCTGACTGACATACGAAGACCGTCACGCGGATTCTGATGCACGAACGCCCAGTCCGTGCGCATGAGGATGCGCCCGTCCGGCCCCGTCATCGCATAGATGTTACTCGGCTCGTTAAGCCGTGTTTTGTAGAGAACCTTGCCAGAGTCAGGCGCCAGTTGCCCGGATACTGCGTTGAGCAGGGTCGATTTGCCGGACCCGGATTCACCGACCACGCCCAGCACTTCACCGGGATAAAGATCGAAGCAGACATCCTGGCAACCGATGCGCGCACCGTATCTGACGGTGAGGCTATCGACATTCAACAGCGGCGTTGGGGTCATTGCTCGATTGCCTCCTGCGATGTCCGGTCAAAATCGGGAGACTGCACACCCGTATGTCCCTGTTCGCGACGGGTTTTGCAAAAATGAGTATCGGAACAGACGAACATCCGCCCGCCGTGATCATCGAGAATAACCTCATCGAGAAAGCTCTCCGTCTCCCCGCACAAGGCGCAAGCCTCCTCCCATTTCTGGATGGTGAAAGGGTAATCCTCGAAATCGAGGCTTTTCACTTCCGTATAGGGAGGGATGGCATAGATGCGTTTTTCCCGCCCCGCGCCAAAAAGCTGCAATGCGGGCATCTGGTTCATTTTCGGATTATCGAATTTCGGCGTCGGGGATGGATCCATGACATAGCGCTCGCCAACCATCACGGGATAGGCATAGGTTGTCGCGATATCACCATGCCGCGAGATATCCTCATAGAGCTTCACATGCATCAGGCCATATTCTTCCAGAGCATGCATTTTCCGGGTTTCGGTTTCGCGCGGTTCCAGAAAACGCAGGGGTTCCGGGATTGGCACCTGATAGACGAGGATCTGTCCCTCTTTCAGCGGCGTTTCGGGCACGCGGTGGCGGATCTGGATAAGGCTCGCTTTTTCCGTATCCTCGGTCGTCTTCACATTGGTGGTTTTGGCAAAGAATTTCCGGATGCTGACCGCGTTAGTCGTATCGTCAGAGCCCTGATCTATGACTTTCAGCACATCGTCTGGACCAATGACGGCGGCGGTAACCTGAATACCGCCCGTACCCCAGCCATAGGGCATCGGCATTTCCCGGCTGGCGAAAGGAACCTGATAGCCCGGGATCGCGACAGCCTTCAGAAGCGCCCGGCGGATCATGCGTTTTGTCTGTTCATCGAGATAGGCGAAGTTATAGGCGGCATCGTCAAATCTGCTCATCATGCTACTCCGCCGCTTCCATCTGATCCTCTTCCTCAAGGGTATTTGCCCTCAAGCGCCGCACCAGTTCCAGTTCCGACTGGAAATCCACATAATGGGGCAGCTTGATATGCTCGACGAAGCCGGTCGCCTGTATATTGTCGCTATGGGAGAGAACGAATTCCTCGTCCTGCACCGGCGCCACCATATCCTCGCCAAGTTCCTTCCAACGCAACGCCCGGTCCACCAGCGCCATGGCGATCACCTTGCGCTCACAATGGCCGAAAGAGAGCCCATAGCCGCGCGTGAACTGCGCCGGCACCTTTTTGGAGCCCTTGAACTGGTTCACCGTCTCACATTCGCTAACAGTGATATCGCCGATCTCAATCGAAAATCCGAGCTCTTCTGGCGTGAATTCGACCGCCACTTCGCCGATGCGGATCTCCCCAACGAAAGCATGGTTGCGGGCATAGCCACGCTGTGTGGAGTACCCGAGCGAAAGAATGAACCCTTCGTCGCCACGTGCAAGATTCTGAAGCCGCAGGTCCCGCCCCGCTGGAAACTCCAGCGGTTCGCGGGTAAGATCGCCGACCGGGGCGTCGTCCATTTCCCCTGTAGGCAGAGCAGGCTCGATCAGGTCCTCGTTATTCAGCAATTCAAGAACGCGAGGCATGTCTTTCTCAAGGGTGTCTTCGGCTTCTTTCGCGGGCGCTGGCCCCAGCCCTTCGGCGGCGAGTGTAAAATCAAGAAGCCGATGGGTGTAATCGAAGGTCGGGCCCAGAATTTGCCCGCCAGGAAGATCCTTGAACGTCGCCGAAATCCGCCGATCCAGCGCCATTTGGGCTGTATCGATGGCGTTGGAATACCCAAACCTCGGTAGCGTTGTCCGGTAGGCGCGGATCAGAAAAATCGCCTCTATCAGGTCACCGCGCGCCTGCTTGATGGCAAGCGCAGCGAGCTCGGGATCAAAAAGCGAGCCTTCGGCCATTACCCGGCTGACAGCATGGCTAAGCTGTTCCGAAATCTGCTCCAGCGAGAGTTCGGCTATTGCGGTATCGCCCCGGCGTTCCTCCGCGAGATACTGGTGGGCGTTATCGATGGCCTTTTCGCCGCCCTTGACTGCAACATACATGCTTAAACCTCTATTCTGGTCGTTCGCGGCAGGGCCGCAAGATGGGTTGGGCTGGTGAATATCCAGTCGAGCCCGCGCGGAAAAAGCGCCTGGTTGGCGGCGATATGGGACCAAAGAGCCGCCGGTTGCTCCTCGACACAGAAGCGGCGCGGCTCCTTGAAGCCGGGACCGGAAAAAATCGGTCCCTCTCCGTCGATCAGACCTTCGCTTTCCAGAATGACAGTGGCCGAGCGATCCGGATATTCCGCCGAGCCGAGCGCCAGTTCCCCGGTTACGCTCAAATCACGATCCACGGACATCACCGCGAAGACCGCCTGTGCCGGACCATCAATAATCGGGCAGCCCACGTGAAAGCGAAGATGCGCGCGCGCTTCCGGGGTATCGCATTCCGGCGCAAGCCAGACTGGCGTATCCATATCCGCAAGGGTCAGCAGGACGGCAACGGTGCCTGCCTGCAATCCGCGCGGCGCGGCAAGAGAAACAGGCAGAGCCTGAAGGCTAGCCGGGCGTGACATGGCATCCAATACAGCGCGAAAACAGGCGGTCGCATCCATCACCTTGTCATTAAAACCGACGGCGAGCGGCTGGGTTTCTGTTCCAGTCATGCGGCGTCCTCTCCCCGTACCAATGTGTAAAAATCGACCTTGGTTGCAGCAGCCTTCCTTGATCGCAGGTCGTGCGCCGCGTTATATTTATCAGCGAGCGGCTGAATGACCCGGGACAGAATTTCTTGCCTGCGCACCGGGATTTGCAAGAGCGCGTCAAAAGCGGCGGCGAGTTCCGCGTGGCGCTTGTCGCGGCCTGCAACATAGGCATGGCCGATAACGCCATCCGGCAGTTGCACCGAACATCGCGTGACCGAAATTTCGCCAAGGTTGAACCGCTGGCCGTTGCCACCCGCACGTCCCTGCACCATCACCAGACCGGTCTCGGGCGCGCGGAGAAAGTCATAGACAATCCCGTTCTGCTCGCCTTCCCAGCAACCTTCGATATCCGCCAGATTGGCCCGCGCCAGTACGCCCATCCAGTGACGTCTTGTTTCCTGCACTATTTGCGGCATTTTTTGAACACAAGCCCCCTGCAGACCATTCGGTCCGCGTAAATATTCCATTACAGCGGAACAATGAGGGGGCTTCATGTAGGTAATGCGGATGGTTTTATGAAATTTATGTGACAACGCCGTATCGCCATGAGGCAGGACCCATCCCGAATAAAAGTGAAATTTCTTTAAATATTAACCAGTTCTGGTTTAAGACAGAGGTTGCACCAACCAAACATAGAGAATTGTAATGAATAATCAGAATGTTCAGAGCGTTCAGGATATCTACAAGAAATTGTCCCTTCCATTTTGGGCCCTGCTGGCGTTCAGCTTTATTTCTATGTCCGTGCTCGTCGCTTTCGTGACCTACAACCAAAATCAAAAAGCAATTGCCGCTTCAGTTCACCTCGCCAAGGCTGTAATTGCTGCCAATGAAAGAAAAATGAACAGCACCGCCCTGGATTATGGATATTGGGATCAGGCTGTCGACAATTTGGTTGATAAACCCGACGCTAACTGGGCCGACAACAATGTTGGAAGTTTTCTATTTGATAATTCGGCTATTACATCAAGCTTTGTGATGGATAGTAAAAACAAACCCGTATTCAGCTTTGTTGAGGGCAAGCAAGTTGATGAGAATCCGTTAAAGCAGTTTTCAGACGGTCTCGATATCCTCATCACAAAGGCACGATCCGGTGACCCCGCGTCTTTACCTATGCCTGCTGCAGGGTTTTTGAAGTATTCGGGGGACATCTATTTTGCGAGCGTCATAGCATTGACAACATATACCACCTCGTCAGAAGGCGCCGACGTTATCCGGCAAACCAGATCTGTTCTTGTCCTGACAAGAAAAATGGACGAAGTGTTCCTGAGCGCGATGTCCAGGGACTATTTGCTTCCCAACTTGCGGATTGTTTTTCCATTGGACGGTCCGGTTGACGCATCGACACCCCTTGTAGCGCCAGATAATTCAACGATTGCAAATTTGTCATGGAATCCGGAATTGCCCGGAACCCAGATACTGCCTTGGTTGATTGCCGGACTTATCTGTATCTTTTTATTGATGGCAGGAACAGCCTATATTTTTCTCGGCCGAGCACGAGGATTTTCTATCTGGTTGTCTGATGCACGGGAGCAAGCCGAAAACGCGAACAGAGCCAAATCCGAATTCCTCGCCAATATGAGCCATGAGTTACGGACGCCGCTCAATGCGATTATCGGGTTTTCCGACATCATTCATAACGAAATTCTCGGTCCTGTCGGGACTGCCAAATACAAAGAATACGCCCACGACATCAACGATGCTGGCGATCACTTACTGAAACTCATCAACGAAGTACTTGACCTTGCTAAAATTGAGGCCGGCCAAAAAGATGTAGTCCAGGAACAGGTTAACCTGAACGAGATTATCAAATCGACCATGAAATATTTCGGGAACTGGGCGACCAGAAAGCAGATCCAGCTGAATTTCGAATTGAATGACGACGATCTGGTTATCATTTCGGATAAAAAAGCGCTCACGCAGATCATCCTGAATATTGTCTCAAACGCCGTAAAATTCACGCCAGGCGGCGGCACCATTACCTGCTCCTCGTCCCTGACAAAAGATAGAACTGTCATGTTCAGCGTCATGGACACGGGTATTGGGATAGAGGAAGCTGATATTCAGAAGGTCATGATGCCGTTCGGCCAGGTAAGCCCGGACAAAACAAACAATCCTGATGGCACCGGGCTGGGATTGCCTATTACGTCCAAATTGACAAATCTTCTGGGCGGACAATTCCTTTTGAAAAGTAAACCGGGTGTTGGAACCCAGGTCACCATAAGTTTTCCGGCCGCATAAATATTAAAATATCCATGGCGGCACCCCCTTAATTCATTTGGTGCTATGCCCCTTCATCCGTTTTCACTATAACCGGCCACTTCATAATGTTTAGGTAAGGGCTATATATTGACGGATTCCAGAAAAGTTGTTGCAATTGTTGGCGCCGGACCGGCGGGTCTGATTGCGGCGCAGGAATTAAGTCAGTATCCGTCTCTGGATATTCACATCTTCGAGCAAAAGCCATCGGTTGCCCGTAAATTCCTGATCGCCGGCCGTGGCGGGCTCAATCTCACACATTCAGAAGCAATTCCGGGCTTTACGGAGAAATACGAAGAAAACGCAGGACGGTTCAAATACTTTCTGGCGCGTTTCTCGCCGGGTGACTTGATCAACTGGGCGAATTCACTCGGGATCGAAACCTTCCGGGGATCAAGCGGCCGTATTTTCCCCAATGGCCTGAAAGCCACGCCCTTGCTGAGGGCATGGCTAAAGGCTTTGGATAAAGAGAACATCCATTTCCATCTCAAACAATCATGGCAACAGATAAACGAGAACAATACACTTGTGTTCAAGGATACAGAGGGAACGACAATGGAGTTTAGGGTCGATGCGATCCTTTACGCCATGGGCG
>JAIOYL010000137.1 GCA_021741195.1 Sneathiella sp. | reverse complement strand
CCGTCACGTCATTGGGCCGATAGGTCGTGCAACCCTTGCAGCCCTGATCATAGGCCTGAAGGTAGATATCCTTGAAATTCTCGAAGCTGATATCTTCCGGGCAATTGATGGTCTTGGAAATCGAGCTGTCGATATAGTCCTGCACCAAAGCCTGCATGCGGACATGATCCGGCGGGGTCAGTACTTGCGCATCGACGAAGTAGTCCGGCAGCGGCGTGTCCGCCCCTTTCAGGCGGCGGAACAGCCGGAGCGCATAGTCCGTGACCTCTTCTGCCTTGCGGGTATCATCGGGCATCAGAACATTGCGGGTATAGGAGAAGCTGAAGACCGGCTCGATGCCGCTTGAGATATTGTCGGCGAGCAGTGAGATCGTCCCGGTTGGCGCGACCGACGTCACAAGCGCATTGCGGATCCCTTTTTCCGCAATTGCCTCCTTAATATCCTTGTCTAGCGCGCGGATTGTCTCGCCAGCGAGGTATTTTTCCTTGTCGAAAAGCGGGAATGCTCCTTTTTCGGCCGCCAGATCGGTGGAGGCGAGATAGGCAGAGCGCTGGATCTGCGCCATCCATTTACGGGTGAGGGCTAGCGCCTTATCGGAGCCATAGCGAACGCCGCACATGATCAGGGCATCGGCCAGACCGGTAATGCCAAGGCCGATCCGCCGCTTTGTATGCGCTTCTGTTGCCTGCGCTGGCAGAGGATAGCCCGAGACGTCGACGACATTATCCATCAGGCGGATCGCATCCCGCACCACGGCATCAAGCTTCTTCATGTCGACGGCGGCTTTTTTCTCGAACGGGTGAGTGACCATCTTCGTCAGGTTGACCGATCCCAGAAGGCAGGCGCCATAGGGTGGCAGGGGCTGCTCGCCGCAGGGGTTGGTTGCCGTGATTGTTTCTGTGTAATAGAGATTGTTGCGGGCATTGATGCGATCGATAAAGATCACGCCGGGCTCGGCAAAGGCATAGGTCGCCCGCATAATCTCGTCCCAGAGATCACGCGCCTGGATGGTCTTGTAGAGCGTGCCGTCAAAGCGAAGCTCCCAGGCGTCATCGCGTCTGACCGCCTCCATGAAGGCATCCGTCACCAGAACCGACAGGTTGAACATCCTGAGCCGTCCCGGATCCTGCTTGGCCTTGATGAAATCGAAAATATCCGGATGATCGCAGCGCAATGTCGCCATCATGGCGCCACGGCGTGAGCCCGCGCTCATGATCGTGCGGCACATGCTGTCCCAGACATCCATGAAACTGAGCGGGCCGGAGGCATCCGATCCCATGCCGTGGACGGGGGCGCCTTTTGGCCGGAGGGTCGAGAAATTATAGCCGATTCCGCCGCCCTGCTGCATGGTCAACGCGGCTTCCTTTAAATTGTCGAAAATGGAAGACATGTCATCGGCAATATTGCCCATGACGAAGCAGTTAAACAGGGTGACTTTACGTTTTGTGCCGGCACCGGACAATATGCGCCCGGCAGGCAGGAACTTATAGTCTTCAAGCAGGCTATAAAACCGCTTTTCCCATTTCTTCGGATCTTTTTCGGACGCCGCCACGGCTTTGGCCACGCGCAACCAGCTATCCTCGATCGAGCGTTCCTTGACGCTGTCGTCGGCAGATTTATGCCGGTATTTCATATCCCAGATTTGCTGCGATATCGGAGCGACGGGCGGCATTGCGGGCACCTGTTGTAATAGAGATTTCCATATTCGCTAAATATAGACCGAAAGGCTGGCTTAGCAAAATTTAATGTTTGTTAATACCGGGCTCAGGACAGGTAATTCGCCCGGCCCTCGGACACAAGTGCTTGCGTCTTCTCTTCAATGCGGGTTTTAAGCTCGGTCATAAAGACCTTGCGGTCGAGCCCGGGTTCAATGGGCGGCAGAAATTCAATAACCATGACGCCGGGACGGCAGAGGAAACTACGGCGCGGCCAGAATAACCCTGTATTGAGCGCGACGGGCACCACCGGCTGTTGTAATTTGGAGTAAAGCGCGGCGACACCGGGCTGGAATGGCAGGTCCTCATAGAGCGGAGAGCGGGTCCCTTCGGGAAAAATAATGATAGGGCGGTGATCATTGAGGGCCTCTTGCGCCTGATTGAGCATGGATTTCAGCGCCGCAGCCTGCCCTTTTCGGTCGACGGCAATCATTTTGGTCTTGCGGCAATACCAGCCATAAACCGGAATATTGAGAAGCTCCTTTTTCATGATGATCGCGGGATCGCAGGTGATCCGGTGAAATATCATGGTCTCGAACGCTGATTGATGCTTGGCGGCGACGATCGCCGCGCCTTTGGGAAGATATTCTTCGCCGCGGATCTCGAGACGTAAATCGCAGATAGTCCGGAGCAGGAAAATAATTCCGTTCGTCCAGATGGTCTGGCCGCGGACGATCCATATCCGATCGAAAGCAAGCATCGGCAGGAAGGCCAGGTTCATCAACACCGACCAGGCGAAAAAGCAGATAAAAAAACCTATGGATCGTACTTGTGTCACGCGTTTCTCTTTCGGTCTTTTATTCGAGCCGGGCCCGGATAAGGCTGAAGATATATTTACTGAATTCACCGGCGACCACAACCAATGTATGCGGGCTCTTCCACCATTCCTGTATATCAAGGGTATCGCTGACGACCGGATACGCAATGAGTTTCACGTCTGGCATGTGCCGTTTGAGCTCGACCAGGCTTCGGGGCATATGATAGGCGCTGGTCACAATCAGGAGGCTCTGGAAATTATGCGACCTGGCCCATAGAGAGGTTTCAAAGGCGTTCCCTTCCGTATTTCGCGCCAACCGCCCCAAATCAACGCAGCAGTCCATAAGCTCGGTGCTTTGGCCCATCGCCTGACGCAACGTCTCGCGTGTGACTTTGGAGTTGACGCCGGAGATCAGCAAGCGCTCGCCCGCGCCGTCCTTTAGCAGCCGGAAACCGGCATCCAAACGCGCGGGCGTTCCGGTCAGAATAACGATACCTCCTGCCATATGCTCCGACGTCGGGTCCGGCATATTCACATCATGTATGAAAGTTAAAAAAGCGCCGAACCAAAGGCAGGAAAAAAGGAAAGCCGCTGCGAGTAATCCTTTGAGATTTACCAACATAAACTAGAACCTTCCCTCAAGAACATACTCAACGGCCTCACTGAGATCTTTTGCAATATGCACGGGCAACAGACGTTTCTCAAGGCCCTTGGCCTGCGTTTTGCGGCCTTTTCCGGTTTGCACCAGAATGCGGTGGCAGTCGACGGCTCTGGCGGCCTCCATGTCCCTCGCGCTGTCGCCAATGAAGGCTGTGTCTTGTGGCGCGCCCGTGAATTTCCTCATCGCTTCGATCAGCATGCCGGGTGCGGGTTTGCGCCTGTCGGTTGCCTCCCAGGGCGCGTCCGGCGCAAATATGATATCGTCCAGACGCCCGGAAACCCGCCGCAATGCATCTTGTAACTTGCCATGAATTACCTCGAGTTGCCCTTCTGTGATGATCCCGCGGCCGATGCAGGACTGATTGGTGACAACCACTACTTTATGCCCAAAGCTGTTGAGCCGGGCAATCGCTTCGAGAGATTTGGGGATAAAGACCAGCTCATCCGGGGATTTAACAAAATCCGCCCGATCCTCGTTAATAACGCCGTCCCTGTCCAGCAATACCAGCATTCTACATCATCCGGCCCAGCGATTTCAGCACGACCTGCCGGACGGTATATTTTGTAAGTAAGGCGACAAGAAACGGCAGCAGCAGCAAAGCAATCGACCCTTCAATTCCAAGTGACAACGGCGGCAGCATCGATGCCTCCAGTGATCCGACAAGAAAGTTGAATATAAACATCACGAAAATGGCAACGATAAGACCGGGGAGGGCACCAAGAAAACTGAGGCGGGAAAAATAGTTCTGAAATTGTTCAGCAATATAATTATCCCGTGCGCCGATCAGGTGGAGGACCTGTATGACTTCCGAATGCATGATCAGGCCGGTCCGCACAGCGAAAATAACAATGATGACGGTGACACCACCGATGAGTAGCATTATCGCCGCTGCCAGCACTTGTATTGAACGACCTAATGTTACCATTTTATCAAGCCAGGGCCGATTGATGTCAAGTCTTGCGCCCGGCACTGCGGCAACGAGTTTTTCGTTGAGCGCGGCGAGGTCGATCGCACTGTCCTCGGCAATAATGATTTCAATAAGACGCGGAACAGGTAATTCGCTGAGCGCGGCATTTTTTCCGAGAAACGGTTCCAGGAGCTTGAGGGTTTCATCCTTTTCTATTGCCCTGGCAGCAGTGACGCCGGGTGTTTCCGACAGGAGCTTGACGGCTGTTGTCACTTCCTGGTCAAGGTCGATGGCGGGATCATAGGCGATTTCGGCGGTCAGGTTGCCAGTCAGCGTCTCCGACCAGGTGTTGATCGCGTTACTGAGGGAAAACAAGCCGCCTATGGACAGCGCCGCCAGGAAGATCATCGCCGATATCACAACGGGCAGGTAACGGGTGGAAACGTCCTTCTCGAGCTGCAGCTCGGCGGATTTGCCGAATAATTTAATCATCCTTCGCTCTCACTGAATTGCGCCGGAATATTTGCCGCACTTCGCGACGAGAGCAGACCGTCTTTCAAATACATAACCGGATTTCCAAACCTCTGGATCAAATCAAGGTCATGGGTCGCGACAACAACGGTGGTGCCAATCTTATTCAACTCCTGAAACAGATACATGAGCCGAAGTCCCATTTCTGCGTCCATGCTCCCGGTTGGTTCGTCCGCGATCAGCAACTGCGGCCGATTAATGACGGCGCGGGCGATAGCAACGCGCTGTTTCTCGCCGCCGGATAGCGTCGGTGGTTTTGCATCGACCTGATTGCCAAGCCCCACCCAGTCGAGCAGCTCGGCCACATGCTGGTATATTTGCTCATCCCTTGCGCCGGCGATCTTGAGCGGGAGTGCGACATTGTCGAGCGCCGATAAATGATCAAGCAGGCGAAAATCCTGATAAACGACTCCAATTTTTCGCCGCATCGCCGGCAGATCATCACGCGCCAAGGTCGAGACTTCCTTATTGAAAAGCGTGACCAACCCCCGGCTCGGGCGGTGCGACAGGGCCAGAAGTTTGAGCAAAGAGCTTTTTCCGGCGCCTGTCGGGCCAGTCAGAAAATGAAAGGAGCCAGGGCGCAGGTGAAAGCTGATATCACGCAGGACCTCTGGCCCCATACCATATCGCATGCCAACATTTTCAAACCTGACCAACCAATCCTCCCAACAAAAAAACTGACTTGAAGATAAACTATGTTAGATTTATCAGCCAGTCTTGTGCATGTCCAAGCAAACGCCTATAAAAAAGAAACTTTAAACAGTGAGCTGATTTCTCTGGCCTATGATTTTAACCTGTTCAACCTGTTCAACGCGCTATTCCATCGACCCTATTTCGATTGGGCCTGAGGGGCGCGCTGTAAAATGCGCAAAATGCGGCCATAAATGGCGTGAATTTCCGCCGGACGATATGCCGAAGCCGGTTATCGCCGATACGCCTACAGAAGAAAACGCCGAGGCCGCATCAATTTCGTCGGCGCAAGTGGGAATGAGTATCGAGCAGATGACAGCCATGCAATCGCGTGCATCATCTAGCCGGGCCTCTAGCAGAAAACGAAAGTGGATCGGCTGGTTCCTGCTGTTGATTGTTTTGATTGCGGTGGGTTTCGGAGGGTTCTTCGGACGGAACTATCTTGTCCAGGTCTGGTCGGCTTCGGCGAAGTTTTACCAGTTTTTACGAATTGACGTCGAAACAGCCAACATGCTGGGCCTCGAAATCCATGATTTGAAAACAAAGTCCGTTTTGCAAAACGGCGTCACGACACTTACAGTGACCGGCATAATCAAGAACATCACGGACAGTCCGCAACCCTTGCCACGCATCAAGGTTGCGTTGATCGACAAGGCGGGGCAGTCAGTATATAGCTGGACAACGACGGTTGAAGAGCCGGAAGTAGCGGCCTGGGGACAGGTTGAATTCTCAACCAGTATGAACCAGCCGCCGGAAGACGCGAAGAATGTCAAGGTTGATTTGGTCGAGCTTGGCAAATAGCCAGGAATAATGCGGATATAGGGAACGAATTAGGGATGGCCGAGACTAAGCCGCAAATTGAGATATTGTTTGCCAGCGCCGATATTGCCAAGCGTAATGAGGAACTGGCTGAGGAAATTGCCGCCACCCTTGGATCCGATATCCTGGTAATTGCCGTACTGAAGGGCAGTTTCGTTTTCGCTGCAGACTTGATCCGGGCGCTGCACCATGCCGGGGTGCATCCGCAAATCGATTTTATGGCTCTCTCGTCCTACGGAGACAAGTCGATCAGTAGCGGCACCGTGGTCATCACCCGGGATATAGTCGATACGGTGAAGGGTCGGAAGGTGCTGCTGATTGACGATATTCTCGAATCTGGCCGAACGATGGATTTTGCCACAAAGGAACTCATGGCGCGCGGCGCCAAAACAGTCAAGACCTGCCTGATGCTCGACAAAAAAGGCAAGCGGATCAATGAATTCGAAGCGGATTTCGTCGGCTTTGATTGCCCGGATCTGTTTGTCATCGGGTATGGCCTTGACTACGCACATTATTATCGGGAGCTCCCCTATATCGGCTATATTGTCGAGAATTGATCACGAGGGACTGAATGGCGCGCATACTGGTTGCAGAAGATGAAGCGGCATTGCGGGAATTCATCAGTAGGGCGCTTAGCCATCATGGACATGACGTTACGACAGCAGAGGATGGCGCGGCTGCACTGGTGATTTTACAGAAAAGCGAGCCGTTTGACTTGCTGCTCACCGATATCGTCATGCCGATGATGGACGGGATTGCCCTCGCCCTCAAGGTGGCCAAGGAAAATCCCGATCTTCGCATTCTCATGATGACGGGTTATGCAGCGGAGCGCCAGCGGGCCTATAATCTGGACATGCTCATTCACGACGTCATCGCAAAGCCCTTCACACTGGACGAAATCTGCGAAAAGGTGGAGGAGGCGCTGGTCAATGACCGGACCCTTCTGAACCCGGCAACCACTTCGGATGCCGGGCTGATCACCAAGAAATAGGTGGACTGGTAAATCAGCCATAAATTTGTGAATTAATTTATAGGTGTAAATCAACTGTTACGTTTCTTTTTGTTAATGATTTTGAGTTAGTTTTCCTTCTGCTTCTTTTCACACCCCCGGAAAGCCGGAAGGACTGATTGTGACCGTCGAACGCCTTTTTATGATTTTTGTACTTTGGGTGACCTGTTTTGTCATTCTGCCGGTGCAAATTGACGGTAAGGAAGGATACTTTCGACCCAAAGGGCCAGATGCCTTCATGCGCCTGGAACGGGTCGATACACTGGTGCAAACCGGAAACTGGTATGACGGTTACATCCCACGCACGGCATCGGGTAAAGGCGCCGATATCCATTGGACACGGCCGATGGATATATTGATATTGGCGACCGCTAGCCCGCTATTTCCCCTTATGGATATGAAACGAGCGATCGAAATGGCCGGGACCGCCTTACCGGCGGTGATGTCGTTACTATTGGTGATCGTGTGTATTTGGGCCGTGACGCCCCTGATGCAGCCAAGTAATCTCTTGTTGATCGTTATCCTGCTTGCCGTTCAACCGATTATTCAGAATTATTTCGGCATAGGTCGAGTGGATCACCATATGGTTCTTGCAGTACTAATGGCAGGTGTCCTGGGATGCCTGATACGGCTTGGCGAGACGGAGCGACGAACGCGTCTGGCGTTATTGGCAGGCGCCTTGAGCGGCCTTGGCATTTGGATCAGCTTGGAGTTTCTGATTGTCTATGTTCCGGTGACCATTGGTCTTGGTGTTTGCTGGTTGCTGTGGGGTACGTCATGGCGCAAGGCGAACCGCGATTTTGCGCTGGCCACTCTCATCATCTGCATTGTGGCGATCGCCATTGACGTGTCACCTGATCAGTGGCCGATTGACCGCTATGACAGAATTTCCATTGCGCAAGTTTTTCTTGTTTTCTGTTCGGCCCTTTTCTGGTTCGTCGCCGCCAAATTTTGTGAACGCCGGGAAACGATCATGGTTCGATTAATTGCCAGTGGCATCTATGCCTTCATTTGCCTGGTCCTCATTGACCTGTTTTTCGCCAATCTTTTCGTTGGTCCTTTGGCCGAAGCGGATCCGCGTATCGGGCCGATCTGGCTCGAAAAGGTATCCGAGATGGCGCCAGTGATAACAAGTGGGCGGCAGGTCGTTCTTTATTGCCTGCTGCCGTTCGCGGGAATTATTTATGGTGCTTTTGTTCTGTCTAGACGGCTCCAACACCAGCGGCGGCAGATGTGGGTATGGCTTGTCCTGGTGCTTTTTTGCACAGGCGCACTGGCTCTCGCGCATGTACGGGCGGGGCTCTATCTCTCGGTTGCAGGCGTTATCGCCGCGGGGCCTTTGCTTGAGGATCTGTTGATCCGGGTCAACGAAAAATTTAAAGGATGGAAAAAAGGCGTCACCGGCCTGCTAGTGCGCATTGTTGTCATTCTGGGGCCATTTCTATTGGCATTCGTGATTGGCAGCGTTGCCAATGGCCTTAAATCGACTGAGGCCGTTGCGGCAGTAAGTCCGGAATCAAAAGAATGCGATGCTAAGGAAATAGCGGAATTTCTTTCCGACGAAGGCTTTGTGCAGGGGCGCGGGGTTTTGAAGTTCGTCAATAATCTCGATTACGGGCCGGAGCTTGTTTATCGTACACCTCATCATTTTCTGGCGGTCCCATATCATCGGAACGGTCAGACAATTTTCGATACCTACACTCTTTTAACCGCGACGGAATTTGGCAGGAGCCGTGAACTTCTCAACAAATATGGGATTGACTATATTCTGATATGCCCCAATGCTTCGGACAAATCATATTTCCAAGACTCGGACAAGGCGTCGGTTTTGTATAACCGTCTGGTTAGTGGGGATTTGCCGGAAGAGCTCGTGGTAATCGACGTGCCAAAGCCCTGGAAACTCTTTCAATACAGGGGGAGATGGAGTGAGTAAAAGCGATCTGATAGAAAAGCCCAGGGAGGGTAGGGCAGCGTTCCCTGCCGGTCCTTCTCCTTCGATTGCAGTCATGGTGCCCTGTCTGAATGAGGAAATGACGATCGGCCAGGTTATCGCCGATTTCAAGGCGGCTTTGCCGGCGGCAAAAATTATTGTTTGTGACAATGCATCGACCGATAATACCGCGGTGGTAGCGCAACAGGCAGGGGCCGAGATTATCTATGAAGATCTTCCGGGAAAGGGTAACGCGATCCGGCGTCTCTTCTCGGATATCGAGGCGGATATCTATATCATGGTCGACGGGGACGCCACTTATGAGGCGTCATTGGCGCCGAGGCTGGTCGCTCATTTGCTGGAGCATCGCCTGGATATGGTCTGCGCGAAGCGCGTTGCTTCCGCCGAAACGGCCTATCGCAAAGGACACGTCCTCGGTAACCGGATGTTCTCCGGCATCGTCGCGAGGGTCTTCGGTCGGCGATTTGAAGATATCCTGACAGGTTACCGCGTCTTTTCACGGCGCTTTGTAAAATCTTTCCCACTGCTTTCCGAAGGCTTTGAAATTGAAACAGAGCTGACTATTCATGCGCTGGAACTGAACATGCCGGTTGCCGAAATTGCGAGCGTTTATGTGGAACGTCCCGAAGGATCGGATAGCAAGCTGAACACCTTCGCTGATGGCTTGAAGATTACCAAACTCATTATCAAGCTGATAAAAGACGAACGCTCGATGTCATTTTTTGGCTGGCTGTTTATTCT
>JAIOYL010000136.1 GCA_021741195.1 Sneathiella sp. | reverse complement strand
GACTGGATGCCGGCGGCGCTGGCGACCCGCGAGAAGGGCGTCCCGCTCGTCAATATCGCGCAAGTGTTCTCGAAATCGGGTATGATGCTGACCTGCCGGAAAGACATGGGCGTCGAGACCCCGAAGGATTTCAAGGGCAAGACCCTCGGTGTCTGGTTCTATGGCAACGAATATCCGTTCCTGTCCTGGATGAGCAAGCTCGGCTACAAGACCGAAGGGTCCGGTGCCGATATCACCGTCCTGAAACAGGGCTTCAATGTCGATCCGCTGTTGCAGAAGCAGGCGGCCTGCGTTTCCACCATGACCTACAACGAATACTGGCAGGTCATTGATGGCGGCCTGACACCGGCGGAACTGTCTGTCTTCCCGTATGAGAAGGAAGGCGTCGCCACGCTGGAGGACGGCCTCTATGTCATGGAGAAGAGCCTGCAGGACGACGCCATGAAAGACAAGCTCGCCCGCTTCGTCAAGGCCTCCATGAAAGGCTGGAAATTTGCCGTGGAAAATCCGGATGAGGCCGCCGATATCGTGCTCGAAAACGATGCGTCCGGTGCGCAGACGGAAAAGCACCAGAAGCGCATGATGGGCGAAATCGCCAAGCTGATTGACACCACGGATCTGGGCCGTCTTAATGACGCGGCCTATAACCGCACGGTCGATATCCTGCTTTCCGGCGGCTCCGACCTCGTGATCTCGAAGCGCCCCGTCGATGCCTTCACCCATGAAATCTGGGAAATGTCGATGAAATAAAGGCATTTAATGCCGATAAAAAGGGAAGGGAGACCTTCCCTTTTTTTATGGTTTGCGGCGTAATCTGTCCCCTACCTGTATCGGTGATGCTTGCCCGCATTGGATTTTAATCGTATTTCCCGCTCGACGAGTTCCTGGAGCGACGACGCGATCGGAAAGCGGTCCAGCCCAATGTCCTTCAAGTGATATCCGGTTAAGGCTTTGAGCCTGTGGATTTCGGTTCGTCGCCGGTACCAGCGGGACATCCGGCTGAAACTCTTGCGCGCCATAGATGCCAGGTATTTGATCCCCCACATATCACTGGGGGAAAGGGTCCCGTGGCTCTGGCCATCTGGCTGCCCGGAGTGTGCCTGCCGGACGTTAAGGCCGGGATCGCGAAGCTTGTAAAAAGAGTACATAAAATCCTCCATCAGCTGTCAGTTGACCACTCGCCTGCATAGGTTAAGCGAGAATTTTTAATCTGTAGACCCGGCTGTACCGCCCCAATAACTGAGCAATTCAGCCTTGATTTATATGATGAAGATATGCACAATCGGGGCATCCAACAAACGAGAAGATTTCGACTTATACATTAGATAATCTCAGGTATGGACGATGACCCGACTGTTCCCTCCGCTCAACGCTCTCCGGGCCTTTGAATCGGCCGCCCGGCATCTCAGCTTCACCAAGGCGGCAGAGGAACTGAACGTCACACCGGGCGCGATCAGTCATCAGGTCAAGACGCTGGAGGAACTGCTCGATGTGCCCCTGTTCCGCCGCCTGACGCGGGCGCTGCGTCTGACCGAAGCCGGACAGGCGGCCCTGCCTGCGCTGAGTCAGGGCTTCGACAAGCTGGCCGAGGGGATCGAGCAGATGCGCGCCCATTGCGAGAGCGGGGTTCTGACCATCAGCGTCAGCCCGTCGTTCGGCGCCATGTGGCTGATGCCGCGGCTTGAGCATTTCCGCATCCAGCACCCGGACATTGAAATCCGCATCGACGGCACCGACCGTCTGGTCAACCTCGCCCGCGACGCCGCCGATGTGGCGCTGCGCTATGGCCCTGGCGGCTATAGCGGGGTGCGGGTCGACCGCCTGTTCGGCCATCTCAACACGCCGGTTTGCAGCCCGGCGCTCCTGAGCGGCGAGCATCCCTTGCGCCGGCCTGAAGACCTGCGCCATCACACCTTGCTGCATATCGACTGGAATAACGCCGAGGCGAGCTGGCGCATGTGGCTGCTGGCGGCCGGCCTGCATGATATCAACCCGACCCGCGGGCCGCATTTTTCCATGGGGGCCATGGCGGTGCAGGCGGCGCTCGATGGTCAGGGCGTGGCGTTGGTCGGCGACATCCTGGTGACCGACGACCTCGCCGCCGGCCGCCTCGTGCGCCCCTTCGATTTGACCCTCAGCACGCCGCTGACCTTCTCCTACTATCTGCTGAGCATGAAAGACAGCACCGAGCAACCCAAAATCAAAGCCTTCCGCGACTGGCTGCTCGAAGAGGCGCGCGCCTCCCATCCGGAGACCAGCGAGGCGCCGTGACCCACGGAATCCGGGAAATGTCGATGAAATAGACGCAGTTTTGCGCGACAAAAGGGAAGGGGGACCTTCCCTTTTTTTATGGTCTGTGGCTTAATCGCAAAAAATGACACAAGGAATGCGCCGATGCTGTCCTCCGTCACCGCCAAGTCACCTGATTTCCTGAACCCGGCCATTCCCGCCGATCTGCCGTTGCTCGGCGTGCCCGTTGTCGTTGCGACGGACAAGGCGCTGAAGGGCTATGGCTGCCTTGTCGAGGAATACGAGAATTTCCCGGTCGAGATCGTCACCTGGCCGACCTCCTCGGGCGCGCGAAAGGTCGATGAAGGAACCGGCAACCAGGGCGGCACCGCGGAGGGGATTTTCGAGTTCTGGTGGCAGGGCGATGTGCTCCGGGGCCGCAACAACGCGGTCAAGGATACCTATGTACTCGGCTGGTCCTGCGATCCCGACATCGCGGATGACGCAAAAAAGACGGTGGAGCGGGACCAGGTGCTGCTCTGGCACGCCAATTACCATCCCGACGGCGGCCAGCTTTTCCATTCCCTCGACGGGACGCCCTTCATGGTGCCACTGGCGCTGCCGGGCGATGACGTGCAGCCCGAGGATTTCGTCGCCTTCTACTGCGACGGCACGAAAGGGCTCTATATCCATCCCAATATCTGGCACGAAGGCGTCTTTCCCATCGGCGGTACGGGCCGCTTCTTCGACCGGCAGGGCAGGGTGCATGCCCGCGTTTCCGTCAATTTCGCGGTGGAATTCGGCATGCTGCTCCGCGTGCCCCTCAAAGCGCCATAAAAAGCGCCATGCCGGAAGGGGCAAAACCCGATAAAACGGCGCAGGGAATCGTCATCATCCTGATTTCGGTCCTGATGATGGCCTTCACCGATGCCGTGGTGAAATACGTCAGTGCGGATCTCACCGTGTGGCAAATATTTTTCGCGCGCTCACTTTTCGCAATTCCGATCCTGCTGATGATCTGTCGCATGACAGGGGCTCGCCTTCATCTCCAGACCGCAAAATGGACCTTGCTTCGCAGTGTGCTTCTGATACTGACTTGGCTCGCCTTCTATGCCTCGCTTCCGGTGTTGAGCCTGTCCGTGGCGGCGGTCGCCGTTTACACCAATCCGATTATAACGGCTCTGCTATCCGCGGTGCTGATCGGCGAGCCGGTTTCAAGGCGTCAATGGGGCGGCGTTTTCATCGGATTTCTCGGCGTCATTGCCATTTTGAGGCCCGGCACTGACGCCTTTTCATGGTTCACAATACTCCCCTTAATGGGCGCCGCCTTCTATTCCCTTGCAATGATCCTGACCCGAAGCAAATGCCGGGAGGAAGGGCCGCTAACTCTTGCGCTTGCTCTGCATGGATCATTTCTGATAACGGGGCTACTTGCCACGCTCGTTCTGTTTCTCATAGGTCTTGGCGCTGAAACAAAGGCCGCATTCCCGTTCCTGATCGGCGACTGGGTTTCGATGAACACAAGCACCTGGAGCCTGATGGCTTTCCTTGGTCTGTTGTCGGCTTTATTCTTCGTCGGAGTCGCCCGCGCCTATCAAATCGCGCCGCCATCGATCATTGCCACGTTCGACTATGCCTATCTCGTCTCGGCCGCCGTCTGGGGTTTCTTGTTTTTTGCTGAGACGCCAGATATATGGACTATTTGCGGGATGATTCTGATCACGTCGGCGGGCCTGCTTGTGGCCGTTCCTGCATCAAAAAAGGCCGCTCCACAAGAAGCCGATGCTGCCTAAAAAAAGGCCCCGGTGCCGAAGCGCCAGGACCTTTTCCAGGAGAAAACCCGTTGATTCGATTATTCGGCGGCCTCTGCCGTCCGGGTGACCTTCCGCGGCGCCGTCTCCTCGCGGCGTTTTTCGAGTGCGCCGAAATAGGGGTTGAACGTCGGCCGCTTGATATAGCGGCCCGCGCCCTTGACGACATTGAGCTGGCCGTCCTTGAAGACGACCTTGCCCTGGGAAATCGTATGGCTCGGGCTGCCGTTCACTTCCATCCCCTCGAAGATATTGAAATCGACATTCTGGTGATGGGTCTTGGCCGAGATGGTGCGCGTCTTCGCCGGGTCCCAGACCACAATATCGGCGTCCGCCCCGATGGAGATCGAGCCTTTTCGCGGATGGATATTGAAGATCTGCGCGGCGTTGGTCGAGGTGACCTTCACAAACTCGTTCATGGTCAGCTTGCCCGAGTTCACCCCGTGATGCCAGAGCACGGCCATGCGGTCCTCGACGCCGGAGGTGCCGTTCGGGATCAGCGTGAAGTTATCGCGACCCGCCGCCTTTTGCGGCGCGCAGAAGCAGCAATGGTCCGTCGCTGTCGTCTGCAGGTTGCCCGATTGCAGCCCGCGCCAGAGTTCCCGCTGGTGATCCTTCGGACGGAAGGGCGGGCTCATCACATGGGCGGCGGCGAATTCGAAATCCTCGTTGTAATAGACGCTGTCATCGATCAGCAGATGCCCGGCCAGGCATTCACCGAAGACCCGCTGGCCTTCCAGCCGCGCGCGGGTGATGGCCTCAAGGCTCTCCTTGCAGGAGACATGGACGATATAGACGGGCGTTTGCAAAACTTGCGCCGTGCGGATCGCGCGGTTGGCGGCTTCGCCCTCAACCTCCGGCGGGCGCGACTGCGGATGGCCCTCCGGCCCCGTAATGCCCTTCGCCAGCATTTCCTGCTGCAGGTAATAGACCATCTCGCCGTTTTCCGCATGGACCGTCGCCATCGCGCCAAGCTCCCGGCAGCGCGAGAAGCTGGCGATCATCATCTCGTCGGAGACCATGATGGCGTTCTTGTAGGCCATGAAATGCTTGAAACTATTGACGCCTTCCTGCTCGGCGAGGATGCCCATGTCGCGGTGCACCGTATCGTCCCACCAGGTAATGGCGACATGGAAGCTGTAGTCGGCAACGGATTTCTCCGCCCAGCCACGCCATTTCCGGTAGGCGTCCATCAGCGGCTCCTCGGGGTCGGGGATGACGAAATCGATGATCTGTGTCGTCCCGCCTGCGGCGGCGGCGGCGGTGCCGGTATAAAAATCCTCGGACGCGACGGTGCCCATGAAAGGAAGCTGCATATGGGTATGCGGGTCAATCCCGCCCGGCATCACATATTGCCCGCCCGCATCGACAACCTCGGCGTTTGAAGGGGCTTCGAGGTCCTTGCCGATGGCCTTGATCACGCCATCATCGCATAGAATATCGGCCCGGAAGGTGGTTTCGGAGGTAACGACGGTGCCCCCGCGTATGAAAGTAGACATGCTTATCTCCTCGTCCTGCAGGTATTTTCTCTAGCCGCGATTTCCCCGCATTTTAGCTTTGCCTTTTCAAAATTGATAGTTAAAATCCTGACCAAACGGTCAAAAAATGCAAAAAAATTGACCCCTATTCAGCGGATAAAGGAGAGGATCGATGACAACGGTACGGGCCGGGCTAATCCAGATGGGCTTGAAGGGCGACACAACCATGAGCCCGGAACAAATCCGCGACAAGATGATCGAGGCGCATATCCCGCTGATCGAGGAGGCGGGCAAGAAGGGCGTGCAGGTCCTTTCGTTCCAGGAGGTCTTCACCCAGCCTTACTTTTGTCCCTCGCAGGATGCCAAATGGTACGCGGCGACGGAGAGCATCCCGGATGGCCCGACGGTCAAACTGATGCAGGAATATGCGAAGAAACATAACATGGTTATTGTCGTGCCGATCTATGAGCAGGAAAAGACCGGCATCTATTACAATACCGCCGCCGTCATCGATGCGGACGGAAAGTATCTCGGCAAATACAGGAAAACCCATATCCCGCAGGTCGCCGGTTTCTGGGAGAAATTCTTCTTCCGTCCCGGCAATTCCGGCTGGCCCGTGTTCCAGACCGCCTATTGCAAGCTCGGCGTCTATATCTGCTACGACCGGCATTTCCCCGAAGGCTGGCGGGCGCTGGCGCTCAACGGCGCGGAATATATCGTCAACCCGTCGGCGACCGTGAAGGGCGTCAGCCAGTACCTCTGGGAGCTTGAACAGCCCGCGTCCGCCGTCGCCAACGGGGTCTATATCGGCGCGGTCAACCGTGTCGGGACCGAGGCGCCCTGGAATATCGGGGAGTTTTACGGCTCCTCCTACGTGGTCAATCCGCGCGGCGAGATCATCGCGCAAGCCTCCGAGGACAAGGACGAGCTGGTCGTCGCCGATATGGACATGGAGATGATCAAGGAAATCCGCAACAACTGGCAGTTCTTCCGCGACCGCCGCCCGGAAATGTATGGCGATCTCGCGGATGTCGGGGTGAGCTAGCTCTTCCTGATCTGGCGTTCCCGGTAGAGGATATAGAGGCCGCTCGCGACGATGATGGCGGCGCCGAGGATCGTGAAGTTATCGGGGAAGTTGCCGAAAATAAAGTAACCGAAGATGGCCATCCAGATGAGCTGGGTATACTGGAACGGCGCGACGGTGGAGGCGGCCGTGTAATCGAACGCCTTGATAATGATGAAGTGGCTGAACCCGCCGATAAAGCCGATCACGCCGAGGATCAGCCAGCCCTCGATATCCGGCGCAACCCAGAAAAACGGCACAACGAAGCTCATGCCAATGGTGCCGATGAGCGCCGAATAGGTAATGGTGGTCACCGGGTCGTCGATCCCGGAGAGAAAGCGCGTCGCAATCTGGTAAAGGGCGTAGAAAACCGATGTCCCGATCACAAGGAACAGGGCCGGATGAATTTCCAGCATGCCGGGCCGGAGCACGATCATGGCTCCGCCAAAGCCAATCGCGACCGCCGCCCATCGCCGGGCGTTGACTTTCTCCTTGAGAAGAATGACGGAAAAGATGATCACGAAGAGCGGCGCCGTCGCCCCAAGGGCCGCCGCATCGGCAAGCGGGACATATTTCACCGCCGTGAAGAAACAGACGGTTGCGAGCAGCAGGAAGATGGAGCGGATAAGCTGCATCTTGAGGCGGTTGGTCCGGATAAGCTGCAAGCCGTGTTTGGGCAGCAGGATCGCCGTCATCAGCACCGTATGAAAGAAGTAGCGGGCCCAGACCACCTGCACTGGCGGATAGGTCGCACTTGCATATTTGACAGTTGTGTCCATGACCGCGAAGAAGAAGATGGCGGTACAGAAGAGAAAAATTCCCTTGTAGGAGAACACTGCTTCCGTGGGTGTCGAATGCGCTGACATCGGGTGTCCTGGGTTGTTGTTATTTTTTGGGACGAGCCGCCCGTGATTGTGAAACGATCAACTGAATTGCCGCAGCTGTCAAGTTTTGCCGTAAATAACCGGGTAAGGAGACCGCCTGATTTTCAAAATCTGCTGAAACGGGATTTCGGCGCATTCGCCTGACTTGAAAAAGCTTTGTAATGACATTCCACGGCCGGACCGGATAACAAAAAACAACCTCTTCATTGTGCGGAGACGCCAGGTTCTGTTGTAATAGTCCGCGAAAGGCGCAATTCGCGCTTTTCATTTTGCCGCCAATTGAGTAGCTTGGCCCCATGACTGAAGCATTATTGTATAAACAAGATGGGGGCGTTGTAACCCTCACGATCAACCGGCCAGAGGAGCGCAATGCCCTCTCAGGTGATGACATCTTCGACGCGTTCCTGGGCGCGGCGGATCGTATCAACAAGGATAACTCGGTGCGCTGCGTGATCCTGACGGGGGCGGGCAAGGCCTTCTCCGCGGGTGGTAACGTCAAGCATATGCGCGACAAGGACGGGATGTTTGCAGGGTCTCCTGCGGAAATCCGCCAGTCCTACCGCCATGGCATCCAGAAAATCCCGCTCGCCTTCTATAACCTGGAAGTGCCGACGATTGCCGCCGTGAACGGACCGGCGGTCGGCGCGGGCTGTGATCTTGCCTGCATGTGCGATATCCGCATCGCCGGGAAATCGGCGCGTTTCGCGGAGAGTTTCGTCAAGCTCGGCATTATCCCGGGCGATGGCGGGGCCTGGTTCCTGCCGCGCATGATCGGGCGCAGCCGGGCCGCTGAAATGACCTTCACCGGCGAAATGATCGATGCCGCGACGGCGCTCGACTGGGGACTGGTCTCCAATGTGCTCGAGGATGACTATCTGATGACAGCAGCCAACGATCTCGCGCGCCGTATCGCGGTCAATCCGCCGCATTCGCTGCGCATGGCAAAGAAACTCCTCCGCGAGGGCGAGCATATGCGGCTCGACAGCCTGCTAGAGATGTCCGCCGCCTTTCAGGCCCTGTCGCATCACGCCAAGGATCACGGCGAGGCGATCAACGCCTTTTTTGAAAAACGCGAGGGCAATTTCAAAGGTGAGTGACCCGATCCTGATTGTGGAGGGCCGCTTGGCGGCAAGTTGGCTGGCGGGACAGTCCTATAGAATCGGGCTGGACGCTCCCGCCCGCTATCCGCAATCAGGAAGCGATGAAATCGTTAAACTTAATTCTGAAGTCTGCCTTGTAACCGGATTAAAGGTATCAGAAAATATCCTTCACGAATGGGAAGCGCGGATGCCGGATGGCCTTACGCTCCATAAACTTGACAGGAACCAGAAACGGGTGGTCAGCGATATCTCTCGCCGCTGCCCGTAAAATTTCCGAGGGAACACCAGATGTCAGAACGTGCTGACCCTCTCGCCACTCTCCTGAAAGACATTCGCGCCTGCCGGATATGTGAGGCGGATCTGCCGCTGGGGCCAAGACCCGTCCTTATTGCGGATGCGCGCGCGCCGATCCTTGTGGCGGGACAGGCACCCGGCACCAAGGTTCATGAGAGCGGTATCCCCTGGAATGATCCGTCCGGGGATCGCCTGCGTGACTGGCTCGGTGTCGATCGCGAGACCTTTTACAATCCCGAAAAATTCGCCATCGTTCCGCAAGGCTTCTGCTATCCCGGCAAACAGAAAAGTGGTGGCGACGCCCCGCCGCGCCCAGAATGCGTACAAACCTGGCATCCGAAGCTTATTCCGCTGCTCCCCAACGTCAAATTAACGCTGGCCTGCGGGCAATATGCGCATCACTATCATCTGGGGCCGCGCCGGAAGAAAAATCTTGGTGAAACCGTTGCCGCATATCTGCAATATGCGCCTGATATCCTGCCGCTGCCGCACCCGAGCTGGCGGGTGGTCGGCTGGATGAAGAAAAATAGCTGGTTCGAGGCCGAGGTTCTGCCCTATTTAAGGGAGAGAGTGAAAGCCTTGCTCGGAGACAGAGGATCATGACCGCGGTTCGTAATTTTAGTCTGTGCCTATTTCTCGGCCTTTTGCTGATGTCCTGCACACCCGTTGTCCAGCAGGCCGGGACGGCGGCGGCCGAACCGGAACTGAATAGCCATTACCTGCAGACGTTTGATGGCAAGAGGCTGCCGTTGAAAACCTGGGCGGCGGAGGACCCCAAAGCGGTCATCGTCGCCGTTCACGGATTTAACGACTACAGCAATACCTATGCCTTCTGTGGCAGCTGGTGGCTTGGGCAGGGCCTGACCACCGTCGCTTATGACCAGCGGGGATTTGGCGAGGGGCCGGAGTTCGGCATCTGGCCGGG
>JAIOYL010000135.1 GCA_021741195.1 Sneathiella sp. | reverse complement strand
TTCGATCTGCGACTGGGAAGTCTCCTCAAGATCCGAATCATAGGCCGTATTGACGATCTCCTCACCCAGCAGGATCAGCTCGCGGCGCATGGCGAGGTCATAGATCAGCCGCCCGTAATTCTCCGCATTGATGATCGTCGTCGCCGAGGCGGCGAGGCGGGCGAGATATTGCGAACCGCCGATATCGGCGAGCGCGCTGTCATGATCAAAATAGGATTTGAGGGTGACCGGATCGGCAATTTCGCCGCGCTCGATCAGGATGGTGGTGGCGTCATATATACGGGCATGGACATCTTCGGCGAAATGCTCGGGCTTGAGGAAGCCCGAAACCTTCGCCGCCGCCTCGTTATTGACGAGGATAGCGCCCAGAAGATCCTGCTCCGCGTCAATATTATGCGGGGCGGACCGGTACGCGGGAGAGGCGCTGGCGTCATCCTTGACGCGGCCTTCACTAAGCAAAACGGTTTCCATGGGGCAATGTTAGCACAGCGGGTTTTTACTATCCATCGGGTTTATTACCATTAACTATAATGGCGCGGGATAACTTGTGGATTGATTCTATCCACCACCTGTGAACTTCGGGGATAAGTAAAAAGCGGCGCCGCATCCGGACGCCGCTTTTCTGTTTTGTATACCGCGTTGAGGCTTAGGCGTCTTTCGTTTCTTCGCCAGCAGCGACCTCCTGAATCTCCTCGATATCGACCTCGGCGGTTGATTCGAAGACATTGATCACGGCTTCGTCGCGATCGTCGAGGGCGGCCTCGGCGGCTTCCTCGACGGATTCGCCGCGCGCCTGGATTTCTGCTTCCTCTTTCGAGCGGGCGATATTGACCGTCACGCCAACCGTGACTTCCGGATGCAGGCGGACCCGGATGTCATGCAGGCCGAGGGTTTTCAGAACCTTGTCGAGAACGATCTGCTTGCGGTTCACCGTGAAACCGGCGTCGGTCACGGCTTTCGCAATGTCCTGGGTGCTGACCGATCCATAGAGCTGCTGGGAATCGGACGCAGCGCGGATCAGGACAACCGCCTGGCCGTCGAGCTTTTCACCGACTTTCGCGGCTTCCGCGCGTTGCTGGAGGTTCTCGGCCTCGAGCTGGGCGCGGCGGGTCTCAAAGATCGCCAGATTGTCCTTGCTGGCGCGGAGCGCCTTGTGCTGCGGCAACAGGTAATTGCGGGCATAGCCGTTCTTCACATTGACGACGTCGCCCATTTGTCCGAGTTTCTCAACTCTTTCCAGTAATACTACTTCCATCAGTCTTCCTCCAGCTTCGTGGTCACGGCAAAACGGCGCCTGAACCCGATCCAATTTTCCAACAGTCCCAATATGGTGATAACCAGGACCAGCCATAACGTAAAAAACGTCAATATTATAACCACGTACACCGCCCCCAAAATGAGAGGACGGTTATTCCATCTATGGGTGACCACATGAATGACCGCCATTCCCTGCAGGAAGAAGGCCGTCTCCAGCGTGATCACAATCGCCCCCACCACCGGCCAGGCGCCGCCAACAATGACACTCAGCGCCGTCGCCCCGATGAAGACCAGAGCCAGCCAGTTGGGCAGCTCCATTTTCGTCAGTTCCGGTGACGGCCGGATATTCCTGTTAAAGCGGACCAGCAGCCCTTGCGCCAGGCTCCCGCTCAACAGGATAAACAGCCCCCACATCGGACCGAGGAACTGCGGCATCAGGCTCACGAACTCCTCGCCCGTCAGCGCCGGAGCAGCGCCCCGCATTTCCGTCAGCTGCGCCAGCATCTGGTCGAATCCGTCGACCAGCCCCTGCCGCAGCGCCTCGTCCCAATGGAGCAGCCCCATGGCCACACCCGTGAGCGCGACGCTGATCCCGGCCCACCAGATCATCAGGTACTCTGTCGGGTACCAGTATCTCTGGCCGTCCGTCTCCCGCCACAGCAACGCCTGGCGGACGAGAAGGATGACCGGAACGCCGGAAATGACGGCGTAGGTTGCCGCAAACACGGGACTGAGCAGAATGCTTGCGACAAGCGCGCTGCTCAGGACCGATATAACGGCGCTCCTGACACCAAATCCCAGTCCGGAAACGAACAGCGGGACCAGTGACAATGTCCACATGGCCAGGGTCTGAAAGGCCGTCCCGTAGCTTGCGCCCCCCGTATTTCCGACAATGGAAACGGAAAGCAGCAGGATATTCAGAATACCCAGCGCAACGGCAATGACCAGTTCCTTGACCATATTCAGTATCCAGCAGGCGGCAGGTAAGCCGCCCTGGACGTCCTATCTGACAAGAAACGGCAGCAGTGCCAGGTTTCTTGCCCGCTTGATGGCAGTTGCCAGCTCGCGCTGCTTCTTTGCCGAAACAGCGGTGATCCGGCTCGGCATGATCTTGCCACGCTCGGAAACATAGCGCTGCAGAAGCTTGACGTCCTTGTAATCGATTTTCGGTGCACCTTCGCCCGTGAACGGGCAGGTCTTGCGGCGACGGAAAAACGGGCGGCGTTGCGCGTCAGCCATTATTCTTCCCCTTCATCGGTTGTGTCGTCCAGCGACTTGATCTTGTCCGGCGTAATTGCGGCTGTTTCAGAATCGTCGGCGTCATCGTCGCGGTCGCGGCGGCCCGGACGGGGGCTACGGCTCTGCAGCATGACGCTGTCACCTTCCTCAAGCTCTTCCACCCGGATGGTCATGTGGCGCAGGATATCTTCGTTGAGGCGAAGATTGCGTTCCATTTCCTTCACGGCCGGGGCCGGGGCGTCGATGTTCAGAAGGACGTAATGGCCTTTGCGGTTTTTCTTGATTTTATAGGCAAGATTGCGAAGACCCCAGTTTTCAGTCTTGGCGACAGACCCGCCGCCGTTCGTGATAAAACCGGACATATGTTCGGTCAGTGTTTCCACCTGCTGGGTGGAGATGTCCTGACGCGCAATAATAACTGTCTCATACAGAGGCATATTTAAAGCTCCTTATGGCTCTTGTGTGTCTGGAGTTCCGGAAATCCGCAACCTGCCAGACTTAGCCGACCTCCGTCGGCAAGGAGTATTGAGGCGGCGGACTATACAGATTTTACCGCCTTATGCAAGTGGGCTTGACAGGAAATTTTGCTGCAATATGACTGTGCATACCCAAAAACAGAATCGGACCCGATCTATATGACACGTGCATTTGTATTTCCCGGCCAGGGCAGCCAGGCCGTCGGCATGGGGCAGGAGCTGGCGCAGAGCCATTCCGTTGCCCGCGAGGTATTTCAGGAGATTGACGAAGCGCTCGGCCAGAACCTGAGCCGCCTGATGTTTGAAGGCCCGATCGAGGAACTGACGCTTACCGAGAATGCGCAACCGGCGTTGATGGCGGTCAGCATGGCGGTGGTCCGTGTGCTGGAGAAGGATGGCGGCATGGACTTTGCGAAAACCGTCAAGTTTGTCGCCGGCCATTCGCTCGGTGAATATTCAGCCCTGACGGCGGCGGGGGCGCTCGAGATCGCTGATGCGGCGCGGCTCCTGAAGGCGCGCGGGCTTGCCATGCAGCAGGCGGTGCCGGTTGGCGCCGGCGCCATGGCGGCGCTCCTCGGGCTTGATATCGGCCCGGTTGAGGACGTGGTCGCGGAGGCGCAGCGTCAATCGACAAACGGAGAGATTTGCGTCGTCGCCAATGACAATGCGGATGGCCAGGTGGTGCTCTCCGGTCATAAGGGCGCGGTTGAGGCGGCGATCGGGATTGCGCTTGAAAAGGGCGTGAAGAAGGCCATGCTGCTCCCAGTGAGCGCGCCGTTCCATTGCCCGCTGATGCAGCCCGCCGCCGATGCCATGGCCGAGCGGCTCGCAAGCGTTGTGATCGCGCCGCCGCGGGTGCCGCTGGTTGCCAATATCACGGCAAGCGAGGTAAGCGATCCCGATACCATCCGCCGCCTGCTGGTCGAGCAGGTGACGGGCCGGGTGCGCTGGCGTGAATCCGTGCTCTATATGGGGGAACAGGAGGTCGATGAGCTTGTCGAGCTTGGCGCCGGTAAGGTGCTTTCCACCATGGTCCGCCGGATCAATCGCGAGATGACCGGCTCCGCCGTTCAGACCCCGGCCGATATCGACGCCTTTCTGGCGAAGCTTTAACCGATTGCAGGAGTGATAAAGATGTTTGACCTGACAGGAAAATGCGCGCTGGTGACCGGGGCATCCGGCGGGCTCGGCGCGGCGATCGCGCGGGATCTGCACAAGATGGGCGCGACGGTGGCGCTTTCCGGCACCCGCGAGGATGCGCTGAATCTGGTTGCGGGAGAACTTAAAACCCGCGTCCATGTCCTGCCCTGCAATCTTGCCGACGGCGCCGCGGTCGATAACCTGATCAAGCAGGCGGAGGAGGCAATGGGACAGGTCGATATTCTCGTCAATAACGCCGGGCTTACCCGCGACGGACTCGCCATGCGCATGAAGGATGAGGACTGGGATATGGTGATGGATGTCAACCTGAAGGCGGCGTTCAAGCTCTCGCGCAATGCGCTTCGCGGCATGATGAAGCGCCGCTTCGGGCGCATCATTGGCATCACCTCCATCGTCGGGGTGACGGGAAATCCCGGCCAGATGAACTATGCGGCGTCGAAAGCGGGCATGATCGGCATGTCGAAATCGCTGGCGCAGGAAGTGGCGACGCGCGGCATCACGGTCAATTGCGTGGCCCCGGGCTTTATCGAGGCCGCCATGACCGATGCGCTTCCCGATGCCCAGAAACAGGCGCTGCTCGGCGCGGTTCCCATCGGCAAACTCGGCAGCCCCGAGGACATTTCGGCAGCCGTTGTCTATCTCGCCTCCGATGAGGCGGCCTATGTCACCGGGCAGACGCTGCATGTAAATGGCGGCATGGCGATGATTTGACGGCGGGAATTCTTTCCGCGCCGACAAAAATCACAACCGAGACAGGTTTCCTTTGCAAGATGAGTAAAGTATGTTAGGAAATCGCACGAAATTGACCTCCGTTGGTGCTTGAATTTTCAGCACCGTGGGGGTAAGGAATGAGCATATAATATTTAAACTGTCGGATTTTCTAAGGATACAGCTATGAGTGATACCGCAGAGCGCGTGAAAAAAATCGTTGTTGAACATCTCGGTGTTGATGAGAGTAAAGTCACGGATGAAGCAAGCTTCATCGACGATCTGGGCGCGGACAGCCTGGACACCGTTGAACTCGTGATGGCTTTTGAAGAAGAATTCGGTATCGAAATCCCGGATGACGCCGCCGAGAAAATCCTGACAGTGAAAGACGCGATCACGCATATTGACGCTGCCTGATCGGCCAAGACCGGCGGGCCGGGATTTGACCTTTCCTGAAAACTTTCGATAGGGTGTAGCATGCGACGTGTGGTTGTTACCGGACTGGGGCTTGTGACCCCGCTGGCAAATGGGGTTCAGCCGACCTGGAAGAAGCTGATCAACGGCGAATCCGGCGCAGGACTTCTCACCAAGATCGACACGACGGACCTGCCGGTCCGTTATGGCTGCGAAGTGCCGGTTGATCCGGCCTTCCCGGACGCCTTTATCGCTGATGACTATCTGGAGCCGAAGGAACAGCGCAAGGTCGACAGCTTCATCCTGTACGGCATTGCCGCCGCCGATGAGGCGATTGCCGACAGCGGCTGGAAACCGGCGACGGAAGAAGAGTTCTGCCGCACCGGTGTCACTATCGGCTCCGGGATCGGCGGCCTCCCCTCGATCGAGGAATATGCCATCATCCTGCATGAACGCGGTCCCCGCCGCGTCAGCCCCTTCTTTATTCCGGGCGCCCTGATCAATCTGGTCTCGGGACAGGTGTCCATCCGTCATGGCTTCAAGGGCCCGAACCACGCGGTGGTCACGGCCTGCTCGACCGGCGCGCATGCGATCGGCGACGCGGCGCGCATGATCGCCGATGATGATGCCGATGTCATGGTGGCAGGCGGCGCGGAAGCGGCGATCTGCCGTCTCGGCATTGCCGGGTTTGCGTCCGCCAAGGCGCTCTCCAACTCCTATCATGACGCGCCGGAAACGGCCTCGCGCCCCTATGACAAAGGCCGCGACGGCTTTGTGATGGGCGAGGGCGCGGGCGTTGTCGTTCTCGAGGAATATGAGCATGCGAAGAAGCGCGGCGCGAAGATCTACGCCGAGATTATGGGCTATGGCCTCTCCGGCGATGCCTATCATATCACCGCGCCGGCGCCTGACGGGGACGGCGGTTTCCGGGCCATGAAGATGGCGCTGAAGAAATCCGGGCTGAACCCCGAGGATATCGGTTATGTCAATGCCCATGGCACATCGACAATGGCCGATTTCATCGAAGTCGCGGCGGTCGAGAGAATGTTCGGCGCACACTCTGAAAAACTCGCCATGTCCTCCACCAAGTCGGCGATCGGCCATTTGCTGGGCGCCGCTGGCGGTGTGGAGGCGATCTTCTCGATCCTGGTGATGAACGAGGGCATCCTGCCGCCGACGATCAATCTTCATGAGCCGGCCGAGACCTGCAAGCTCAATCTCGTGCCGAACAAGGCGCAGGAGAAGAAGGTGGATGCCGTTCTTTCCAACTCCTTCGGTTTCGGTGGCACCAATGCCTGCCTCGTCATGAAGCGCGTCTGAACAGGGGTGTCGGGCAGGGCAGGATGAAATCGATTGCCTCTGTCCTTCTCGTCCTTGTCCTGATCGCGGCCGTCCTTGCGGGCGCCGCCGCCTATGGCTGGCATCTTTTTAAAATTCCCGGCCCCTTGGCCCAAGACACCGTTTTTGTTCTCGAGAAAGGGACGGGCCTTCGTGTACTTGCCAGGAAACTCAAAGAAAATAATATTATTAACAATGATTTGTCTTTCATTCTTGGCGTAAGAATTGAGGAAAATTCAGCGCGTTTGCAGGCTGGTGAATACCGGGTTCCTGCGGGAATTTCCGGTGAAGCACTGATGGCGCTGTTTGTCTCGGGCAAAGTGATCGAACGGCTACTGACGATTCCTGAAGGGCTGCAAAGCCGCGAAATCAAGGCGCTCATCGACGCCGCGCCGGGCCTTGAGGGAGAGATCACGCGGCCGATGCCCGAAGGGGCGTTCCTCCCGGAAAGCTACCAGTACCGGCTTGGCGATACCCGCGACGAGCTTGTGGCGCGGATGGCGGCGGGCATGCAGGAGGCGGTAGCCAACCTGATGCGGGAAACACCGCCGCCGCCGGAAATCAGGACGGCGGCGGAACTGATCATTCTCGCCTCCATCGTCGAGAAGGAAACGGCGCTGCCGGAGGAGCGGCCGCGGGTCGCCGCCGTCTTTCTCAACCGGCTCAGAAAAGGCATGAAGCTGCAATCCGACCCGACGGTGGTCTACGGGATCACGGAGGGCACGCGCGATCTCGACCGGCCGCTCAGCCGCAAGGATCTGGCGGCGGAAACACCCTACAATACCTACCAGATCAGCGGCCTGCCCAAGGGGCCGATCGCCAATCCGGGCCTCGACAGCCTGAAGGCTGTCCTCCAGCCCGAACAGACCAGCAGCCTCTATTTCGTTGCCGACGGCACCGGCGGCCATGCCTTCTCCGATACTTTGGAGCAGCATAACGAGAATGTCCGCAAATGGCGGAAACTCAATAAAAAACAATAAGCTCCTTATCCTGCCTGCCTGATTTGGCACAAAACTGTGGCCTCGAGCGTCATTGCGTCAAATGCCTCAGTAAGGAGCGGCGGAAAATCGATGGCGGTGAGTACGGATACCATTCAAATGCTGCTCAGGCAGCGGCAGGAATTGCGTGAGGCGTTGCTTGATCTGCGTCAGGAAATCGCGACGCTGGATGCCTCCTCCCTCGATCTTGTGAACAGGAATATCAGAAACCAGACCACGGCGCAGGCGGAAGCGGCACCGGCGGCATCCCCGGTCCCGGCCGTTGCCCAGACGTCACCGCCCGCCGGATCCGCCGTGCCACCCTCAGCACCTTCGAGCGCAGCCGCGCCCGCAGGCGCGCATAAGACCGTTTCGCCTCAGCCCGCACCCGGCCCGGTTCCAGCTTCACCCGAAATGGCCAAGGCGCCGCCACCGCCTCAAATGGCGCTTGCGCCCGATGCAGCGCAAAAGCCCGTTGCTGAAGAACCACCCGCCCAGGGACGGCAGGAACCCAGTCTCGCGGCGGCTCCCGCACCGGCACTCACGCCCGCGCCGGGGGCGGCTCCCGCGCCATCGCCGGAGAAGGCGGAGACGAACGGACCCGCAGACGCGGAGGCGGACAAAAAACACAAGGAGAAGGAGAAAGAGGCCAAGGACACCCGGACAGACAAGCCCGCCAAGCCTGCGCCGGAACCGGAGACCGATTTCTCGCGCCTCCTCGCCCGCGCAAAGGCGATGTCGGCCTATTTCCTCGATCATCCAGCGGCTTCCACGGCGGCGGAGCTCGGCGCGCTCGATGCGGCCATCGCCGTCAGCGAGACCGCGGCGACGCCAACCGGGAAAAAGGCCTGCTACCACACCCTGCAGGCCGCCTACCGCAAGGTTTCCAGCGAGAGCGACGCCGCCCATGGCATCAATGGCGTGACGATTGCCGACAGCCGGGCGGGCGCAACCTTGCTCTGGGGCCTGCCGCTTTTCATCATCCTGTTGATCACCGCCGTCTTTCCCTTGCTCGTCTTCGGGCGGACCATGGCGGACCGGATGTTCACGGCGGATTTTGCCGCGGACATGATCTGGTCGATCAGCCTGATTGCCGCCTTCCTCTGGGGGACGGTGGGGGCGCTCACGCTGCTCGCGCTCAATATCGCGCTGCAGATCCGGCGGCGGCGGTATGATGCGGGTCTCCGCCAATCGCCAGCCTTGCGTGGATCGCTCGGCGGTCTTTTGGGCTGCATTTTCTTCATGCTCCTCAAAATCTGGCTGCTCGATGCCAGTGTCACGGCGGAATTCACCCTCGATATGACCGCCTTCGCGGGCGGCCTGCTGTCGGCGGTTATTTTTGCCGCTCTGCAACGCGTGATCGGGTCGCTGACCGTCAGGATCGAGCCAATATCGAAAGCCGCGCCCACGACGCCGCCTGATAAAAAATAACCGCCCGCGCTTGTGAGTGCCGTCCGAAGGGGATATACAGAAGCCTCACGGTAACCCCCTGATCGCGAGGCGATATTGACGATTAACAGCATGACGGGCTTTGCCCGTACCAGCGGCTCCCATGACGGTGTCGGCTGGCTCTGGGAGATGAAGAGCGTCAATGGCCGGGGCCTCGAGATCCGCTGCCGGATGCCGGCGGGCTTTGATGCCCTCGAAGACCGCCTGCGCAAGCTTGTCAAGGCAAGGTTCCAGCGCGGCTCGGTCAATCTGCATTTACAGCTGGAAAAAAGCGGCACCGCCAGCAGCTACCGGGTCAATCAGGACTTTCTGGAAGAACTGCTGTCGCTGGCCGCGAGCTATGTTGAGGACGGCCAGGCCCGGCGTCCGCGCATGGATGGCATGCTGGCGCTTCGCGGTGTGATCGAGCCGCGCGAGGACACGGTGGTGGCGGCGGACGATGAAGCGCTGGAGGCGGCGCTCTTTGCCTCCGCCGAGGAACTGATGGCCTCGATGGCGGCGGTGCGCGAGGAGGAGGGGGGGCAGCTGCTCCCCGTGCTGACGGCGCAGCTTGACGAGATCGGCGGCCTGGTTGCGCGGGCGGGCGCGCTCGCGGTGAAATGGCCGGAGAATGCACGGGCAAAAATAAAGGCGCAAATGGCGCTGATCCTGGATATCGCCAATGTTGATGCGGCACGGCTGGAACAGGAACTGGCAATCCTGACGACGAAAGCGGATATCTCGGAGGAGCTTGACCGGCTCGCCAGCCATATTGCCGCCACACATGAGATGCTGCAAAGTCCCTCCGAGACATCGGTCGGACGGCGGCTCGATTTCATCTGCCAGGAATTCAACCGCGAGGCCAACACGCTCTGCTCCAAGGCCAATGACAAGGAACTGACGCAGGTCGGCCTCGACCTCAAGGTGCTGGTGGATAAGACGC
>JAIOYL010000134.1 GCA_021741195.1 Sneathiella sp. | reverse complement strand
GGAGGTTCAGTTCCGGCGCATTCTCTTTCCAGGAATTGTATACCTGAAAATTCAGCGCTGTCAGATAGTTCACATCCGCCTTGATTTTTGGCAGCATGTCTTCGCGGGCAACGATTGCCGGCACCGTCCAGGTTGGACGGAAAATAATACTGGTTATCTTGTCATCCAGAACCGGAGTGCGGCGCTTTTGCCGTCCAACAATTACCGGCATGCGAATAAAAATTTTTATCATAACCACGCCTGTTGGCTATCATGCCTGTAATTATCATGTATCATCTGTAAAAAACAAAAAGCGGATTGCGTGCTGCAGCATTGCGCCGACGAAACAGGGAGATTTTCTATCATGATGGATCGGCCGGAATACAACGGTTTCTATAAGGCTTTCGACGTCAACGCATTTGCCGGAACGCTGCAGGGTGATCTTGAGGGCGGATTGAACGCCTGTGTGGAATGCTGTGATCGGCATGTCGGGCGAAACGCCGTGGCGCTGAACTGGAAAGGCGCGTCGGGTCAATCGGCGGCTTATACCTTTGAATATTTACAGTCGCAATCGGCGAAGGTTGCCAATTTGCTGGTCGCGCATGGAGTGCAGCCGGGTGACAGGGTGTCTGGCTTGTTGCCGCGCATTCCCGATTTGGTTTCCCTGATCCTCGGCGTCTGGCGTGCAGGGGCGGTGTATCAACCGCTGTTCACCGCTTTCGGACCGAAAGCGATCGAACACCGCCTGACTACCTCCAGGGCGAAAGTGGTCGTCACGGACCCCGCCAACCGGCCAAAACTGGATGACATCGCCAACCTCCCGATTGTGATGTGCACAGAAAGCGGCGGCAAGGGTGATATCGACTTCACCGCCGAGGTTGCAGCGCAGTCAGACAGCTTCGCGCCAGTGATGCGCAAAGGAGCTGACGCCTTTCTCCTGATGTCAACCTCCGGCACGACAGGATTACCGAAAGGCATGAACATTCCGCTTCGCGCGCTGGTGGGGATGGCCGGCTACATGAAATTGGCTTTGGACGTGCAGCCGGATGACGTATTCTGGAACATTGCCGATCCAGGCTGGGCTTATGGCCTCTACTACGCGATCACTGGCCCGCTGCTACTCGGCCATCAGACGACCTTTAACGAGGGGCCGTTTACCGTGGAAAGCACCGCCGCTTTGGTGCGGGAACTGGGGATTACCAATTTTGCCGGTGCGCCGACTGCTTATCGCATGATTATGGCGGAAGGCCCCGATGCCGTGAAGCCGCTAACTGGCAAGATACGGGTCGCAAGCAGCGCGGGCGAGCCGCTGAACCCGGAAGTCATGCGCTGGTTCAAGCAGCATATCGGCTGCGATCTGTTCGACCAGTATGGCCAGACGGAAACCGGGATGGTGCTGGCGAACCACCACGGCCTCCGCCATGATGTCCTTCCCGGGTCCGCCGGATTTCAGATGCCGGGCTTTACGCTGGAAGTTGTCAATGAGGCGGGCGAGCCGGTTCCACAGGGGACGCAGGGAATTCTGGCAGTACACCGCCCTACTTCGCCGCTCTTCTTCTTTGGCGGTTATCTTGGCGCGGAAGGTCAGGGATGGGTTGGCGACTACTATCTGACAGGGGATACCGTTGAGCAAAATGAGAACGGCTCCATCAGCTTTGTCGGGCGCAGTGATGACGTGATTTCCTCCGCGGGCTACCGCATCGGCCCGTTCGATGTCGAAAGCAGCCTGCTTGAGCACGACAAGGTCGTTGAAAGCGCCGTGATTGGTACGCCGGACACGGAACGAGGTGAAATCGTCAAGGCCTTCGTCGTACTTAAATCTGGTGTGCAGGGTGATGAGGCATTGGCCGAGGAATTGAAGCAGCTTGTTCGAAATCGCCTCGGTAAGCATGCCTTCCCGCGCGAGATTGTCTTTGTGGAATCATTACCAAAAACGCCAAGCGGTAAAATCCAGCGCTTCATCCTGCGCAAGGAATAGCCTTATATTTTACGAGGTAGCTGCCCAAATCGCCGCGAGGGCGGCGGGCTTGCTAAATAGAATGTCAGCCGGCCTATCCTTGTTACACGTGCGGTAGCGCATCAGCTTTGCTCGCACCTCCTCCTTTAGGTGTTTCTTCAGCCACCGCTGATAGGTAGGCGCGGCACATTATCGGAAGATCGCGTCGCAATACCGTCAGTTCCTTTGGGTTTGCTCCCCGCTCCAACACGGTGCGGACAGCACCCGAAAGGGCGGCACGAAACGTAAAACTGACAGCTTCGATGTCTCCGAAGGCTGAATCGGAAGCACTCGCGAGCAGCCTTGTGATAGCCGTGCCAACGCGCTGAGAAATATCGGCAATCAGATCATCGGTATCAAGGCCGGAGGCAACGAGATAGAGCGCGCGTGACGCCTCTATATTGCTTGTCTTCGCGTCAAGATATGCCGTGACCAAACCATCGGACATTTCCCCGAGCGTCCGACCCTCCATTCGCCAGCAAACAGCTTCGATCAGGTCGCGTAACTTCGCAAGTTGTCGCTGCAGCATGGCATAGAGCAGAGACTTCTTGTGGGGAAAATACTGGTACATGGTGCCGACGGAAACACCGGCTCGTTCGGCGACGCGTGTGGTCGTCAGGCGGCTTGACCCTTCCGCCAGCAAAACCTGAATGGTTGCATCAAAGATCGCGTCAACGGTCGCCGCAGAACGGGCCTGACGTGGAGCTTTTCTGGGCTTCAGGAGATCGGGAGTGGTGTTGGTCATATGCGAATTCCGAATCCGAAGGATTATTCATATAATACAAAAAACACCCATCGGTGCAACCAACAGAAAGGCAAAAAGCATGACACAGTCGAACGGTAGAAACGCGCTTATCACTGGCGCCAACAAGGGGATAGGCTTGGAGATCGCCCGACAGGTCGGCAAAAACGGCCACCACATTTTCCTAGGAGCCAGAGATCCAGACCGAGGTGAAGCCGCCGCCTCGACATTACGAAAGGAAGGTATCGAGGCCCGCTTCGTCCATATCGACCTCAATGATCCGGCAACCATTACCGCAGCAGCAGCGGAGATAGCCCGTTTCAATGACCATCTTGACGTCCTGGTCAATAATGCCGGGATTGGCGATGCAGGCGACGGTTCTCCGGGCACCGCAGATATATCCGTGGTCCGGCGCATTTTTGACACGAACTTCTTCGGTAGTCTCGCCGTAGCGCAGGCAATGCTGCCCCTGCTGCGAAAATCGGTTTCGGCCCGTATCGTCAATGTTTCGAGCGGGCTCGGTTCCCTCACCCTTAACAGCGATCCGGACTGGGAATTCGCGAGTTTTAAGCCGATAGGTTACAGTGCCTCAAAGGCGGCGCTGAACATGTTGACGGTGCATCTGGCGGCGGCGCTGAAGCTGGAAGGCATCAAGGTCAATTCGGCTGATCCGGGCTATACTGCGACTGACCTCAACCACTATTCCGGCGCTCAGACTATACCTGAGGGGGCTGCCGCCGCTATCCGTCTCGCCCTGCTAGGAGATGATGGTCCCACCGGCGGATTCTTCAGTGTCGCCCGGCCGGAGCCCTGGTAACACCGGGTTTCAGGCTGGAGGTTGTGGATGAAGCGGACAAGCACCTCCCCCGGAGAACCCCGGGGTATTCTGGCGATACACCGCCCGAGTTCGCCGCTCTTCTTCTTTGACGGTTATCTGAGCGCGGAAGGTCAGGGATAGGTCGATGTGGCATTGGCCGAGGACTTAAATTGGCTCGTACGAAATCGACTGGGCACGCATGTCGTCCCGTGCGAGATTGCTTTTATGGAATCATTACCAAAAACGCCAAGCGGGAAAATCCAGCGCTTTATTCTGCGTAAGGAATAGTCCTATACTTTGCGGGACGGCTGCCGAAATATTGGCCGTGAGGGCGGGTAAATAGATGTCGCCAGGATATCAGCCGGGGTCTCGACGAGTATTTGTAATTAACGACTTCACCAAGGGAAATTGGGCTAATGAATAGAGAAGATGCGATTGCCGGGATCGAAAAATATTTCGATCAGGGATTGTTCTATAACGATTTGGCCCGGCGCATCGCTATTCCCTCCACCAGTCAGGACGCGGACAAACGGCCAGCCCTTTATGACTATCTTGAAAAGGAAATCGGCCCCTCCTTACAAAAAATAGGATATCAGACATCAATCTTTGAAAATCCGGATCCAAATGGTGGCCCGCTCTTAATTGCGGAACGCCATGAAGGCGAGGGTCTGCCGACGGTGTTGACGTATGGGCATGGCGACGTCGTCCGCGGCCATGAAGGAAAATGGCGGGATGGGCGCTCTCCGTGGGTCCTGGAAAAAGAAGGGGACCGCTGGTACGGACGGGGAACCGCAGATAACAAGGGCCAGCATTCCATTAATATGGCTGCGCTCGCGCAGGTCATCGAGACGCGCGGCCATCTTGGGTTCAACTCACGTATTCTGATTGAAACATCTGAGGAAACAGGCTCTTCGGGCTTGCGTGAATTTTGCGCAAGCCATCGAGGTGCTCTGACTGCCGACGTCCTTCTCGGATCCGATGGCCCTAGAGTTAGTCCCGATGCACCAACACTCTTTATGGGAACGCGCGGTGCCATTAATTTCAAGCTGAGCATAAATCTGAGAGACGGAGGCCATCATTCCGGCAATTGGGGCGGACTGTTATCGAGCGCGAGTATTCGTCTCGCCAATGCCATATCAAGCATCGTCGACAAAAAGGGCCGCATTTTGATCGATGAACTTAAACCGGCTGAAATCCTCGCATCGGTTCGTAAAGCCCTGAAAAATTGTCCGATTGATGGAGGGGACAACGCTCCGGAAATTGATCCGGACTGGGGAGAGCCTGGTTTATCACCGGCCGAAAAAGTCTTCGCCTGGAACAGTTTTGAAGTGCTGGCAATGCAGGCCGGGGATCCGCAGAAAGTCGTAAATGCGGTGCCTCCGAACGCTACTGCGTGGTGCCAAATTCGATTTACCGCCGACCGCGATCCGAATACATTTCTTCCCGCCATACGAAAGCATCTGGATAAACAAGGTTTTAACGATATCATGGTTGGACAGGATGGAAATGACTTTATGATGCAGGCGACGCGCCTGCTGCCCGACCATCCTTGGGTGAAATGGGCGGCCGCGTCTGTGGAAACAACACTGAAAAAGGCCCCGGTCCTTCTTCCCAATCTCGGAGGTTCGCTCCCAAATGATGTTTTTTCAGATGTGATCGGTATGCCGACGATCTGGATACCGCATTCCTATGCAGCCTGCTCGCAACACGCCCCTAACGAGCATGTCCTTGCCTCGATTATGCGTGAAGGCCTGCAAATCATGACCGGACTTTTTTGGGATATGGGATCCGGCACCACACCTCAAAATACAAATTGACGCTTTAATCCTTTTCTAAATTTTGGTGCGGCCTCATTTCAGTCAGGCAAACCTGCTTTTTTGAGAGCCTCCCGATGATGGTCCGCATCGGAATCATGTTTGTAATGCTGGGTTTCCATATAGCTTGAAATGGTAAATTCCGGGTTGAGCCGCAGCACTTCCTCGGCATAGCCCTTCGCGGCCACCTTGTCACCGAGATAAGCATAGTTCGCCGCCATGAACGCATGGTGAGTAAAATCTGGTTCCGAAAGTTGCCGGAATGAATTCAGGGACTCTTCATAGTGATGCCCTATGAACTGCGCCCGCCCAAGATGGTTCCAGAACCGTTGCGGGAAATAGGGATTGAGCCTCATCGCCTTCTTGATCCATTTAATCCCTTCATCCGGCTGCCCCGTCCAGGAGAGTATCTCGCCCATCTGAACAACGATCAGGTCGTCGTTCGGGTTGAGGGTCACGGCACGGTTCTGGTGGTAGATAGATTTATCAAATTCGTTCTGGATGAGGTTGGCCGCCGCCGATACCCTGTGCACGTCGCTATCATCATCATCCAGAGCGCGCGCCCTCTCAAGTTCCGCCTTGATTTCTTCGATGGCTGCGTCACCATCCTCGTACCAGCCCTGCGCCCAACCCTGCCCCAGAACGCAGGCCCGCCAGGCATGGGCATGAGCATAATTGGGGTCGAGAGTGATAGCCCTCTCCAGCATCGCCAAAGCCTGCACATTGCTCTCGCGGCTGGAACGATGGTGTAATCTCTTTCCGGTTAGAAGACATTCATAGGCCGCGAGATTTTCGGGCCTCTTGCGTTGTGCTCTTTCCTGCGTTGCCGCTTCCATACGGGACGGCAAGGTCGCAACAATGGCGGACGTTACTTCATCCTGGATCGCGAATATATCCTCATAGTCCCGGTCATATTTTTCCGCCCAGATATGCTTGTCAGCGACAGCATCAATCAGCTGAACAGTAATCCGCACCCGGTTTCCCGCCTTGCGAACGCTGCCTTCCAGCGCATATCGCGCGCCCAGTTCCTGCGCCACCGTCTGGACGCTTACCTTCTTGCCCTTATAGGCAAAGGATGAGGTGCGTGAAATAACGATCAGATCCCGAAAGCGTGACAATTCCGTCAGGATATCCTCGGTCAGGCCGTCAGTAAAAAACTCCTGTTCCGGATCCCCGCTCATATTCAGCAACGGCAGAACCACAATTACCGGCTTTTCGGCTTCCTGATCCGGGACAATGGTTGTCGGCGACGTCTTCGACGAATTGATCAACACCCTAAATGCCTGAATGGGTCTGCCTATATTCTTGAGATCGAGCGCGCCCATATCCTCGAAATCGACGTCGAGCTTGTTGCTCAGCTGGTCGCGAACGCTTCTCGAAACACAGATACCACCTGCATCCGACTGCGTCTCTAACCGGGCGGCTATGTTCACGCCGTCCCCGAAAATATCCCCGTCGTCGAAAATAATATCCCCAAGGTTAATGCCGATCCTGAATTCTATCCGGCGATTCGCCGGGACGTCCGAATTTCGCTTGGCCATCCGTCGCTGTATTTCCACAGCCGCCTGGACCGCGTCAACGACCGTCGCGAATTCCACCAGCATTCCGTCGCCGGTCGTCTTGATCACCCGGCCGTTATTTTTTTCGATTGCCGGGTCGATCAGCTCGATACGATGGGTTTTGAGGCGCGCAAGCGTCCCTCTTTCATCTTCGCCCATCAGGCGGCTATACCCTACCATGTCAGCCGCAAGAACGGCTGCCAGTTTATGGGTATTCCCAATAGCGTCCATGGAGGATCCTCTATTTGCGGGCATCCATTTAGCATAACCGCAATTTCACGGTCGCCCGGATGTTATCGCAATATTAAGCTAGCATTATAAACGAACCTCCCCAATTTGAAAACCGGGAAACTTATTCGTCCTGGCAAATAGCCGCGCCTGTCAAATCCGGCCAGACGAATTCGGCCTTCAGGGAAACCGCGATTATCCTTACGCCGATTTTTTCGACTTATTTGTAGGATCTGCGACGAAGGTGACGCCTTCATAATTATTCCCCGCCACAGCATCGATCGTCGCTACATATTTGGGCGTACCGCCATTGTAAACGAAATAGCGGATTTTACCTTCCTCATGACCCTTAACGTTCGAATTATATCCGGTAAACCAGGATTTCGCTTTCCGCATGAGCATAATTGCATACATCTTCGTGACCTCTGCGGTCCAGCGTTCCTCGGCGTCCTGTGTCGCTTCCGCGCGAATGTAGCCGTTCTTCCAGATATGCTCGAGGAGGTCCATGCACCAGTTCACCCCAATCTCGATACCCCGGGGATAGTTTGTCGAGGCAGCGCCGCTTTGCGGACCGTTCGGCATTAACAGGTTTGGAAAACCGTGGATCATCATGCCAAGGAATGTGGACGGTCCGTCCTCCCATTTATCCCGCAGTTTCTCCCCGCCGAGCCCGCGAATGTCAATGTGATCAAAGGCGCCGGTAATGGCGTCAAATCCTGTCGAATAAATAATTATATCAAAGTCGTAATCACGTTCGCTGGTTCGAATGCCGGTTTCCGTGATACGCTCAAGCGAGGTCTCTTTGATATCAACGAGATGGACATTGTCGCGGTTATAGGCCTCGAAATATTTTGTCTCCAGCGGAACCCGTTGCACGCCAAAGCCATGATCCTTGGGAATGAGTTTTTCGGCCGTTACGGGATCTTTCACACGCTGGCGGATACGATCCGCGATATATTCGGAAAACTCCGCATTTGCTTCCTCATTAATAAAGATTTCGCGGAAATTGGCGAGCCAAATTCCAAACCCGGGCTCATCATAGAGTTTATCCCAGAGTGCCAGACGTTCTTCACGCGGAACCTCAAAAAACGGTCGCCGGTCGGGCTCATGCTCAAAGCCGCCCGGAGAGCGGGCGCAGGCCGCAAAAATTTCATCATAACGGGAGCGAATATCGGCCATTTCCGCATCCGAAATCGGACTGTTGTTAAGCGGCGCGCTCCAATTGGGACGGCGTTGGAACACATGGAGTTCGCCTACCTTGTCGGCTATTTCCCCAATGATCTGAATGGCCGTCGCGCCAGTACCGATAATGGCAACCTTCTTGCCGGTGAGATCAACGCCTTCGTGCGGCCAGTAATAGGTATGAAAGGAGCGGCCCTTGAAATCATCCATGCCTTCAAGGCGCGGCAACGTGGGTGTCGACAGAAGCCCGACAGCGAGAATGACAAACCGGCAGGTCAGTTCGCGGCCATCATCGACCTTGAGCCGCCAAAGATTTTCTGCCTCGTCAAAAATCGCCGCATCCACCCGGCAATTGAACTGCATGTATTTGCGTAAATCAAACTTGTCGGCAACGAAATTAAGGTAGCGCAAATTCTCGGGCTGGCTCGAAAACTTTTCCTTCCAGTGCCATTCGTCGAGTACTTCCCTGGAAAAGGAATAGCCATAGGTATAGCTTTCTGAATCGAACCGGGCGCCGGGATAGCGATTGTTGTACCAAGTGCCTCCAAGACCCGCGCTCCCCTCCAACACTGTTGCGCTTACCCCAAGGTCCGTCAGGCGCTTGATCTGATAAATTCCGGCAACGCCTGCGCCAATAACAATAACCTCAAAATGCGTTTTATCCGTGATAACCATGGTTTGCTCCTGCTTTTTTCTTTTTTATGAGCTAACTTGAAAGGCGATTGTGACTGATCAACACAATAAAGGCAATATCAGCATTGCCGCATGAATTTGTTGCCCGTCCCCGCTACAGCACTCGGCCATCGAGCAATCTCGACCGGGTTTGCGAGGTCCAATAAAACCGGCATTATTCCTGACGCTATTCATCGCCGAACAGTTCCGGATCGCTAAAATTGTAGAAATCATCGACGTGCTGCCTGGCGCCCTCTTGAAAGAACTGGGCTGCCAGCGCGTTGACCAGCCGATCCGCGCCAATATTCACGCCGGGAATATCGCTGCTAACCGCCGCATGGCTGAGCGTCGTTGCGGCATTGAAGAGATGGATGCGGTTAAGGAAGGGCGCCGATCCCGCCTCCTTTTCCAGAAGCTCGAATGCGGGTCCGAGATAGGGGAAGCGGCCAAGTTCTTCATTTGCGACATCGGCGGGCGGATGATACTGATCCCGCCAGAGCAGGAGCTTATCCGCGAAATCCGCCAGTTCCGGTTGCTGCCGGGCATCGATCGCATATCCGGTTCCAAGAATGACAAAATCACCGGAGATTTCCCTTTGCCCCATCTTGAGACAAATTTCCCCGCTCTCAATATTCGCTTTCGTCACGTCAGCACCGGTATGGATATGAAAATTCCCGTACGCCTTCAGGCGCAACATGGATAAGCGAGGGGCCGCAACGCGACTACCAAGGCCGTGATGCAAAAATCGCCAGCGCATTTCATCATCAAGCGCGGAATACCCCCTGAAATAGCCGGGATAAACGGTACTTTTGAATTTGTTAAGCCGCGGGATTTCCGGCGCACGCATCAGGAGATGCACTTCCGCCGCACTATTTTCGAGTGCTGCCGCCGCATTGTCCACCGCCGAAGCCGCTCCACCAATGACCAGCACGCGTTTTCCCGCCAGTGCCGAAAAATCGATGATTTCTTCAGTATGGGCATAATATTCCTTCGGTATATTTTTGAAGACCTGCGGTATTCTAATCCCGCCAAAAGCCGCG
>JAIOYL010000133.1 GCA_021741195.1 Sneathiella sp. | reverse complement strand
ACGGGCTGAAATCCAGCCTTGTTCATTCCCTGCAGCGCCGCGTTGAAGTTGATGAGCCGGAAGAGGACAATATGGCGGCCCTCATGTGTTCAAGCAATGAATGCGCTGGCGTTATTCAGGAAAATACGACGATGGAAACCTTTACTGTTGAAGGTGATGTCGAAATCCGGGAAACCGCATCGGAAGAGGACGCTTCTGACGACGAAGATGCGGATGAACCGGACGTTGAAAACGAAGACTGAGAGACTTGACCCTTCGGGTTTGCTATCCTTAGATATAAAGAGAGTGCCGGGACTGCCATATTTGAAATATATCCCCGGCGGCCAGCGCTCTCTGAGATTTGGAAACCCGTTGGGAAAGGGCGGCTTTTGCCGGGCATGTGACTGCTGATGCTGCGCCAGGTTGAACTTGTTGACCGTGTCTTAAGCTACGATCCCCAGGCCGACGAGGATCTTCTCAACCGAGCTTATATCTTCACCGTAAAAGCCCACGGCAGCCAGGTTCGCGCCTCGGGCGACCCCTATTTTTCCCATCCGATAGAAGTTGCCGGTATCCTGACCGAGCTCAAGCTTGATACGGCGACGATCATTACGGCCCTTCTTCACGATACAATTGAGGATACTGTTGCAACCCGCGAGGAAATCGAGGGAATTTTCGGCAGTGAAATTGCCGCCCTCGTCGATGGCGTCACCAAGCTTTCGCAGATCGAGCTGCAATCCGATCAGACGAAGCAGGGCGAAAATTTCCGCAAACTCCTGCTCGCGATGTCTAATGACATCCGGGTGTTGCTGGTCAAGCTTGCGGACCGGTTGCATAACATGCGCACGCTGCATTTCATCAAGGATGCGGAAAAACGCAAGCGTATCGCCACCGAGACCATGGAGATTTACGCGCCGCTCGCCGAACGCATTGGCATGCAGAATTTCCGCGACGATCTGGAAGATCTCGCCTTTGTCGAACTCAACAGCGAGGCCCGGAACTCGATCAAGCGGCGGCTTGAATATCTGCGCGAAGAAGGCGAGGATCTGGTCGCGCGTATTGTTGAGACTCTTAAAAAAGATGTCGCGGATGCCGGGGTGAAAGCGGAGATCATTGGACGGGAGAAACGGTTTTACTCGATCTGGCGGAAGATGGAGAAGAACAATGTCTCCTTCGAGCAGCTTGCCGATATCATCGCGTTCCGTGTCATCGTCGACAATGTGGAGGAATGTTATCATGTCCTTGGGGTCCTGCACGCTAAATATTCGATGGTTCCAGGACGCTTCAAGGACTATATCTCCATCCCAAAGCGCAATAACTACCGCTCCATCCATACGACAATCATTGGCCCCGAAAAGCAGCGTATTGAAGTGCAGATCCGCACTCGCGAAATGCACCAGACCAATGAATACGGCGTGGCGGCGCATTGGCAGTACAAGGAAAACCTGCAGAATGTGAAGGAAGGCAAGCAGTATCGCTGGCTCCGAGAACTGCTTGAAATCCTTGAAAATACGGTCGATCCGGACGAATTTCTGGAACATACCAAGCTCAGCATGTTCCAGGATCAGGTCTTCTGTTTTTCTCCCAAGGGCGACCTGATTTCCCTGCCCTCCGGGAGCAGTCCCGTCGATTTTGCCTATGCGGTCCATACGGACGTTGGCAATACCTGCGTCGGCGCCAAGATAAATGGCCGACTGGTGCCGCTCAGGACGCCACTCCGGAACGGCGATCAGGTGGAAATCCTGAGGTCGAAAAACCAGACGCCATCACCGACCTGGGAGAGCTTCGTCGTCAGTGGCAAAGCCCGGTCGGCAATCCGCCGCTTTACGCGTGTACGGCAGCGGGGACAATATATCGAGCTTGGCAAGGCGATTGCCGAAAAGGCCTTTCGTATGGAAGGAAAACAGTTTTCTGAAAAGGCGTTACAGACGGCTGTTAAAGTTTGGGATCAGGAAAATACAGACGATATATACTGCATGCTCGGTGATGGAACGCGGACCGGACGGCAGCTGATTGAGGTTATTTTTCCCGGTGAAAAACGCAAGATCGATGCCGACAAGGTGGTGCCCTTCACGAAGGCGCAATCGAAAAAGAACAAGAAAAACAACCACGCGATTCCGATCCGCGGCCTAATCCCCGGCATGGCCATGCATCTGGCGGGATGCTGTCATCCTCTGCCCGGTGATCGCATTGTTGGCATTGTCAGTACAGGTCGGGGTGTGACGATCCACACCATCGATTGTGACACGCTGGAGCAGTTTGCAGAGGTTCCTGAGCGCTGGCTGGATGTTTCCTGGGATGCGGATAATCACCAGGCGGCGCTGCCGGTCGGCCGTATTTCCATTATCATGGCGAATGAGCCTGGCGCGCTTTCCGGCGTGACGTCGACCATTGCGTCCAACAACGGTAATATAAATAATCTAGCAATAGTTAATCGCAGTCAGGATTTCTTTGAAATGCGTATTGATATTCAGGTAAAGGATGTCAGACACCTGACAAATATCATTGCGGCGCTCCGGGCGGACCCGGTTATCAGTTCGGTGGAGCGCTCCGCCAGTTAGCTTGAGTGAAAGGACGAGTATGACGGACGAAGAAATCCTGTCCCATTTTCGGGAGACGAATGCCCTGCTGGAAGGCCATTTTCTGCTAAGTTCGGGGCTGCATTCGGACCGTTATCTGCAATGCGCCAAGGTTCTTATGTATCCGGACCGGGCGGCGGCCTTGTGCAGGGCGCTTGCGGACAAGGTGATTGCGACATTTGGTGAAGATGCGATTGATATTGTTGTTGCGCCCGCCATGGGTGGTATCATTGTCGGATATGAGCTTGCCCGCCAGCTTGGCGTTCCGGGTATTTTCACGGAACGCGAGAACGGTGTATTCGCACTTCGCCGCGGCTTTGAGTTGATGCCGGGCGCCCGGGTCATCATGTCCGAGGATATTGTCACGACAGGTAAATCCAGCGTCGAATGTATCGATGCGATTACGGCCGCGGGAGGGATTGTGGTCGGGGCGACCTGCCTGATTGACCGTTCCAACGGAACTGCTGACGTTGGTGTTCCGCTGATCTCCCTGATGCGCATGGCCGTCAAGACTTATGATCCGGATGAGCTTCCGCCGGAGCTTGCCGCGATACCGGCGGTTAAACCCGGCAGCCGCAACATCAAATAGTTACAAAAGAGTACTGATGGAATGTTTCGACGCCGTAAAAAACCTTCAAGGGCCAAACAGTTCGGTGATTTTTTCTGGCCATCAATTGGCTTCAAGCGGTCATCAAAATATGTGGGCTACCGACTGGCGAGATTGCGGGGCACGCCGTACAGCCTAGCCGCCGGCTTTGCGTTTGGCGCTGCCGTCTCTTTTACCCCCTTTATCGGTTTTCATTTCATCCTGAGCGGCATTCTCGCCTGGATCTTCCGGGCGAATATTATTGCCTCGGCGCTCGGAACCGTGGTTGGCAACCCTTGGACCTTCCCGTTCATCTGGACACTGATTTACAAGGTCGGACACTGGATACTGGGCCATGACGCAGGGCCAGGCTCCTTCAATGAGGCCACCATGCACCGGTTCTTTGACGGTCTGTGGGCGGGGGAATGGGGGAGCGTCTCGCATATATTCCTTGAAGTGATCCACCCGATGTTGATCGGCTGTATTCCGGTTGTTATCCTCGTCTGGCTCATTTTTTTCTACCCATTGCGGGCATTGATCCGTAGATTCCATGAAAAACGGTCGCATCTTATTGGACTGGGGCGGCGGAAAAATGTGAAGCGCCAGCTCAAGACTGGCAAAAATCTGGGAGTGAGCGAAAAATGAACCATTTACGCCTGGGAGTGAATATCGACCATGTGGCCACCATCCGCAACGCGCGCGGCGGCGCCCATCCGGATCCGCTGCGGGCGGCAAAAATAGCGGAAGCCTCAGGCGCCGACGGGATCACCGCGCATTTGCGTGAAGACCGCCGCCATATCAGCGATCATGATATTACCCGGCTAGTGCGGGAGATCTCCATCCCGCTCAACTTCGAAATGGCGGCAACGGACGAAATGCTGCAGATAGCGCTCTCCCACAAACCGCATGCAAGCTGTCTGGTGCCTGAAAAGCGTGAGGAGCGGACAACGGAGGGCGGCCTAGATGTCGCAGGCGGGCATAACATGCTCCGGCATTATGTCGAGAGCCTGAAGGACGCGGGGATCCGCGTCTCTCTCTTTATCGAGGCGGATCCGCGGCAACTGGAAGCTGCCCAGCGTATCGGCGCGGATATTGTCGAGTTGCACGTTGGCGCCTACTGCGATACCGAAGATCCCATGAAGCGGCAAAGCGAATTTGAGCGTATCCGCAAAGCAGCCCAGCTTGCCGAGGAAATGGGTCTCGAATGTCATGCTGGTCACGGGCTGACCTATGGCACAGTTGCGCCGATTGCGGCCATTCCGACGATTGTCGAATTGAACATCGGCCATTTTCTGATCGGCGAGGCGATTTTCGTCGGACTAGAAATGGCGATCCGCGAGATGCGGCGGCTGATGGACGACGCGCGTCAGGCTGTCGCCTGATGCGGATGGACGGTTAGGAAATGTCACTCATACTTGGCATAGGTAACGACATCATCGATATCCGGCGGATCGAAAAGACCCTTGCGCGGTTCGGCGATCGTTTCATCAACCGCGTCTATACGGATATTGAGGTGGCGAAATCCGAACGCCGCCGCAACAGGGTGGAATCCTACGCCAAACGATATGCGGCGAAGGAGGCCTGCGCCAAGGCCCTCGGGACAGGGTTTCGCCGCGGCGTGTTCTGGCGGGACATGGGGGTTGTCAATCTTCCTTCCGGCCGGCCGACAATAGAACTGACAGGCGGCGCACTTGCACAGTTACAGCGGATCACACCGCCGGGGATGCGCGTCGAAATTCACCTGACGATTACGGATGAGCCGCCGCAAGCGCAGGCCTTTGTCCTGATCACGGCGATTCCCGACGGTGAGTGAAGGCCGGGCAGGCGGTAATCCTCGTAAAATTGGTTGCTTGCATGGCCTGTTCATGCAATTGAATGTTTTTGTAAAGATAATGTCTGGAAGAGTTTGATGAAGGAAGAAGCGGTAAAAGCCAAGGGCGGAGTCGGAGAGACCATTCGCACTATTATCTACGCGGTTCTGATTGCGGTTGTGATCCGGACTTTCGCTTATGAGCCGTTCAAAATTCCTTCCGAATCCATGCTGCCGACCCTGATGATTGGCGATTATCTTTTCGTTTCAAAATATTCCTACGGCTATAGCCGTCATTCCTTTCCCTTCAGCCTGGCGCCATTTTCCGGCCGTATCTTCGGCGAACTGCCGGAACGCGGCGACGTTGCCGTCTTCAAGAAACCGATCGGCGAGCCGGTCGATTACATCAAGCGCATCATGGGACTTCCGGGCGACAAGCTGCAGATGATCAACGGCGTCTTGTATATCAATGGAAAGGCGGTAAAGCGGGAGCGGGTGGAGGATTATGTCGACCGTGACCGCTACGGCAACACCCGGCGGATTGCCCAGTACCGCGAAACTCTGGACAGCGGGCGGACCTACCTGACCCTCGATGAGACGGTACAGGGGATCATGGACAATACGGACGTCTATACGGTTCCAGAGGGCCATGTCTTCGCCATGGGGGATAACCGTGACAATTCGACCGACAGCCGCTTCCTGACACATGTCGGCTATGTACCGGTTGAAAATCTGGTGGGCCGTGCGGAAGTCCTGTTCATGTCCCTCGATGGATCCGCCGCCTGGTATGAAATCTGGAAATACCCCATGGCCATACGCTGGAACCGCATTTTCACCCCCTTGAGTTGATGACGACGACAACGGCAAATCTTGACGACCTGATGACCTCGCTCGGTCATGAATTCAGGAATATTACGCTGCTGGAAGCGGCTCTGACACATTCCTCGGTCACCAAGGGGCGGGGAAAGAAGCATATTAACGCAGACTATGACAGGCTGGAGTTCCTTGGCGACCGGGTTCTTGGCCTGGTGATCGCCGAGGAGCTGTTCAAGCGCTTCGCTACGGCCGAGGCGGGTCAACTGTCGCGGCGCTACAATGCGCAAGTTCGCCGCGAGGCCCTTGCAGAAATAGCCGAAGCGATGGGGCTTGCGGATCATATCCGGATGGCGGATGATCTGGCGGCATCCGGAGGCCTTGAAAATCCTGCCATTCTCGAAGATGTGATTGAGGCAGTGATCGCTGCCCTCTATCTCGACGGCGGTATGATGGTGGCCCGGAAATTTATAAAGGCACATTGGTGGCCGCGTTTTGATCACGAGCATGCCTCGCGCAAAGATGCTAAATCGGCGCTGCAGGAATGGGCGGCGAAACTGGGCAAGCCCCCGCCGGTCTATGAGGTGACGGACGAAAGCGGCCCCGATCATGACCGGCACTTCAGGGTTGCGGTCCGGATTGAGGGGCATGGTGCGGCCGAAGGGGCAGGGGCCTCCAAACGCGTAGCGGAGCAGAAGGCGGCAGCGAAAATGTTGAAAGAATTTGAACGTGACTGAAAAAGAAACAAATACGGCGACGCGATGCGGTTATGTCGCCCTTGTCGGCGCGCCGAATGCCGGCAAATCGACGCTGCTCAATCAGCTTGTCGGGGCAAAGATTGCGATCGTCACGCCAAAAGTGCAAACGACGCGCGCGCGCGTCACCGCCATCGCGATTGAGGATCAATCCCAGATTATCTTTGTCGATACCCCGGGAATTTTCAAACCGACCCGCCGTCTCGAAAAAGCGATGGTTGATGCGGCCTGGAGCGGGGCTGAGGACGCGGACCGGATTGTCCTCATTGTTGATGCCGCCAAGGGGATCACCGCCGATGTCGAGCGCATAATCACCGGGCTCAAGAAATATAACCGCCGTGCCCATGTCATTCTGAACAAGATCGATATCTTGAAAAGGGATAGCCTTCTCGGTCTCGCAAAGGATCTGTCCGAGCGCGGTATCTTCGATGAAATTTTCATGCTCTCGGCGCTGAAAGGCGATGGTGTTGCGGAACTACGGGCGGCACTGGCCAAAGAGATGCCGGAAGGCCCCTGGCTTTATCCCGAAGATCAGCTGGCGCTTGCGCCCATGCGGCAACTGGCAGCGGAGATTACACGGGAAAAACTGTTTCTGCGCATGAACCAGGAACTGCCCTATTCTCTCACCGTTGAAACCGAAAGCTGGGAAGAGCGTGACGACGGCTCGGTGAAGATCCAGCAGGTGATCTATGTCTCCCGCACGAACTACAAGCCGATGGTTCTTGGCAAGGGCGGCCAGACCATCAAGAAAATCGGCGCCATGGCCCGCGAGGAGCTGGAAGAAATTCTTGGGCATCGCGTGCATCTCTTCCTCTTCGTCAAGGTGCGTGAAAAATGGCTCGATGATCCGGAGCGCTATCGCGAAATGGGGCTCGATTTTCCGAAGGATAACTGAGGCAAGAAACAGGTTAGCTGTTGAGTTCGCTTCAAGCCTGATTAAATCCTCGCAATATTTTTAAACGATTGGTCCAAATTCAGGCACCGGACTTTTTTTGAAGATGGTTAAAAAGTTAGTTCCGGAAACAAAAAATTAACTAAATTCCTTTCATCATGTATCTGTAATAAACGTCTATGGCTCCAGGAGAGTGCTTTTGTTTAGATAGTCGATGAAATATGGGGATTTATGATGAGCGCTAAACTTGACGTGAAATATATAGAGAAGCATCTGCAAAGCGCGGATGCGGGCAGTGCGGATGATCAATACCGGGCAGGGCTGCTTTTTTCCACCGGGGACGGCGTGCCACAGGATCTGGTGACGGCACATAAATGGTTCAATCTCGCGGCGATGAACGGGATAGAAGAAGCCCGCGAAAATCGCGCGGAGATTTCCATGGACATGTCCGCCCAGGAAATTGCAAAAGCGCAAAAAATGGCCCGCGAATGGATGTTGGGACGGTAAACAGGCCGTCCCTTTCAGCTTGCGGGATTTAAGCGGAAATTTGTTCCGCTGAATATCCGTTTCGGGCCGGTCAATTTCAAAAACCGGCGCACAAAAACCTTTGACAGACCTCCAAAATCTGCCATATTGCCGCCTCCGGTGAGGTGGCCGAGTGGCTTAAGGCGCATCCCTGCTAAGGATGAATAGGGGCAACTCTATCGTGGGTTCGAATCCCACCCTCACCGCCATCGGCTTTCAATCTTACAAAATAAATTAAAACAGTAATTTATAAGACAACGCCCTCAGCTTACCCTCATATGTTTATTCCACACAGCATACGTTTGAGTTCACACTGAATACTGCTCGAGGGACGCATGGCGGGTGAGGGGATGGCTAGTTATGCAAGTATAACCGCATTGACGAACCATTGCCCTGTAATTATCGTGTAGGTGACTGATTGGGACACTTGCCTGACGGGGAAGAAATATCTCTTATTGGTTCGCATTAAATCGGTTCCTATATTGGATTGGTGGAATGCCTAACCGTCGAATAAAAGCGCGTCGCATGCGCTCTTGATCACGAAACCCACAGTCTTCTGCAATTTTCTTGATTGATTTCGATGTTCCACTCAGCGCAAGTTGCGCCGCCTCTACCCGAGTTGCCTCAACAAATTTTGCCGCCGTCAATCCATCTGCGCGAACTGAAAACGCACGGGAGAAATTCCGAAGCGACATACCAAAATGATCTGCAAGGGCTTCGTTACTAAGATCATGCGTCAGATTCTCAGCAACGAAGGTGTTGACCCGGGCAAAAAGACCGTTATCACCTGTCCATGGACATTGCGAAAGAAGCGGAACACTAAACTGCGACTGCCCGCCGGGGCGCTGCAAAAATACGATGAGTTTTTTGGCCACAGCAAGGGCACTCGCGGCACCTAAGTCCTCTCTTATAAAAGCAAGGGCCATATCGATACTTGCGCTTGCCCCTGCTGAAGTCCAAAATTTTCCGTCTGTAACAAACAATGAATCCTCTTCGACATCTATACCCAAAAATTCTGATCTGAATTGGTCTGTCTGTGTCCAGTGCGTTGCTACTCTCCGTCCCCAGAGCAATCCGGCATGCGCTAGATAAAAAACGCCCCCGCCAAGGGCACCAATTCTTCGGAAGTGTCCAAATGACTCGGAAAGCCATTGAGTTGCGGCTTGGGCATCTGACGCTCTGTCGGCTATAAATGCGCCGCCCGTTACAATAAGCGTATCAACATCAGACAAATCTACATCTGCCACACATACGGTTTCAAGAACCAGTCCTGAAACAGTGCGTTGCCCTCCTCCTAAAAGTGACACATAAACGGGATTATAATGATGGATCAAGTGTGACTGTTGGTTGGCACAGGCAAAGGCCTCCGAAGGCCCCGTAACATCCAGCGCCAACGTTCTCTCTAGTATCAAAAAGGCAATTTTCAGGGATTGAGTATTCTGTTCCTGCGGCATTTTGGCGTGAATTGATGGCATGTTGTCATTTACGCCAGCGTGTAGCTATTTGTAAACTCTCTTTTTTTAAACAAACACCATACACTCCTCTATAGGGGCATTCAAAGGATCGAGAATGAATACTATACCATCGGAAATAACGTGGCTTGCTGCGACGGCAATACTAACGGGTGTCTTATGGGTTCCCTATATTGTTAATCGGTTTCAAGAACTCGGGCCGCCCAGCATGGAGTGGTTTCCGCCGCCAGATCCAGAACCACGTGCGCCGTGGGCAGGTCGTGCCGTACGTGCCCATTCCAACGCAGTTGAAAATCTTGTCGTTTTTGCACCGATGGCACTTGGCGTTGTTATGGCGGGCGTATCAACACCCGCCACAGCACTGGCTTGCGAGATTTATTTTTTTGCGCGTCTTTCGCATGCTTTTGTCGCCATTCTGGGCTTTCCCATAATACCGCGCACGGTCGCATTTTTGACAGGCGTAGGAGCTCAAATGATACTCGCAATTTCAATTATACATGCCTGATCACCCTTCTGCCATCCGAATAGATCCAGATAAACATCTGGATCTATTCGGATGGTGATGCTGAGCTTGCAACATGCCATTATCGGAGAATGACGAGGCCGCATTAGTTTGACACCACCGGATAAAGTTGTGCAGGGCTGATCCTGCGAGCTGTGGGCAGCTTCGATTCGTACTGCGATCCAGCACCGTGACGGCATTTTTTGGTCATGAAAAATGACCTATATTTTTGGTTATCTTTGATTTTACGCTGATAATTACCCCGAAAAATACCGTCTTGACAAGCTGCGCGGGATGTCCATATCTTCGCGTAAGTATCCAGTAGGTTACTTATTTGCACAGGGAGATAAAAAAATGAAACTCGTTTTATCGATGCTCGCTGCC
>JAIOYL010000008.1 GCA_021741195.1 Sneathiella sp. | reverse complement strand
GGCGTTGCCACGACCGCCATCCCCACCCTTGCATATTGTCACGCGCTGCCCGACCTCCGTAAAGTCGGCGATCAGGGTTTCATTGTCTTCCTCGAACACCTGCGTGCCAACCGGGACTCTCATCACCATGTCGTCGGCTGCGGCGCCTGTGCGATCCTGGCCCATGCCATGGCCACCGCTTTTGGCCTTAAAATGCTGTTGATAGCGGAAATCGATCAGGGTATTGAGGCCATCTACGCATTCGATCACGACCGAGCCGCCGCGTCCGCCGTCGCCGCCGTTGGGGCCGCCGAACTCGATAAATTTCTCCCGCCGGAAACTGAGGGCGCCGGGTCCGCCGTTACCTGAGCGAAGATATACCTTGGCTTGATCCAAAAATTTCATAAATCTGCTGCCTAATCCTGCGCGGCCAGGGATTTTCTCACAGGCCTGCGTTCAAACAAAAAAAGGGGAATGGCCGGACCATTCCCCTTCTTCAATCTCTTAACCGTTGGAGGCGGGCGTTATGCCTGCTGCTCTACGGATACATAGATCTTTCCGCCACTTTTCTTGGTAAATTTAACATTACCATCGGTAACGGCGAAGATGGTGTGATCCTTGCCAATGCCCACATTCACGCCCGGGTGCCATTTGGTGCCGCGCTGGCGCAGAATGATATTGCCCGGGATAACCTTTTCGCCACCATATTTCTTGATGCCGAGGCGGCGACCCGCGGAGTCGCGACCGTTACGGGATGAACCACCAGCTTTCTTATGTGCCATCTAACCTACTCCTCGGTTTTCTTCGCCGCAGCCTCTTCTGGCGCAGCTTTCTTTGCTGTTTCTGTTTTAGGCGCGGCTGCTTTTTTAGGAGCCGCCTTTTTTGTCGCGGCTTCTGCTTTCTCGGATTTCGGCGCAGCTTCAGCCTTTGGCTCTGCAGCTTTCTTTGGTGCGGCTTTCTTTGCACCCTTCGCGGCGATATCAGTTATGCGAAGAACCGTGAGGTCCTGACGATGACCGGCCTTGCGACGGTAGTTCTGCCGGCGCTTTTTCTTGAAGACGACTATCTTGTCGGCACGGGCCTGTTCCAGAAGTGTTGCCGAGACAAAAGCCCCTTCCAGGAGCGGGGCGCCGATGGACAATGCTCCGTCTTCACCTGTGATAGCCAGAACCTGGTCCAGCTGTACGTTATCACCGGCCTCACCTGCGAGGCGTTCCACCTTGATAACATCGTCCTTGGCGACTTTATATTGCTTGCCGCCGGTTTTGATCACTGCAAACATAGCTGATCCGTTTCAAACATAATGAATTGGCCGCCAAGACCGATTTCTTAGCGCACCACAATTGAAGGGCGCAATATATCTATGGGCCGGACGAAGTCAACAGGATTCAGGCGCACTTTTGAAGTTTTTGGCCCATTCTCCGCTTGCGCCGCCAAATACCATGCGCTACAAGCCGGTTTCCAAAGAAATTGAGATACCGCCGGAGCCAAATTGGGTCTTTTAAGCGATATCTTGACTGCGGTCGGTTGGCAGAGTGGTTGAATGCGCCGGTCTCGAAAACCGGTAAGGGTGAATGCCCTTCGAGAGTTCGAATCTCTCACCGACCGCCACTTTGATTGAAAAATGGGCCGCATATTATCGCAGATCCATGAAAATAAATGACATTCTCCGAATAAATGCTAAGCTACCTCCGGTTTAAATGAAGCGGGGTACGTCAGTATGTTCGATATTAGCGCTTTAGATCTGGCCCGGATGCAATTCGCTTTTACGGTGTCATTCCACATCATATTTCCGGCGTTCTCCATCGGTCTTGCAAGCTTTCTTGCCGTGCTCGAAGGTCTATGGCTGCTGAAAAAAGACGACACCTACATGCAGGTGTTCAATTACTGGAAAGTGATCTTCGCGGTTGGATTCGGCATGGGCGTCGTATCCGGTATCGTCATGGCCTATCAGTTCGGCACGAACTGGTCCGTATTTTCCGACAAGGCGGGTCCCGTGATTGGGCCGCTGATGGGCTATGAGGTCATGTCCGCCTTTTTCCTGGAAGCCGGATTTCTTGGCGTTATGCTGTTCGGCCAGAAGCGGGTTGGCCCCAGGCTGCATTTTTTTGCGACCCTGATGGTGGCTGCCGGAACGCTTTTCTCGGCGTTTTGGATCCTTTCAGTGAATTCCTGGATGCAGACGCCGACCGGTCATACCATAAACGCAGCCGGGCAATTCGTTCCGGACGTCTGGTTCAATGTCATTTTCAATCCGTCTTTCCCTTATCGCTTTGTGCATATGGTTCTGGCGGCCTATCTGACGACAGCATTCGTTGTCGGCGCCGTCGGCGCCTTTCACCTGTTGAAAGACAAAACAAACAAGAATGCGCGGCTGATGTTTTCCATGGCAATGTGGATGGCTGCTATCGTCACGCCGATCCAGATGGTTGCCGGTGATCAGCAGGGACTGAATACCCTTGAGCATCAGCCGGCAAAAATCGCGGCGATTGAGGGACATTACAATAATGTCACCGGCGCGCCACTCGTCCTGTTCGGCATTCCGGATAACGAAACGGGAGAGCTTCTATACTCGATCGAAATCCCGAGGCTGGGATCTTTGATCCTGACACATACCTGGGATGGAGAACTGCAAGGGCTCAACGCCTTTCCTAAAGAAGACTGGCCAAACACCTTCCTGATTTTCTGGTCATTCCGGATTATGGTAGGCATGGGCGTGATTATGCTCATCGTCGGGCTGTGGAGCCTGATGCGGCGTTTCCAGGAAAGACTTTATGATGATCCCTGGCTGGCGCGCGCCGCGGTTGCTGTCGGTCCTGCAGGATTTGTCGCGGTCCTCTGTGGCTGGATCACGACGGAAGCCGGACGACAGCCCTGGACAATATACGGACTGTTGCGCACCGCGGAGAGCGCGTCGCCCTTGAACGGTGTTGAGGTCGGTGGAACTCTGCTGGCCTTTATCGTCGTCTATTTCACGCTATTCGGGACGGGCGTCTATTATATGCTGAAATTGATGGCAAAGCCGCCCCTGATCGGTACAGAAGATCAGACGACCAGTTTCAAGCGGGCATCGGGCATGACTGGAGCGCCGTCAACTCTTGATCGGTTGGACAATTAGGGTGAGGAGATGAACAATGGAATTTGATTTACCGCTCATTTGGGCCGCTATCATTGCTTTCGCCATCCTCGCCTATGTCTCGCTCGATGGGTTCGATCTTGGTGTCGGGATCATGTTTCCTTTCATGCCTGAAAAATCAGGCCACCGCGATGCGATGATGAATTCGGTTGCGCCGATATGGGACGGCAATGAAACATGGCTCGTTCTCGGAGGCGGCGGGTTACTGGCGGTATTTCCGCTGGCCTATGCCGTCGTCCTGCCCGCTTTATATGTCCCGATTATCGCGATGCTGCTCGGGCTGATATTCCGCGGCGTTGCCTTCGAATTTCGCTGGCGTGCATCGGAGGAAAGGCGCATCTGGTGGGACCGTTCCTTTGCTTTTGGCTCGCTTCTGGCGGCTTTTGCGCAAGGCATTTGTCTTGGGGCATTGATTCAGGGAATAGAGGTTGCCGATCGCAGTTACGCTGGCGGGCGTCTTGACTGGTTGACGCCGTTTTCGATTCTGACGGGAATTTCGCTGGTAGTTGGTTACGTACTTCTGGGGTCTACCTGGCTTGTGATGAAGACAGAGGGCGAGTTGCAGACGTTCGCCCGGAAGTTCGCCATGATTTCAGGAATATTGACGCTTGCGCTCATCGGCGTGGTCAGCCTGGCAACCCCTTTCCTCGATGCCGAATATCACCATCGCTGGTTCGAGGGCGGGAATCTGATCTTCAGCATAATTGTCCCCTTCCTGCTCACGATCTGTGCAGGGGTTCTGTTTCTGGGATTGAAGCGGCATCATGATATCCGTCCGTTTTTTGCGGCTCATGGAATATTCCTGCTTTGTTATATTGGTATAGGCATCAGCTTTTATCCGCGCATGGTGCCACCTGACCTGACCATATGGGCGGCGGCGGCGCCGGACAAGAGTCTTCACTTCCTGCTTGTCGGGACAGTCTTTCTGGTGCCGATCATTCTTGCCTATACGATCTACAGTTATTGGGTGTTCCGGGGAAAGGTCGACGAGTCGGGAGGATATCATTGATGCCCCCGCTCTTGCGGCAGTCGTTATGGTTCATTGCGCTCTGGATCATGGGTGTGATGGTTATTGGAACAGTCGCCTTTATAATCCGGCTTTTTCTTATGCCATGAACAGCGTCGAATACGCTGTTTGTCGGAAAAGGGTATATTTTTGCCGGGCTCGCACCATTTAATCTCTCTTGCTTACTGTAAGGGTCTGTCATACGGTAATAAAACTGTAATACGGTAACATAAATTATTCTGCCGGATCGCGCTGTGGAAGGACGCTGTCTGGCTTTAGAAATCGGCACGACGTGCCTAGATAATGATTTTTTGACGGATGCAGGTTGCATTGGGACAGTATTCTCAAGGGGGAGCTTGATGGAGTATTTTCTACAGCAATTGATCAACGGGATTACACTTGGATCAATTTACGGGCTGATTGCGATTGGCTATACGATGGTGTACGGGATCATCGGGATGATCAATTTCGCGCATGGCGATATTTTCATGGTTGGCTCTTTTGTCGCCCTTATCGTCATAACTGCGCTGGGGCTGACCATATCGACAGGGCTCGGGCTTACCATACTGGCGCTTATTCTGGTTCTGGTGACGGCCATGGTCATCGCGTCGGTATTTGGCTGGACGATTGAGCGGATGGCCTATCGTCCTTTACGTGGGTCCTTCCGTCTGGCACCGCTGATCACCGCAATCGGCATTTCGATTGTGCTACAAAATTACATCCAGATTACCCAAGGCGCTCGCGTGAAACCGCTGCAGCCGATCATTTCTGGCGGCTATACGATCATGACGCGGGTGGATACCAACGGCGAATTTGCGGTTCAAATCTCCAACATGCAGATCATGATTATTGTCGTCACGGTGATCCTGATGACAATTTTCTCGCTGATTATCGCCAAGACCTCGCTCGGCCGCGCGCAACGCGCCTGCGAGCAGGACCGGAAGATGGCGTCGCTGCTCGGGATCAATGTCGACCGGACGATCTCGATGACGTTCGTGATGGGTGCGGCGCTGGCCGCCGTCGCGGGTCTGATGTTCCTCCTTTATTATGGGGTGATTGATTTTTTCATTGGCTTCGTCGCTGGCGTGAAAGCCTTTACCGCCGCCGTCTTGGGCGGGATCGGCTCGCTCCCCGGGGCGATGCTCGGAGGGCTGGTTATTGGCCTGATAGAAACATTCTGGTCCGCCTATTTCTCCATTGAATATAAGGATGTGGCGGCTTTTTCCATGTTGGCAATTGTTTTGATCTTTCTGCCGCAAGGCTTGCTCGGTAAGCCGGAGGTCGAGAAAGTATAATGACGGACGAAACCATTAAAGAGGCGAACCCCGGCTGGCATCTTGATGCGGGGAAAGTCGCAAAGGATCTCGTTGTAACCGCGTTGCTGGCCACTGCAATTTTTGGCTCCACCATTGCCTACAAGACTGTATCGGCGGAGGGTGGACTGGCGCTGGAAACCCGTTACGATATCGCATTTTATATCATTGCGGCAGTTGTCGTTGGACGGCTGATTTTGTGGCTGGCGGTCTGGAGTCGGCCTTCGGGTCATCGTTCGCCCGTCATGCCGGCCAATATGAAGGCCAGTATTGCCTTCCTTACAACGAAAATCGGCAAGGGGTTCGCGACGACAATGCTTCTCATTGCCCTTGTCTTTCCGTTTCTACCCTTTACCGACCGGTATCTTCTCGATCTCGGCATTCTGGTCCTGACCTATGTCATGCTTGGCTGGGGCCTTAATATTGTCGTCGGCCTCGCCGGACTGCTCGACCTTGGATATGTGGCTTTTTATGCAATCGGTGCTTATTCCTACGCGCTGCTGGCGCAATATTTCGGGCTGTCTTTTTGGATATGTTTGCCGCTCGCCGGTATTCTTGCAGCGTTCTGGGGGATTATTCTGGGCTTTCCGGTCCTCAGGTTGCGAGGGGACTATCTTGCGATCGTCACACTTGCCTTTGGCGAGATCATTCGTGTTGTTTTGCTCAACTGGTACTGGTTCACCGGCGGACCGGATGGACTGTCCGGAATTCCGCGGCCGAGTTTTTTTGGGATAGACTTTAATCGCAGTGAAAGTGGATTTGCGCATATTTTTGGGCTGGAGTATTCCTCCAGCCACCGAATTGTCTTTTTGTATTTCCTGATTCTCGCACTTGCGCTGCTCACAAATTTCGTCACAAACCGGTTACGCAGGCTACCGATTGGTCGGGCGTGGGAGGCATTGCGCGAAGACGAGATTGCCTGCCGGTCGTTGGGCTTGAACACGACGACCGTCAAGCTGACGGCATTCGCAACGGGCGGTATGTTCGCGGGCTTCGCTGGATCATTCTTCGCGACGCGGCAGGGCTTTATTTCTCCGGAAAGCTTCACCTTTATCGAATCGGCCCTCATCCTCGCCATTGTTGTTCTCGGCGGGATGGGTTCGCAGATTGGAGTGGTTATAGCGGCTATCGTCATGATCGGTGGCTTCGAAATCTTCCGCGAAGCGGAGCAGTACCGTATGTTGATATTCGGCTTGGCCATGGTGTTCATCATGATCTGGCGGCCGCGCGGCCTGATCTCGACGCGCATTCCCTCGATCTTCCTGAAAGAAAAAAAAGCTGTCTCCTCGGATATGGTTTCGCAAGGGGAGGGCCACTGAGATGATAGCGAAAATTGACGATGCAGTCCTGACCGTCGAACATCTCAATATGCGCTTTGGCGGACTGCTCGCAGTTGATAACCTCTCCTTTGACGTCGGCCGCAAGGATATCACCGCCCTGATCGGGCCAAATGGTGCCGGCAAAACCACAGTTTTTAACTGCATCACCGGATTTTATAAGCCAACGGAAGGGCGGATTACGACCCATCATGAAGATGGGAAAAAATTTCTGCTCGAACGGATGGATGATTTCAAGATACCGAAGATTGCGAAGGTCGCACGCACCTTTCAGAATATCCGTCTGTTCAGTGGGATGACCGTTCTCGAAAACCTGATGGTAGGTCAACATAACCCATTGATGGTTGCCTCCAATTATACGTTTGGCGGTATCTTTGGTCTCAAGACCTATAAGACCGCAGAAAAAAAGGCGATGGATTTAGCGAAATACTGGATGGATCAGACTCGGCTTACTGCGCGCGCCGACGATGCGGCCGGAGACCTCCCGTATGGTGATCAACGAAAGCTGGAAATTGCCCGGGCGATGTGCACCAACCCAAAACTGCTCTGCCTCGATGAACCGGCTGCCGGGCTCAATCCCCGCGAATCCGAAGATCTGAATAAGCTACTAATGTTTATTCGTAAGGAACGCGAAACCGGTATTTTGCTGATCGAGCATGACATGAATGTGGTAATGGGAATATCCGATCATATTGTCGTGCTTGATTACGGCAAGAAAATCGCCGATGGCACACCGGAAGAGATTCGCAGCGATCCGAAGGTCATCGCCGCCTATCTAGGCGTGGATGATGAGGAAATCGAAACGGTCGAACAGGAAATTGAGGAAGGAGTATCCTCATGACCAAGCAACCTCTTCTCGAAATCAGAAATGTCGAAACTTTCTATGGCAAAATCCAGGCCCTGAAAGGGGTCACGCTGGAGGTGAACGAAGGCGAGATTGTGACGCTCATTGGCGCCAATGGGGCTGGAAAATCGACGTTGATGATGACCATCTGCGGCGATCCTCGCGCGGCGTCCGGCCAGATCATTTTTGGCGGTCAGGACATTACGAATATGCCCACCCATGAAATTACGCGGTTGAACATCGCGCAGTCACCCGAAGGTCGCCGCATTTTTGGCCGTATGACGGTTACGGAAAACCTGATGATGGGGGCGATAACGTCCGACCCGGCCTATTATGACGAGGATTTGGCGCATGTTTTCAAACTCTTTCCGCGCCTGAAAGAACGCAAGGACCAGCGGGGCGGTACCTTGTCGGGGGGCGAACAGCAAATGCTGGCTATCGCCCGGGCGCTGATGGCCAGGCCACGGCTGCTCTTGCTGGATGAACCGTCCCTCGGATTAGCGCCGCTTGTGGTGAAGCAGATTTTCGAAGTCATCAAGGAATTGAACGCGAAAGATGGTCTGACAGTCTTTCTTGTTGAGCAAAACGCCTATCATGCGCTCAAGCTCGCCGATCGCGGCCATGTCATGGTCAATGGCGAGATCACGATCAGCGGAACCGGAAAGGAACTGCTGGCCAGCGAAGAGGTGAGAGCAGCGTATCTTGAAGGAGGAGCGCATTAATGGGTATTCTCTGGGAAAACAGCTTCACGACCTTTGTTTTTGTGACCGTGATCATCGGTGGCGGTGCAGGATTTCTCGCGGGTCGGGCATTGGCGTCAAAATGGCGCCCCATTCCGCAACTATTGTTCTTTATGTTGCTACTAGGAATAGCAGTACGGTTTTTCCACTTTGCTTTATTTGATGGAACCTTGCTGTCTTTACAGTATTATGTCGTCGACACGCTGGTGTTGGTCGGCATTTCATTATTGGGTTACCGCCTGACGCGTGTGCGGCAAATGGTAACTCAATACCGCTGGCTTTATGAACGATCGGGCCCGTTTGCCTGGCGCGAAAAGAAGGGCACCGGAGCCTGACGCGTCAATGTTTTAAACCGCACTAAAATATCTTTACAAGTCTGATATAATTGCGGGAAAATCAGCGTAAGTTATTGGAATTACACAACTCAACTGGGAGTACTTCAGATGAAAAAGATTCTTCTTGCTGTATCGGCATTGTCGATGGGCATGATGCTCGGTTCAGGCGCCGCCTGGGCAGATATAAAAATTGCGACGGCGGGTCCGATGACCGGCCAGTATGCAAGCTTTGGTCAGCAGATGAAAGCGGGTGCCGAGCAAGCGGTTGCCGATATCAATGCGGCAGGCGGTGTGAACGGTGAAATGCTGAGCCTTGAAATAGGCGACGATGCCTGTGATCCAAAACAGGCTGTGGCAGTGGCTAACCAGATGGTGTCAAAAGGCGTTGTCTTCATGGCGGGTCATTTTTGCTCCGGTTCTTCCATTCCGGCGTCTGCAGTTTATGAGGAAGAAGGGATTGTCCAGATTTCTCCTGCTTCGACAAACCCGAAGCTGACGGACGAAGGTGGACCGAACGTCTTCCGAGTTTGCGGCCGCGATGACCAGCAAGGCAAGGTTGCCGGTGCCTATCTCGCCGACGAAAGCAAAGCAGGCAAAAAGATCGCCATCCTGCACGACAAGACGGCCTACGGTAAAGGTCTTGCCGATGAAACCAAAGCTTCAATGGAAGCTGATGGCGGTAAAGCAACCATGTATGAAGCCTATACAGCGGGTGAAAAAGACTACACGGCACTTGTTTCTAAAATGAAGCAGGAAAATATCGATATCGCTTACGTAGGTGGCTATCACACGGAAGCCGGTTTGATCGTTCGCCAGATGCGCGATCAGGGCATGAAGACCCAACTGGTTTCCGGCGACGCGCTGGTGACTGACGAATATTGGTCGATCACCGGTGACGCCGGCGAAGGTACCCTGATGACCTTCTCTCCGGACCCCCGCAAAAATCCGGGCGTTGCTGAATTGGTCGCAAAATTCCGGGCCAAAGGCGTCGAGCCTGAAGGCTACGTCCTTTACACTTATGCTGCTGTTCAGGCATGGGCGGACGCCGCCAAAGCGGCGAAATCCGTAGATGAAGGCGCTGTGATCAAGGCGCTTCATGCAGGCAAGTTCGACACAGTTCTTGGAACGTTATCCTTCGACGAGAAGGGCGATGTCACTCTGCCAGGCTATGTCTGGTACGAATGGAAAAACGGCAAGTACGACTATAAATAATCAGTCGTAATCGCGAGAATCGAGCCCCGGGAGATTGTTCTCCCGGGGCTTTTTTTATTCAACACGCTAAATTTCTTGAGCGATCGATCATCGAATCGGCATGAGACTGTCGTATCTTGTCTTGATGATCCGGTAGTCATCATCTGTCGTTGCGGCGAACCCCATCAACAACAATTCCTCCCGAACACCTTCGTCGAGTGACGCCATCGCGTCGACGACTGCCCTATGAATTCTGTCAATGTCCCTCCGGGGACGTTTTGCGGTGATATAGGGAAGTCCCGCTGTCGGATCCGTATGTTTGATGACCCGAAGCCTCGCGGCTGCGGCTGGTTCATGTCGCCTGGCAAGTTCCCAAGTGACGGCATCTATTGCTGCGACATCAACCTCACCGCTGGCAACAGATTGGATGGATTTCCGATGCGAGCCTGTTGTTTTTTGCCGCTTTATAAAATCCGGCGGCAATCCTTCGGATTTCAACTGGTAAAGGAAGGCGGCATATCCAGACTGAGAAAGAGGATCATTAAATCCGAACCTTGCACCCGCCAAATCATGCAATGATCGGAAGTCACTTTCCTCCCGCACGACGATGACACTAAAATATGATCCTGCGCCGCAACAGATATCATAGGCTGGCGTGCCAATGATGGATACCTGGTGCCGCAGTATCTCGACAAAGGGAAGACCACAGGTCTGTCCGAGGATGAGGGCTGGGTTCTGCCATAGCGGAACCGGATCTTCCGTTCGCGTAAGAGCGGCGGGAGCCAGGAAACCTCGATCACTGAGGCTTTCACTTAGTGCGTTCCAGTAAATATCTGTGGCTGGACGTATTTCTGGCCAGTCATACATTGGCAAAGTTGCCACGGGTTTTATCATAATATCAATCGCAGGCGAGGTCAGTATCTATCAAGCGGGAAGACTACGGGTTCTTTTCGCGAAATGGCAAATTTTCGGAAAATATCAACGTAACTGCGATAGTGGTAACCCTTGTTCATTTGCAGGAACCGGTCCCGGTGGAGCTTGAAAATGACGGGTAGACGGTACCAGGCGAGCGAGGGATACGCGTGATGAACCGCATGAAGATTGTTGTTCAGGAACAAAAGTCTTAGTGGACCTGCTTCCTCAATCAGGACAGAGCGGCCCCGCATGTCCTTATGTGCCTGATGTTCCAGGAATGTACGGAGCATCAATATCGACATACCGAAGTAAGCGCAAGCGAGATAAACCGCGATGGAAATCGTGCCGTTTGTTGCGATCGTAAACAAAAGCGCAGAGCAAAGGAGGATGTGGATTGCCCAGGTCGCGAAAAGCCCATGACGTCCGGCCCGGAATTTCTGTATGTCGGACTGGATCACGGCAGTTATTCCGATAATCGGCCCCAATATCAACCGGCCGATCAGGGTGTTGTTGGCGGTCAAGATGGCTCTGAACCAGTACGGCGTCCGGGACCATTTTTCCCGGGTGACATACCAGCTTTCCGGATCTTCAACCGGATCACTGATACTTGCCTTCTGGTGGTGAATGAGGTGATTTTCCTTGTATCGGGGATAGGGCAGGAAAACACCAAGCGGCGCAACAGCAATCAGATCATTCAGTCCTGTATTTGTGAAGGGATGGCCGTGAATACATTCATGTTGAAGGGAGGAATGAAAAGCTATTAATGGAACAAGCAAGATAACCGTCGCCCAAACCGGCAATACAGCCGGTCCGAATAAAAGAAACACCCATACGCCATAACACAGGCAAATCAGCGCCAGAGTCTTTCCTTCTAACCATTCACGCAACAACAATCCTTTTACCTCCTTCATCTACACAAACAAATTATGTCGCTTTTGTGACGTAAGATACAATGGTACAATCCGCTAATTTTTATGATAATATGATGGTTATATTTATTTCTGTTATCTTTGTGAGAAAATGATGTGAATACACAACAGTTTGAGGCGGAATCCGTTGATAAACGGGATCTTGCGGAGATCTTTCGCGACCGTATGGCGCTTCTGCTCGCCCGTAAAGGTTTTAATCTCAGCCAGTTTGCAGACAGTGTCGGAATTGATCGATCGGCATTGAGCCAGTTTCTCGCACCGGGATCCACCAGATTGCCGCGGGCGGAAACGCTTTGCACCATTGCCAGAACCTATGGTGTCTCGGTTGACTGGCTGATGGGCCTGATCGCCAATGACGAAACTTCCAGCGAAGCGGTCCCCATGCTGGAAATCGAGCGGATATCCGAGACGTCAGCCAGTGTCAAGATGGCGGAATGGCACCAGGAGGCAATGGGCTATAAAATACGCTATGTTCCAAGTACCCTGCCGGACCTGCTGCGGACGGAACAGGTCAGCAAATACGAGTTTGGGGATTATACGCCGGGGCAGGTGCAGGCGCGGGAGCGACGGATGCAGGACCAGCTCAACTATTCGCGGCGTCCGGAAACCGATATTGAGGTCTGTATGCCGCTGCAGGTCATCGCCCAGGTGGCAAAAGGCGAAGGGATCTGGAAACAGGTGCCGGTTACCGTCAGGCGGGAGCAACTCGAGAATATGATCAAACTGGTCGGTGAGTTGTATCCGACCTTCCGGCTGTTCCTGTTCGATGCCCGCAAGACATACTCGGCCGCCTACACCCTGTTTGGCCCACTCCGTGCGGCAATCTATATCGGTAATATGTACCTGGTGATCAATTCAGTCGAGCATATCCGGGCCTTTACCGCGCATTTCGACGGATTGATCCGGACGTCAAACGTGGCGCCGGACAAAGCGGCAAAAACGATTTCCAGATATCTGGAGATGTTACGCTAAAGTCCACAGAGCCTGTTTCGGGAGATATACAGATACTTCCGTATTTTCCGCGAGCCCTTGTGCGAGCGCCGGATTGACAAGCGCCTCGAACTCCTCGCTCGCAGTGGTCAACCTGAGGCGGGTTTGAACACCGAGGAATGTTTTTGAACGGAGACGGGCGCGAAAACTGTTTTCAGCCGTCAATTCACCGCCAATCTGGACGCTCTCCGGCCGGAAAGTGAGTGTTCCCTTGCCAGATATGCAGTGGTCAGGAATTTCCAGCGTCCCCAACGCGCAAGTGAAGCGGCCGTTGCGGCTCGTTCCGAAAATGAAATTCTTGCCGCCAAAAAATCGCGCCACTTCCTGATCCTGGGGACGGGCATAGAACGCTGATGCATTGTCCACTTGCTTGAGTTTTCCCTGCAACATCAAGGCGATCCGGTCGGCAAGAACAACGGCCTCCTCCTGGTCATGGGTTACGAAAAGCATGGTTGTCCCCGTTTCCCTTTGCAACGATTTGAGGAGATCCCGCATCTCAATCCGTAAATTTGCATCCAAGTTTGAAAAGGGCTCATCGAGCAAAAGAATTTTCGGCCTCAAGACCAGGGCGCGAGCAAGGGCGGCGCGCTGTTGCTGACCGCCGGAAAGTTCTTCGGGTTTCCGCATGCCCAGTCCGTCCAGCTGGACAAGCGCCATCATCTGCGCCACCAGTTTCGTGATTTCCGGCTTTTTCATTTTGCGCATTTTCAGGCCAAAGCCAATGTTTTCCGCAATCGGCATGTAGGGAAAGAGGAGAGGGTCCTGAAAAACCATAACCGCATCGCGCCGCTCCGGCGGTTGGCGCCGGACCGACGCACCCGCGAACAGGATATCGCCTGATGTGGGCGCCAGCAGCCCGGCGATCATTTTCAAAACCGTTGACTTGCCGCAGCCCGATGGCCCTAACAGTGCCGTCAATGATCCACTCCCGATGTCTAGGGACACACCATCAACCGCCGGGTTGATTGATCCCGGATAGGTCTTGGTCAGGTATTTTATGGCGACGTCTGTCATATCTGCCCTAAAGTGCCGGTGGCCCGGCTTCGACCGGTCAGGTGCCGGCCCCCAATAAGCAGAATGAGGATGCCCGGTAAAATATATATCATGCCGATGGCACCGGTAATATCGTTCCGCCCTGTGCTTGCGAAATTAAAGAGCAGGAGCGGCAGCGTGATAACGCGGCCGCCGCCGATCAATAAAGTGAGAATATACTGGCTCCAGGAGACAAGAAACGCAAACAGCGAACCAATCAGGAGGCCCGGTAATACGGCAGGCAACGTTACATACCAGAATGTTTTCAAGGCGGTGGCGCCAAGACTTCGGGCCTGCGCTTCGGTGGCTGGATTGTAATTAGCAAACACCCCGGCCATCACGAGGATCATATAGGGGAGTGTCGGAATGAGATGGACAATTATGACGCCCGCAACAGAACCCGCGAGGCCAAGTTTCAGAAATACCACATGCAGGCCGAGCGCAGCGGCGATGCCGGGAACAATGGTTGGCGCGAGGACAAGCAGTTCAACCACTGCTTTGCCTTTGAACCGGTAAAGGCCGAGTGCCCGTCCGGCGGGCACCCCAATCAGGACGGAGATGAGGGTCGTGCAAAGAGCAATTGCCGAGGTGAGACCGAGGGCGCCCGGAACACCTGACGTCTCGGAAAGGCTGTATTTCCAGGCGCGCAGGCTGTATTCGGCGGGAAGCAGGTCAGGAAAGTACCAGCTTCGACTGACAGACCATACCGCGAGCGGGACGAGGGGAAGGATCAGCCAGACAACAAGGACGGCGACGGAAAGCCGGAGTAGGGTAGACAGTCCTTTTTCAGAGTTTGACGGGTGCGTCAGGCTCATCCTCTTTTCCTCAGGCGCGCAAATGTCGGCGCGCGAGGCGGACATAGCCAAAGATCATGATGACACTCAATAGTGAAATAATCATCGCCATGGCCAGCGCCTCAGGCCGTGTGTTAAGGTCAACATTGGTAAAGGCGTGATAGGCGAGGACCGGCAGGGCAGCCGGATAATTCTGCCCAAGCAACGCCGGTATTTCATAAGCGCCGAAGGTAAAGGCGAACACGATCATGGCCGCCGCGAGGAGGCCGGGCGTAATCATCGGCAGAAGGACATGGCGAAAACTCTGCCATTGGTTCGCGCCAAGGGAGCGGGCCACGGCTTCATAATTCAGGCCCATTGTCTGCATATTGGCAAGCAGAATAATCCCGATAAACGGCACTTCCTTCCAGACATATTGCAAGATGATTCCGATAGCGAGCGGATCATAGATCATTGCCGGGAATTCAGATGGTTTCGCAATCAGCTCAAATTCATAGGCGAGCCGCGCGAAAAATCCGGATTGTGAGAAGAGATAGAGAATACCGACAGCGCCTACCAGATGCGGTACGGTCAGGTTTATCTGAAACAGGAAATTGATGACAGCCCGGCCGGCAAAGCTTTGCCGGAGGATCAACGCCGTGCCGACTGCCAGCACCGAGGCAAGTACGGTCGAGGTAAAGGCAATATGAAAGGTCAGCAGGAAGGAGAGATAAAAGCTTTTCGACGTCAAAATGGTGCGGTAAGCATCGAAATTTACGTCATCGAGGCCGATCTGTGGCATATACCCAAAGCTTCCCACCAGCCCCAGGATCAATCCGCCCAGAAAAAGACCGCCGATTACCAGCAGGGCGGGCGACAGCAGCAGGAAAATTTTCCACCGGTCAGACATCAACCCCTTTCTGTATCAACAAGTCGGTTCCAGGGAAACTGGCAGAATTGCTGCCTCATTTCGCGACATTTTCCTGCCAGCCTTTCTCGATCGCGCTTATCCAGTCAGGGTGCAATTCGGGAAGCGCATGCCGGGCGAGCTCTTCAGGCGCTATCACAGCGGGATTTCTCGGCAAATTTTTAAATGCGGCCTTGTTCCCGGCGTCCAGCTTTGAAAGATCAATGGCGGGCGCCGTTCCCCAAACCGCGGGTTTTGCTTTTTCATACTGGGCATCGAAGGACAAGAGAAGATTGGCCGTGACCATCGCCGCCGCCTTGTTCGGCGAGTTAAAGGGAATGGCCACATAGTTGGTATTGCCGATGGTCCCATCTTCGAGGCCGTAGGATCTGGTCGTTGCCGGGAAAGTACCGTTTTCAACATTGATCCCGAAAATAGCCGGATCATAATCAAAATAAAGCGCAACTTCCTTGTTGGCGTATAGCTGTGCGAGAGTTGCGATGGCGTTGGGATAGGTTTTCCCCTCCCGCCAGAGATAAGGTTTCATGTTATTGAGGATAACCCAGGCCTTTGGCGCAATGGCATCGAATTTTGCCTGATCGAAATCGCCTAGAAGTTTCTCGGGGCCTCCGGCCGCATAATAGAAGACATGGCGGATAAAGACGCTGCCGTTGAAGTCGGTCGCGGCCGGATAGGTAAACTGGCCGGGATTTTCCTTCACCCATTTGATGAGATCGGCGATGCTGCGGGGTGGGTTTGGGGTGCGGGCCTGATCATAGGCGAAAGCGAACTGAGCGCGGTTCCAGGGCACCTCACAGCCGTCAACCGGCAATCCAAAATCATTTGCGACAGACGCGTCCTGCCAGTTAATCAGGTTGTTATTCCGCAGCAAATCAAGATAGCCGCAATAGAGAAGCTTGCCCTGTTTCATGGTGCGGAAATTCCCGCCATTTATCCAGATCAGATCGACGGTCCCGTTATCAATGATCCCGGCTTGTTTTTCCCCCAGCACGATATTAACCGCCTCCGCCGTGTCATTGATGCCAACCCGGTGAAGTGTAATGCCATATCGCTTTTTCAGCTCACCACCAACCCAATCTGAGACATACTGGTTGATATTGTCTGCGCCGCCCCACATGAACCAGTTCACCGTTCCGCCCTTGGCCTCAGCGACAACCTCGCTCCAGTTTTTTAAACCCAGGTTATCGGCGTTCGCCAATGCTGGTGACAGGGCTATAAATACTGCGGCGAAAAAGACGCGGCGAGCCCATTCTGTGGTGGCAGTAAGCGGATGGTTTATCATCTATCCCGGATCCTCAAAGCATCTAAAAATTTACAGATCGTCACGAATGCGTCGCCTATCCTATTCAATTGACCATGCCAAGTCTTTGGAAAAATGGTCAAATTTCTACAACTTTTCGAGATCATATGCGGGGCGCTATCTGCTTTGGAAGCCGGGTGGAATTTACTAGGTTTTAGGTTGCGTCTTCGCTTAAGTTTAGGCTTTACATCTAAAGTTCTTTAAAAAAGGGTGTTTCAGGATGGAATCTCACGAGTTGGATAGAACGGATTATCGCATTCTTCGCGAAATTCAGGCGAATGGCCGCATTTCGACAGTTGAGTTATCCAAGCGCGTTAATCTGACAAAAACACCTTGCGCCGAACGGGTAAAGCGGCTCGAAAAGTCAGGCGTGATTGGAGGTTATTTTGCAAAACTTGATCCAAAGGCGGTCGCGGCGGCGCATGTAGTAATGGTGCAGGTGCAACTTTCCGGGACAACAGCCGCGGAACTTGAGGCCTTCAATGCCGCGGTCTGTCGTATTCCGCAAATACAGTCCTGCATGATGGTCGCGGGGGGCTTTGATTATCTTCTGAAGGTGCGAACAAAGGACATTACCGCGTACCGCGAACTTCTCGGAAATGTAATTTCGCAATTGCCGAGCGTCTTGCAAACCCATACCTACGTGGTAATGGAAGTCGTGAAAGATGACGTCACCTTGCATATGCCGGATGGTTTAGGAAAGTAAGTGTAGTCATGACAAAAGCGATTAGGGGCCAATGCCTTTCCTACCGGAATAACCCTTTTGTAAAGCCACTGGAGGAGTGCCTCGTCTATGAGGAAGACGGTCTCGTCGTTATGGAAGGCGGCCACATAACTGCCTTTGGTCCCGCATCCGCATTAATGCCCGGACTTGAACGGAATGTCCCGATCACCCGCCACGACAACGCTCTCATTTGCCCGGGCTTTATCGATTGTCATGTTCATTATCCGCAAACCGAGATGATCGGGGCCTACGGCAAGCAGCTGATTGACTGGCTGAACAAATATACATTCGTCGCGGAACAGAAATTTGCCAATAAGGACTATGCCCTCGCGACGGCCGAGGTTTTCCTGAAAGAGTGTTTGCGCGCTGGAACAACGACCGCTTCCGTTTTTTGCACCGTTGATCCCATATCCGTCGACGCGTTCTTCGAGCAATCCGAAAAAATCAACATGCGCAATATTGCCGGGAAAGTCCTGATGGACCGCAATGCGCCGCCGAAACTGATGGACACGGCGCAATCAGGATATGACCAGACAAAAAAGCTTATTGAAAAATGGCATGGCAAGGGCCGGTCACTCTATAGCGTGACACCGCGCTTTGCCGCGACAAGCACACCGGAGCAGATGGAAATGACCGGTGCTGTCTGGAACGAGCATCCGGGCACTTACCTGCAATCGCATATCTCGGAAAACAGGGCGGAGATCGAATGGGTCCGCGAGCTCTTTCCTGACAGGAAGAGTTATGTCGACGTCTATCAGCATTACGGACAACTGGGCCCGCGCGCCATTTACGGCCACGGCGTGCATTTTACGGAAAGTGATTTTCGTACCTTCTCCGATACGGGAACGGCGCTTGCCCATTGCCCGACGTCAAATCTCTTTCTAGGAAGTGGATTGTTCAGCATTGAAACAGCGATGACGGGCGCGCATCCGGTACGGACCGGCCTGGCGACTGACCTTGGCGCCGGGACCAGCTTTTCGCAGCTTGCGAGCATGAATGAAGCCTACAAGATTGCCCAACTCGCAGGGTTTGCGCTGAATGCTCATCGGGCGTTCTATCTCGCGACCCGCGGCGCGGCAGAGGCGCTTTACCTCGAAGGTAAGATCGGAAGTATCGGCCCGGGATTAGAAGCCGATCTCGTCGTTCTTGATCTGCAGGCAACACCCCTTCTCAGTTACCGGCTCCAATATGCCAACTCTCTGGAAGAACTACTGTTCGCGCTGATGATGCTTGGTGATGACAGGGCGGTAAAGGCCACCTATGTGGCGGGAGAAAAGGTCTACGCGAAGGATGCGGACAACCGCGCCGGGCAATTCACCGGATTTTAAGTCGGTAGCCTACCGCCAAGGGCCGCTGTAACTTCTGCCGCGATGCCGAGCGCGGTCATGCCCAGCTCCATCAGTCGCTCCCTGGAGATACGGGCCGCCGGTCCGGAAATGGAAAGGCTGGCAAGCGGTTCGGCATGTTCATCATAAATCAGGGTTGCGACACAGCGAAGACCGATCGCATGTTCTTCATCATCGAGCGCGAAGCCCTGCACGCGGCATTCCGTGAGCTCCTGAAATAAAGCCTTTGGCTCCACTATTGTTTTGTCGGTAAGCCGAACGAGCCCTTGCGTATCAATGATATGCTGAACTTCCTTGTCGGACATGGCCATCAGCATTGCTTTGCCGACGCCGGAACAATGCATGGGAACGCGGTTTCCCGGCTTCGAGAAAACCCGCATCATCTCGCGGCTTTCGACTTGCGCGAGGTAAATGGCATTGTCTTGATCTGCGACGGCGAGATTGACCGTCTCACCGCTGATTTCCATCAGTCGGCGCATGTAGGGACGGGCGACGGTCGCGAGGTCACGGGAGGTTAAAAAGCCGTTACCGGTTACAAAGGCCTGCATGGCAATTTGCCAGCGGCTGGCGTCCCGATCGTATTGAACATAGCGTTCCTCCTGCAGTGTCGTCAGGAGACGATGTGTTGTGGATGGGGCCAGCTTGAGGGACTTGGCAATTACAGTTAGGGACAGGCCAGGGGGGTTTTCGGCGATCAAATTGAGAATTGATAAGGCACGTGTCAGGGATTGAACCTGTCCGGTTCGGGACACCGAGGTCTTAACCAAATCCGCCTGAAGGGTGCTTTGCATCGTGCCAGATTTTTCCATATTGTGAAAATAATTCCATTTTAGTTTATTCCCTTCGCGCCGTCTGTCAATATCGGTTCGAAAATTTGTGTGAAAAAGGTCGATGACCTGCTAACGCTAATCTCTAAAAAACAGGAATGAGAATTGTCAGAATGAATACGCGTATCACAAAGGGCAAGTTACGGATCGCAACGGAAATCGTCGATCTGGTACAAAAGGAAATTCTGCCGGGCCTGGATATCGAGGCGGATAGAGTTTGGACGGTACTCGGTGACCTCGTCGAAAAATTTGCGCCGCTAAACCGGCAGCTACTTGTGAAACGCGATGAATTGCAGGAAAAAATAGACGGCTGGCACCTAGCCCGTAAAGGCCAACCTCATGACGCGCCCGCCTATAAATCCTTTTTGCAGGAAATAGGCTATCTGGTCCCCGAAGGACCGGCGTTCAAGGTTGCGACAGCAAATGTTGATCCTGAGATTTCCGACGTTGCCGGACCGCAGCTTGTTGTGCCGGTGATGAATGCGCGCTACGCCCTGAATGCGGCCAATGCCCGTTGGGGCAGTCTGTATGATGCGCTTTATGGAACAGACGTCATTTCCGAAGCGGACGGCCGGGAAAAAAGCGGCAGCTATAATCCCCTGCGGGGCAAGGCCGTCATTGACTATGGCTCCAATGTGTTGGATCAGGCCGCGCCGCTTAAAAAAGGTGGGCATGGAATGGCGCGGAAGTACCGTCTGAAAGCTGACGGTGCGCGGAAAACCCTTGAAGTCGAGTTGCAAGACGGGACGGTGACGAACCTCAAAAACCCGGACCAGTTCGCTGGATATCTTGAAGAGACAACTCTCACGTCAATTCTGCTGGTCAAGAACGGCCTCCATCTCGATATCCAGACCGATCCGAACCACGCCGTCGGCAAGGATCATCCAGCAGGCGTCAAGGATATTGTCATGGAGTCGGCGCTTTCGACCATCCAGGATTGTGAAGATTCTGTTGCTGCCATCGATGCGGAAGACAAGGCGCTCATCTATCGGAACTGGCTTGGCCTGATGAAGGGTGATCTAGAGGACAGGTTCGAAAAGGGCGGGAAAATGATGACCCGGACACTGAATCCGGACCGCGTCTACACGGGGCCTGATGGCGGCAAAATTACCCTGCATGGCCGTAGCCTGCTTCTGGTGCGGAACGTTGGTCATCTGATGACAACGAATGCGGTTCTTGACGCGGACGGAAATGAAATTCCGGAAGGTATTCTAGATGCGGTGATGACAACTCTTTGCGCCCTTCATGACCTGAAAGGGATCGGCAGGCATCGCAACAGCCGCGCGGGAAGCATGTATATCGTAAAGCCGAAGATGCATGGACCGGAAGAAGTTGCCTTCACCAATGATCTTTTTGCTGCAGTTGAGGATGGTCTCAACCTTCCCCGTAATACGCTGAAAATCGGCGTCATGGACGAGGAACGGCGGACAACCATTAATCTCAAGGAATGTATCCGCGCCGTTTCGGAACGTCTTTTCTTCATTAATACCGGCTTTCTGGATCGGACCGGGGATGAAATCCATACCAGCATGGAAGCCGGACCGTTCATGCGTAAGGAGGATGCAAAGGGTGAGCCGTGGATATCCGCCTATGAGGACTGGAATGTCGACATCGGGCTTGAAACGGGGCTGCCCGGCCATGCCCAGATTGGCAAGGGAATGTGGGCGATGCCGGACGAAATGGCAAAGATGATGGCGGCGAAGATCGGCCATCCGAAAGCTGGTGCAAATTGCGCCTGGGTGCCTTCGCCTACGGCGGCGACGCTTCATGCTCTTCATTATCACCAGATTTCGGTCAAGGACCGGCAAAAGGAAATCACCTCTCGTGGTCGCGCTAGCCTCGACAGCATTTTGACGCCGCCATTGCTGAAAGGACAGAATCTATCGAGTGATGAAATCCGTGCGGAGCTTGACAATAATGCGCAAGGGATTCTTGGCTATGTGGTCCGCTGGGTAGATCAGGGAGTCGGTTGCTCGAAAGTGCCGGACATCAATAATGTCGGGCTGATGGAGGACAGGGCGACGTTACGCATTTCAAGCCAGCATATCGCCAACTGGCTTCACCATGGGATTTGTTCGCAGAAGCAAGTGATGGAAACGATGGAACGTATGGCTGCAATCGTCGATGGTCAGAACGCCGGGGATCCTCATTATAAACCAATGGCGGGACATTTCGATACCTCCGTCGCCTTCAAGGCAGCTTGCGACTTGGTGTTCAGGGGCAGGATACAACCGAACGGCTATACTGAGCCAATCCTTCACGCCCGCCGGATGGAAGCGAAAGCAGGATAAAAGAACTTTCCCGCGCGTTTGACAGGACAATTATTTTTCAAACAGGTTGGAGTATTGAATGCTTACTATTAATAGACTATCGCACGAAGATGCACTCGTTCTTATCCACGGCGCACGGGAAAAATCCAGGGAGATTGGTGTCCCAATGTGCATCTCCATCGTCGATGAATCCGGCAATCTCATCGCTTTCGAGCGCATGGACGGTGGTAAAGTTACCAGCATTACGGTCTCGGCGGACAAGGCCTATACAGCCGCCGCCGCCCGCAAAGCGACGCATGAATACAACGCCGTGAATATACCGGGCAACCTAGCTTTTGGCATACATACAGAAGTTGGCGGCAGGATTTCGACGGTCGGCGGCGGACTACCCGTGATCGTGAAAGGCGAGGTTGTTGGCGGGATCGGCTTGAGTTCGGGAACGCCGGCACAGGACATGGAATGCGCCGAGGCCGGTCTCAAACGCTTCTATCAGGCAATCGAATAAAATTTCCCTCTATTGAACTAAAGCGGCATCTGCGACTATAACAACTACTGTGAAGCTGCGACTGCCCGTCGCGGTATCGGAGCAGGGGGTCCGGGTTCGCGAATATGGCAGGGAGTAAATCCAAGAAGGGGAAGAATAAGCCCGGTGAAATGAGCATGTCTGCGCTTGATGGAATTGTCGGCTTTCATATGCGAAAGGCAATTCTCAGGGCGCAAAGCACATTCTCGACGGCGGCGGGCAAAAAGCTCATGACCGGTCAATATTCTGTCATGGCCATCATTGACGAAAATCCGGGCCGAACCCAGACAGCCATCGCCGAAGCTGCCGGCCTCGACCGCTCCTCACTGGTGCCTATTCTCAATCAGTTTGAAAAGGACGGTCTGATCGTGCGCGAAGCTGTCGCCGGAGACAGGCGCGCTTATGCGGTCAGACTGACAAAGAAAGGCCGCCACGAATTGGTTGCGCTGGAAATCAAAGTAAAAGAGATCGAGGCGAAAGTCGTCGCGGGCCTGGGTGCTTCGGATCATGCTTTGCTGATAAATCTGCTAAAGCGGTTTCACGAAATTATTTAAAACCGGAAAGTCTGCGCCTGTGCTATCCAGAAACGCTGCTTTCTCTAGCAGGCAGAAAAATCGGATTTACGGGGGTAATATGGGAGTCTACCGATATACCGGAATATAGGTTTTGATTCGCTGAATTCGGAGGACAAGTCGAATGATCCAGCAATGTGCTAATAATGTTTCGGGATCTGCGGCGGGCGCGCAATCTATATCTTGTGGACAAGCTTCGCAAAATTGGCAGATTGAATTATAGGTTACTAAAAAGTGCATAAAAAAAATACTCAGCAACCAAAGCGCTGGTTTTGGTGCGGTATGTTTCATATACTTCTCATATCGACAAAGCGGAAAGTCGGACAGGCCGATTGCCGCAGATGAAGGGAGAGGATATGGGACTGATACTGGGGAACTTGAACAAGGCGCTTTCCGTTAAAAGCTGCTATTCGAAGTTTCTTTTTTCTTCTGCCGTATTCCTGCTGACTTTCCTTCTTTCGGCTGCCTTTTTCATGCAGGAAACGCCGAAGGATGACTTCCGGGTGACGTTGGATCAAAAGACGGCTTTTTTGGACTGAAGCTATATATATCGCGCGGAAAACCAACAATAACTGCGAATTTTGGCACCTGAAAACAATTCCTTAATGAAATAACTGTTAGGTTTTACTCTCGATCTGACTGGTTTTTGGAATGATAACGGCGGACAGCGACATTTATGAGTAAAGATTTGAGCACGCTGGAGGAGTTTCGCGACCGTGCGCGAAGTACTAATGTCAATGATGTCACCCTCCTGGCGACTGACTATCTGAATCATTTCAACGAAGCTTTGATGCTTGCTGAACTGGTGATTGATATGCCGGATATGCTCGACGATTTTGTCGCCTGGTCCCCTAACTCTTACAAAAATCATTTTCGCGAAAGCGGAATTGCCGATCGGGATCTGGCTATTGAGGCATATGATTTTTCACCTCCAGAATATAAGCTGCCATTTGAGACAACAACAGAGCAGCTCGATGTGGAAATCTGTACGTTACAAGAAAGAATGTCTACCGTTGGGTCCGATGGCGAAGAACAACAAAATGCAGAGTTTGCTGTCGGACGATGTCACTTGATACGTCAGCTTATTGATCGCGCGGGAAGCATTATAAATGGTCAGAACCTGACAGATTGTGCCCACTCGACCGGTGAAGAGCAGGATAATGAAGAGGTCACATTCGATCAGGAAGATATAGATGCGATGTTCGGTTAAATTGGCAGGAAGGCGAAAGCAGCCACTTTTCCGCCTGATCGGACTGCCTTGGCGTTCGGCCACAGGACAGATTGTTTCACTCATCAGTATTTTGTGGGGTAGTGGCAATTCTTACGCGGATACAGACAAAAATTGTCTTGCAATCTGGACGCAACCCAATATCAGCATCAATGTCATATTTGCCACCCCAACCATTGACCGAGGTAATTCTTCGCACCAGATAGAGAGGATTGCCAAGAAAAGCGGATATGCGAAGTCTTCCAGGCATGCAAGTTTGTTGGGTCTGACCCATTCGTCAATCGGCCCGAGTATCGGGGCTTCAACAAAATACAAGCAGTTGAAGTCCGGACAATATTGTCTGCGGCTGGAAACGGTGAAACTGACTTTCGGCGCGCGCAAGACGGACATATATATTGACCGGAAATACCGGAATGATACTTGTGCTTATCAGGCCATTCTGGAGCATGAAGAAGAACACGTCAGGATCAACAAAAAAATGATCGACGAGTATTTGCCGAAAATAACTGAAGTATTGACTGAGCGGGCGGCCGCCATAAGACCTTTTTTCACGAAGCATCCGAAAGACGCAGGGAAATCAATCGTCAATCGACTTCTCTTTGAGCTTGATCCCGTGTTGACCGAGTTCAATGAGGCCCGGAAGAAGGCAAATGATGTAATCGATACGCGTGACTCCTATGCGGCAACGCAGGCAAAATGTGACGATTGGTGAGCCCTCCATATCCGCATTTGCAAATTATTAACAATTTCTTGATTTAATCTAATGAGCGTTTATGAACGCCTTGTTTGTGCTGAGAATTCAGTCATTGCGAAACAGAGAACTGACATGATCATTGCCAAAGATATCAAGAAAATGCTTCGGGCTCTCGATGTCGAGAGCGACCACAAAAAGACGGGCAGTGCCAAGGATCGGAAATACCGCCGGGCCGAGGTTATGTGGCCGGCAACAATACAGGCGGAACGCGGCCATGCCTGCTTGCACGAGGAAGAACGTGAAGTCACTGGAATTATCAAGGACATATCAGCCAACGGCGCAAGAATAGACGTGAATGGCTTGTTTTTCGAAAAAAATAACCTTCTGCTGAATATTCCGAATCTTGGTGCGGTAAGATGTGATCTGGTGTGGCGGCGCGGAAATAAGATCGGTCTGCAATTTTCGGAAGACCCCAAGAAGATCCTTGAAAAGCTCCAGGAATTCATACCGGAATTCGATAACACCACTCCCTAATGACCAATTCCCACTTTCAGCCTGCGACGGTTCTGTTGTTTGATCCAGAGCCTGCGATGCGGCATAATACCCGCAGCGCTCTTTTGAATATTGGCTTTGGGGACGTCGTCGCTTGCGCTGAAATAAATGATTTTCTGGAATGCGCGAATACGGGCGAATTCGATCTCATTCTGGCGGAAACCGGAACCCCAGACGCAAATATTCTCGAAATCGTCCGGAGGATTCGCCGGCATAGAATTGGTAGCAATCCTTTCGTGAATGTCGTCCTTTCGCTCTGGAATGCCGCGCCGGAAGCTGTTAGCGACGGCATAAATTCCGGGGCGGATGATCTGATTTCCCGCCCGATGTCGAGAACCCAGATTTTCGAGCGGATACTTCGCCTGGTTCAGGCGCGAAAACCTTTTGTCGTCACAACGGACTATATCGGACCGGACCGGCGTCTGATTTCCCGCAGCTATCCTGTCGGATCATCCTTGGTTGTGCCGAATTCCCTGCAGGCGAAAGTTGAGAGCAAGCCTGAACTCCTGGCGACGCCAGAAGCAATAAATCTTGCCATGAAAGCGGTGAATGAGCGTAAAATATCGATCTATACCGAGCAACTGATACGCCTTTCGTCAGCGGTCCTTCTCCTTTCCGGCTTCGACAAAGTCGAAGACCGCGAAGGTGTTATAAGTGCCATGCGGGCAATCAATAAACGCCTCGCCGGGCGTGTGGAGGAAACAGCGCTCGGCCATCTTTCTTCTCTTTGCGGCGGGTTGAATGACCTGCTTGATAATATTGGCCAGTCAAAGGAGTCTCTAAAGGATCGGGAGCGTGAATTGCTGATGCAAATCCCTTTAGCCATTCACAAAGGATGCCTCGAGGTGCATAATTCTGCCGCGCTGGTTTTTGACATTCGTGATATATCGGCGCAATTAAGGGAAAAAAAGTCAAGAATCGAATTCTCCCATCAAGAAAGGGACTTTGTTCCGGGAAATCTGTGACTATCTATTGAGATATATATTTTTAAGGAGATCTGGAAAATGGAGATGGGAAGGTGCTGAAGCAATCCGGATTGATCCTTTCATTCTGTCTCCTTACAGCGTTTTTTACGATCTCTGGAAACGCGCAGGACGTTTCGTTTTTTCGCATCGGTACAGGATCCACTGCGGGTACCTATTATCCTATTGGAACGCTGATTGCCTCCGTCATTTCAAATCCCCCGGGGAGCCGCGCTTGTGACGAAGGCGGTTCTTGCGGTGTGCCAGGCCTTATCGCGACAGCGCAGACAACACGCGGTTCTATTGCCAATATCAAAGGCGTTAATGACGGTGACCTTGAGACCGGCCTTGCGCAATCGGATATGGTGCAGGCGGCCTATGCAGGGACAGGCGTGTACAAGAACAAAAAGCCCGTTCCCGAATTGCGTGTCATAGCAAATCTGTATCCTGAGGATGTTCACCTCGTCGTTCGCCGCGGTGCTGGCATCAAGACGATAAAGGACTTGAAGGGTAAGAAGGTTTCGATTGATGTGCCTGGGTCCGGTACCCGTGAAAATGCCAAACAGATTATGAAGTCTTACGGACTTTCTGAAAATGATATCAACGCCGTCTCCGTCAATGCGGACAAGGCCGTTTCCCTGATGCTGGACGACAAACTGGATGCCTTTTTCTTTGTCGCCGGATATCCTGTCACGGCCGTATCGGAACTTGCGGATGCCGGGAAAATTGATTTGCTGCCGATCAGTGGCGATATTGCGCAGAAATTTGTCGCGAACCACAAATATTATTCCGTGAGCAATATTCCTGCGGGCACCTATAAGGGGCTCGATGCCGTGCCGACGCTCGCTGTCAGCACGCAATGGATTGTTAATGCGAATATGGATGAAGAACTCGTATATGAGATTACCCGTGCGCTCTGGCACCCGAGAAACCGGCATTTGCTTGATCACGGGCATGCCAAGGGTAAGCTTATTCGTCTCGAGACGGCTCTGGACGGAGTTTCCACGCCCTTGCACCCCGGCGCAGCCCGGTACTACCGGGAGATAGGTATTCTTACGGACTAGGATGGCAGGCCGATTTTTTATAGTCTCGCTTTAAGGCGTGTCCCGATAGCAGTTGTCGCTCAACTGCGGCTTTGATATGGTCGCCGGAAATTAAAGGAGTTCAATGTGATCCCATTTGTTGTGGCCGCGTCAAAAGCCGGTTCCCGTCCGATCCTGATTGTTGAAAAAACAGGTTTTGCTGATTGGCTCGCCGGGCAGTCCGAAGCGCATAAAAACTGGATAATCTCGCAAAATTTCAAACCCGCCGATGGCAAGTCTCTGCTGCTTCCGGGGGGCGCTGACGGATTTGAGGCTGTCCTTTTTATCAGGGATGCTGATTGGGATATCTGGTCGCTGGCGGACCTGCCGGCCCGGTTGCCCAAAGGACACTATACGATCGAAGCCGATCTCACACCTAAACAGGCGACGGATGTCGCGACCGGCTGGTCTCTCGCAACCTATGCCTTCGAGCGTTTCAAGAAGAACGAAACGGAATTTGCAACACTCATGCTGCCGCAAGGCGCGGACAAGGCAATGGTCGCGCGCACGGTTCACGCTGTAACGCTGGTACGTGACCTGATTAATTTACCCGCAGGTGACCTTGGGCCTTCGGCCCTTGAGGCTGCGGCTTCGCAGGTGGCAGGAGAATTTGATGCTCAGCAGGGGAACATTGTTGGTAATGACCTGCTGACCTATCATTTTCCAATGGTTCATGCCGTTGGCCGCGCGGCGGCTGATGCGCCCCGTCTCATTGACATTGTCTGGGGGGACAAGAATGCTCCCAAGGTGACCCTTGTTGGTAAGGGCGTCTGTTTTGACACGGGTGGCCTTGATATCAAGTCGGCTGCCGGAATGCTGATGATGAAAAAGGATATGGGCGGCGCTGCGACAGTTCTCGGGCTTGCGCATATGATTATGGATGCCAACCTCCCGGTGCGCCTGCGCGTCCTGATCCCGGCGGTTGAAAATTCGATTTCTGGTAACGCCTACCATCCGGGCGATGTGCTGACCAGTCGTAAGGGAAAAACGGTGGAGATCGGGAATACCGATGCGGAGGGCCGCCTTATTCTCGCGGACGCCCTCACGGCGGCGGATGAGGAGGCCCCGGACCTGCTGATCGATATCGCGACGCTGACCGGCGCGGCGCGTGTTTCGGTCGGCACGGAAATCGCCGCGACGTTCACGGATGATGAAGAGCTTTTCGCCAAACTTGCAGCGCATAGCGCAAGCGAAAAGGATCCGATCTGGCGGTTGCCGTTATGGGGTGACTACCGCCATCTGCTGGACAGTAAAATTGCCGATATCAATAATTCGGCATCGGGCGGCTATGGCGGGGCCATCACTGCCGGACTGTTCCTGAAGGAATTTGTCGAGAATGCGAAAAGCTGGGTTCACTTCGATATCATGGCCTATAATATCCGCAGCCGCCCCGGCCGTCCTATAGGCGGCGAAGCCTTTGCCATTAGAGCCTTGTTTGTCCTGCTTCAGGAACGGTATGGTCGGCACTGATTATCTTACTGTTCGGTAAGGGCCAGCTTCAATCCAAGGCCTGTAAATGTTCCGGCAACTCCATATTGTATCCAGGCTATGATCTTGGGCTTGCTGAGCAGCTTTTCGCGTATTTTGGATGCGAAAAGGCCATAGAGAACAAAGACAATAAACGTAATTGCCATAAATACGGCACCGAGACCGGCGATTGTTAACGATGGATTTTTAACATTTGCCGGAATGAATTGCGGCAAAAAGGCCAAAAAGAAGATAGTCAGCTTGGGGTTGAGAATATTGATCAATAAGCCTCTGCGAATAATCCAACAGTATTTTTGGGTATCGCCACTTTTGCCGATAACCAGATTGCGTGATTGGCGAATTGTCTGGTACGCGAGGTAAAGAAGATAAATAACTCCCACATATTTCAGAACCTGAAAGGCCGTTGCGCTGGTATGCAAAATTGCTGCGACCCCGAATATGCAGGCGGCTATACTTGGCACAATACCGAGGGTGCAGCCAAAGGCAGCTGCGACACTTGCCTTGGCACCGCCTGAAATACCAGTGGCCAATGTATAGAGAACGCCTGTGCCGGGTGCGATGACAACGATCAGGGTAGTGAGAAGAAATTCGACGTTCATTGGTTTCGGCCGTTCATTTCCGACGGTAGTCTAATAGCCTTTGTTGACATCTACCGCATGCAGTAGTTCTTCGCCTTTTTCAGTGCGAATGATATTCTGGGCAACCAGTTTCGCGACGCTGGCCGGATCGGAAATACTGGCGACATGTGGCGTGATGCGAATTTTCGGGTGATCCCAGAACGGGTGATCCTTGGGCAACGGCTCGACGTGGAACACATCCAGCGTCGCTGAATCGATATGACCGCTGTCGAGCGCTGGAATAAGATCCTCTTCCACCAAATGCGGACCACGCCCCGCATTGATAATGCTGGCGCCCTTTGGCAATTTTGCGAATAGATCGGCGTTCAGGATATTCTCCGTATGCATCGTCAATGGCAGAAGGCAGACCAGGATTTCCGTGCGTGAAAGGAAGGCGTCGAGTTGGTCATCCCCAAAGAAGCTCTCGATGCCCTCGATTTTTTTCTCCGACCGGCTCCATCCAGCAACGTCAAATTTCATGAAATGAAGCGCTCGCGCGGCGCCACTTCCAAGCTCGCCCATACCGAGAATGCCGACTTTTCGTTCCGACGCGAAGGGAGCGAACTGTTCCTTCCAAAGATGATCTTTCTGCTGCGCGTCATATGTGGCCTGAAACCGGTGATGGTTCAGCACATGCTGCACGACATATTCACTCATTCTTCCGGTAAGATTGGGATCGACCACGCGCGAGAATGGCAGGTGCCGGGGAAAATCGGGGTCAGCAAGAAGATGATCGACGCCGGCGCCGAGGGAATAGACGGCCTGCAAGTTCTTGAACTTGGCAAGCTCCCCATGCGGCATTTTCCAGCAGAGGGCATATTTTATCTCGTCGGGGTCGCCGATTTCCGGCCAGATCCTGACCTCCAGATCGGGGATATATTTGTTGAGTTCACGCCGCCACCAGTCGGGACGATCGATATTGCTTTTAAACAAAAGGGCCATTCTTCATCTCCAGTATCTTTTTGAGATACCTTAGCTATTTACAACACCTGCGGCGGCGGTCTGCAAATCGAACGCCGCCTTCATGAGTGCCTTTGTATAGTCTGTTTGCGGATTGTCAAAGATTTGTGCGGAATGACCCTGCTCGACGATTTTTCCGTTGCGCATGACAATGACGCTGTCAGCCATTGCGCGGACAACTTTAAGGTCGTGGCTGATGAACAGATACGTCAGGTTGTGGCGGTTTTGCAGATCGCGCAATAGATCGACGATTTGCGCCTGCACAGACATATCGAGCGCCGACGTCGGTTCATCAAGAACAATAAATTTCGGCTTCAGGATCAGGGCGCGGGCGATGGCGACGCGTTGCCGCTGGCCGCCTGAAAATTCGTGCGGGTACCTGTCCTGGGCGTCGGGAGAAATCCCGACTTCCCTCAGGATATCCGAAATCCGGTCCCGCCGCTCCAGCCGGTTGCCACGCCCCTCGTGAACGATAACGCCTTCTTCAATAATCTGGGCGATTGATAAACGCGGGCTCAGGCTGGAATAGGGGTCCTGGAAGACAACCTGCATTTGCGCCCGCAACGGGCGCAGGGCCTTCCAGCTTGTGTGCTGAATTGACTTGCCGTCAAACAGAATGCCCCCCTCCGAAGAAATCAGCCGCAATAGCGCAAGGCCAAGGGTCGATTTTCCCGAACCGCTTTCACCGACGATGCCGACCGTATGGCCCTGCTTCACCGTCAGGGAGATATCATCGACCGCGCGCACATAGTCCACGGTGCGCTTGAGCAGGCCCTTTTTGATCGGGAAATAGACCTTGAGATTCTGGCAGCTCATGACTTCGGGCAGGGCATCGTTTTTGCGCACCGGAAGTCCTTTGGGTTCGGCCTCAAGCAGCATTCGGGTATATTCATGCCGCGGATTCCGGAACAGCTCTTTTGCGGAATTGGCCTCAACGATTTCACCATCCGTCATCACGCAGACGTCTTTCGCCATTTTGCGGACGATGCCAAGATCGTGGGTGATCAGCAGAATGGCCATGCCAAGGCGCTTTTGCAAATCCAGCAACAGCTCAAGTATCTGGGCCTGGATGGTCACGTCGAGAGCGGTTGTGGGTTCGTCGGCGATCAGCAAGTCCGGTTCATTCGCGAGCGCCATGGCAATCATCACACGTTGGCGCTGACCGCCCGAGAGTTGGTGCGGATAGGCACCAAGTCGTTCGTCAATCTCATCGAGACCAACCAATTCAAGAAGTTCGCGGACGCGGGCGGCCGCTTGGCTCTGGCTCATACCCTTATGCACCAGCAATGTTTCGTTGATCTGTTTCTCAATGGTATGCAGCGGATTGAGAGAGGTCATGGGTTCCTGGAATATCATGGACACATGATTGCCGCGGATTTTGCGCATGTCTTTTTGCGGGGTTCCCACGACCTCCATGCCGTTCACCTTGATCGACCCCTTCGGGTGCTTGGCAAGGGGATAGGGGAGAAGCTGCAGGATGCTGAGCGCGGTCACGGATTTGCCGGAACCACTCTCGCCAACGAGCGCAAGTGTTTCACCTTTTTCGATATTGAAAGAGACACCCTTGACGGCAGGAACATCCTTGCCGTTCGACTTGAAGGTGACCCAGAGGTCCTTGATCTCCACCAACGCCATTACTGAAAGGTCTTTCTGGGATCAAAGGCATCGCGGATGCCTTCCTGCATAAAGAAGGCGAGGGTCAGCATCACAGACAGCGTCAAAAAGGCGGTGATGCCGAGCCAGGGGGCCTGAAGATTGGCTTTGCCCTGAGCCAGCAGCTCGCCAAGCGACGGAGAGCCGGGCGGTAGCCCGAGCCCGAGGAAATCGAGCGATGTCAGGCTGACAATGGAGCCGGTCAAGATAAAGGGCAGGAAGGTGAGCGCCGAAACCATGGAATTGGGGAGCAAATGCTTGAACATGATGACGCTATCGCGCACGCCCAGCGCTCTTGCTGCCCGCACATAGTCGAAATTACGTGAGCGCAGGAATTCCGCGCGCACGACACCGACAAGACTGGGCCAGCTGAACAACAACAGCAGCACGAGAAGGATGAGGAAGGTCGGTTCGATCAGAGCGGCAAGGATAATCAGGATATAAAGGCTCGGCATGCCACCCCAGATTTCGAGGAACCGCTGGAAGATCAAATCCACCCAGCCACCGAAATATCCCTGCACGGCCCCCGCTGTAACACCGATAAGGGAGCTGAAAATCGTCAGGATCACTCCGAAGGCAACTGATATGCGATACCCGTAGATGACGCGGGCCAGTACATCGCGTCCCTGATCGTCCGTTCCCAGCCAGTTCTCCGCATCCGGTGGCGATGGCGCAGGCGACGTGAGGTCGTAGTTGATTGTTGTATAGCTGTAGTGGATGAGCGGCCAGACCTCCCAGCCTTTCTCGTTGATCAAGTCGGCAACGAAAGGATCGCGGTAGTCTGCCTCGGTTTCGAAGTCACCGCCAAAAGCGGTTTCCGGATAGGCGACCAGAAAAGGGAAATACAGCTGGTCGTTGTAGGAAACAACCAATGGTTTGTCATTGGCAATTACTTCCGCGAACAGGGAAATCACGAACAATCCAATGAAAAAGATCATCGACCAATAGCCGCGCCGGTTGGCTTTAAAATTATTAAGCCGACGTCGATTGATGGCGGACAATGTCAACGTTCAGGCCTCCCGCGCTTCAAAGTCGATCCGCGGATCAACGAGCGTATAGGTGAGATCGCCGACAAGGTTCATGATGAGGCCGAGCAGCGCAAAGACATATACGGTGGCAAATATCACCGGATAGTCCCGGTTGATGGCAGCTTCGAAGCCCAGCAAGCCCAATCCGTCCAGACTGAAAATAACCTCGATCAACAGGGATCCTGTAAACAGAATGCCGATAAAGGCGCTTGGAAATCCAGCGATGACAATCAGCATGGCATTGCGGAAAACATGACCATAGAGAACGCGCCGTTCACTCAACCCCTTGGCCCGCGCCGTCAGAACATATTGCTGGCTGATCTGGTCGAGAAAGGAGTTTTTGGTGAGCTGTGTGAGGGCAGCAAATCCGCCGATAACCAGCGCCGTGACGGGCAACGCAATATGCCAGAGATAGTCCGTCACCTTGCCGAACATGCTGAGCTGGTCCCAGTTATCCGAGGTCAGTCCTCGAAGTGGAAACCAGTTGTAGTATGAACCGCCCGCGAAAAGAACGATCAGCGCCACGGCAAAAAGGAAGCTCGGGATCGCGTTGCCGATAATCACCAGACTGCTGGTCCAGACATCGAATTTCGTGCCGTCGCGAACCGCCTTGGCGATCCCGAGCGGGATGGAGATCAGGTAGACCAGCAAGGTTGTCCAGAGCCCGATCGAAATCGAGACGGGGAGCTTCTCAATGACCAGATTGACGACGGTTTCATCGCGGAAGTAACTGGTGCCAAAATCGAACATCAGGTAATTCTTCATCATTAGGAAAAAGCGCTCATAAGCGGGTTTGTCGAAGCCGAACTGAACCTCAAGCTCCTTGATGAAGGCTGGATCAAGCCCTTGCGCGCCGCGATAGGAACTTTCTGAGCCAAGTCCGGCTGATGTAGATTGACCCCCGGAAGAGGTATCGCCGCCTGCGCTTCCACCAATGCGCGCGGTGGCGCCGACGGCGGTGCCCTGGATTTCCGCGATAATCTGTTCAATAGGTCCGCCGGGAGCGAACTGGATGACCACGAAATTGAGAACCATGATGCCAAATAACGTCGGTATCATGAGCAGGATACGTCTCAGTATATAGGCAAACAACGACTACTCCTTTGTCCTTCGATTTCGGACTTACTTGCCCCGTCGTGCGGCCAGATCATCGGCTTTTGCCTGATCATACCACCAGCTTTGCAGAACCGCACGGTCAAAACCGGGCTTTTTTGTCTCCGGCTGGCCAAACTTATCCCAGAAGGCAATAAAATGCGTATTCTTGTACCATTGCGGAATAAAATAGTAATTCCATATCAGCACGCGGTCGAGTGCGCGCGCGGCCGTGACCAGGTCCTGACGGGTCTTTGCCTGGATTAATCTTTCGATCAATGCATCCACCGCCGGGTTTTTCACGCCAGCTATATTAAGTCCGCCGTCGATATCCGCCGCCTTCGAGCCCCACCAGTCGCGCTGTTCCACACCGGGAATTTGCGGTTGGGGAAACCGGCGGACGACAATATCGAAATCAAAGGCGCGAACCCGGTTCTGCCAGCTCGCACTGTCAATGACGCGGATGGTGGCATCGATGCCTGCTCTTTTAAGATTGAGAACAAAGGGATTGACCACTCGGGTAAATGATTGCTCATACAGTAGAAATTCGACTTTCATCTGCTCGCCCGCCGAATTGATGAGCTTTTTGTTCTGAACCGTCCAGCCCGCTTCTTTAAATAGCTCAAGGGCTTCGCGGGTCTGTTTTCGGATATTGCCCGACCCGTTGGTTTTCGCGGACGTGAATTCACTGGTGAAAACCTCTTTGGGGAGAATATTTTTCCAGGGGGTTAAAAGCTCGAGTTCCGCGGGCGAGGGCAGACCGGTCGCCTTCATGGCCGAGTTTTCAAATACCGACCCGAGCCGGTCATACAGCCCGTAGAAAAGATTCTGGTTCGTCCATTCAAAGTCGAACAGCAGCCCAAACGCCTTGCGAACCTTGATATTCTCGAACGGTTCGCGGCGGGTGTTCATAAAAAACGCCTGCAATCCCGTCAGAGATTCATCCTGAAGAGTTTCGCGTTTGATATATCCAGCCTTAACCGCGGGCTTGTCTTCATATTCCGTCGCCCAGCTTCGGGAGGTGAATTCCTCGCGAAAATCGTAGACACCGGCAAAAAAAGCCTCAAGCGCAATGGTCCGGTCGCGATAATAGTCCACCTGGATAGTGTCAAAATTAAACCTGCCCTTGCGAACCGGCAGATTTTTCGCCCAGTGATTTTTTACCCGCTCATAGGTAATCGAGCGGCCGGGCGAGACCTTCGCCAGCTTGTAGGGGCCGGAACCGAGCAGCGGCTCCATCGTGGTGACGGCGAAATCGCGTGTCGCGAAAGAGGCTTTCGACAGGATCGGCATTACAGCGACCTGATAGGGCAGATCGCGCGTAAGCGCGCCTTCCCTGAAATTAAAGCGGATATGCTCGGGACCGAGAATTTTCGCTTCAACAATATCCTGGTAAAGAACCCGGTATCGAGGATGCCCTTCCTTTTTCAGAATATTAAAAGTGAAAGCGACATCTTCGGCGGTGATTGGCGTGTCGTCGTGAAAGCGCGCTTCAGGGCGAATCTTGAATTCTACCCATTGCCCCTTGTCATCAACTGTTATCGTTTCCGCGAGCAGGCCGTAAACCCCGTCCGGTTCGTCAAAGGAGGGGGTCATCAACTGGGTAAAGTTGAAATACAAATCACCACCTTTGTCGCCATTGACAATGGCGGCATTGCCCTTGAGGAGAAATGGATTGACTGTATCGAAGGTGCCGACATCGCGAAGCTTGATCGTCCCTCCCTTCGGCGCCTCCGAATTGACATAGTCAAAATGCTTGAAATCCGGCCCGTATTTCAGATCACCAAAAATCGAGAGGCCGTAGCTTGTCGTTGGTTCGGCGACCGCATTCGCGGCGCTTAACAGGCCAGCCATGAGTAATGGTGCATAAATCCATTTCATACATCCATCCTCCCGACAGACATTGGCGCTCTAGTTATTTTGGCGGATGTTCTTGAGGCCTTCCTGCAATTCCTTTTCTTTTTTCTCGTCCACCCACCAGCTCAGGATATCCGGTCCTTGTGATGGATTGACGTCCGTATGGCCGAATTTATTCCAATAGGCGATGCGGTCATAGGCGGCGTGAAACTGCGGAATGACGAAGAAATTCCAGGTGAGAACCCGATCAAGAGCCCGTACGGCGGGAATCAGCTTTTCATAGGTCGGCGCGGCGATCAGGTTTTCGATCAATGCATCAATCACTGGATCATTTATTCCCATGAGGTTCCGGCTTCCGGGTCGCTTTCCGGCGGCGCTGCCCCAGAATTCGCGTTGTTCATTGCCCGGACTAATGGATTGCCCAAAACCTGCCGTCGTGATATCGAAATCATAGTTGCGCACCCGCTCCGTATATTGCGCGGTGTCGACAACCCGCGATGAGGCATCGATACCGAGCTTTTTCAGGTTCTTGATGAAGGGACCGGTGATGCGGAGGCTGTTCGGATCATACATCAGGAATTCTATGGTGAGCGGTTTTCCTGTCTTTGGGTCAATAAGCTTGCCATCTTTGATTTCCCAGCCAGCCTTGGCGAGAATTTCTTGCGCAATGCGGAGGGGCTCTCGGTCGCGACCGGTTCCATCCGTTACAGGGGCCTTGTAGGCTTCCCCAAAAACACGCGCGGGCAGCTTATCCCGATAGGGCTCCAGGATCGTGAGCTCGGCTTCCGTTGGCTGGCCCTTGGGGGCCATCACGGAGTTTTCAAAATAGCTATTTGTGCGGGTATATTGATCGTAAAAAATATTCTTGTTCAGCCATTCGAAATCGAAGGCATAACTAAGCGCTTCCCGCAGCGCCGGGTCCTGGAATTTTTCACGGCGAAGATTGAACGCATAACCCTGCATTCCGGCAGAGCGTTTGTTGGGGATCTCTTCCAGAATAACCAGCCCCGCTTTCACGGCGGGAAAATCATAGCCCGTCGCCCAGTTCTTGGCGCTGTTTTCGGTGCGGTAATCATATTCCCCTGCCTTGAAGGCTTCCAGCAGCACGGCAGTATCACGGTAAAAGTCGTAGCGGACCGTATCGAAATTATTGCGTCCCACATTGATCGGCAGTTTCTCGCCCCAATAGTCCGGGACGCGCTCATAGGTAATATAGCGATTGGCTTCGAACTCCCTTATCCGATAGGGGCCGGATCCGAGGATCGGTGTAAGGGTGGTTTCCTCGAATATGTGGGTTTCGAAGTATTTTTTCGACAGCATCGGTAGCAATTGACCGACGATTTGCGGTAATTCGCGATTAGGTGGTCCGGAAAAATGAAATTTAACCCGGCGGTCATTCAGTTTTTCCGCCGATTTTACATTGGCATAGTAGTAACGGAACAGAGGCGTTCCTTTTTCTTTGACTGCCTTCAGGCTGAAAATGACGTCATCCGCGGTAATGGGCGTGCCGTCATGAAAATGAGCTTCGGGGCGCATGTTGAAAATTGCAAAGCTCAGATCTTCGGCCACTTCAACACTTTCGGCGACAAGACCGTATTCAGCGCTTGGATCATCACTCGATTCTGTCATCAATGTTTCGAACGTCAAACCAAGCCCGTTTGCAGCCTGTCCCTTTGAAATATAGGGATTGAGGTTATCGAACCCTCCGGTTGCTGACAGCTTGACGTTTCCACCCTTCGGAGCGTCGGGATTGACGTAGTCTAGATGTTTGAAATCCGGTCCGTATTTGGGCGGGCCCGCCAGGGATAGAGCATGGCTTTTGACCGTTTTTACCTCATCGGCAATCGCAGGAAAGATGGCTCCCAGAAAAACAATCACGGCGACGGCGGGTTTCAAGAATCGCATTTACATCCTCACTTTACCAATCTTACATGCACACCTAGCCAACATGGGAGATTAATTTGGCGACATCAAGGACAAAAACTGCAAAATACAATTGTTCTATTTACGCCAATATTTCAACGGCTTGTCGATGCAGCTCAGGATCTCCCGTCGCCAGGACATATCCGGGATTTGTCAGGGTAAGGGGCTGTCCGGCCCAGTCCGTTATTTTTCCACCCGCATTTTCGACGATGGGAACGAGGGCGCAATAGTCGTAGGGTTTCATGTCGCAATCGGCAATAATATCGACAAAACCGAGCGCAAGCAGACCATAGGCGTAACAGTCATAGCCGAAACGCTTGCGCTTTATCACCCTGTAGAGCTGCCGGAAATTATCTTCATGATCCCCCTCCATAAGCTCCACTCCCCATGCAAACAACGTCGCCTCCGAAAGCATGGAGCAATCACGGGTATGGATCGCTGTGCCATTGAGCGTTGCCTCTCCATTGGCGCCGATCCAGCGTTCGCCGGAAATGGCCTGATCTAGAATGCCCATGATCGGAACGCCGTTTCGCGTCAGGCTAATCAGACAGCCGAAGGTCGGACTGCCGGAGATGAAGGAAAGGGTGCCGTCGATCGGATCCAGAACCCAGACATATTCGGCGTCCGTCCGGACCTTGCCATGCTCTTCACCGAAGATCCCATGTTCTGGATAGGCTTTCTCAATGAGCAGGCGCATTGCCGCCTCGGCGTTACGATCGGCGATCGTGACCGGGCTTTTGTCTTCCTTGCCGATGATATCTATTTTTTTCCTGAAATAGGGGCGGATAACCTCACCGGCGGCGTCTGCCAACCGGTGAGCGAGATCAATAAATTCCTGCGGGCATTCCTCAGCCACGAAAGCCCCTGCCAATGTTAGTTTGCAGGGGGCAGTGGAACGTCGCTGGTGCCGAGGGTTCTGAGATAGGCGATCAGGTCCGCACGATCCTCCGCTTTCTTGATGCCGGCAAAGGACATTTTCGTACCCTTGATATAGTCGCTTGGCTTCTTCAGGAAGATGTCGAGATCATCATAACCCCAATTTCCGCCTTTTTCCGTCAAGCCGCTGGAATAGCTGAAACCTTCATGCGATCCTTTTGGACGCTTCAGGATGCCATGTAGATTAGGACCGATTTTGTTGGATCCGCCTTCTTCTGCTGTATGGCAGGCACCGCATTTCTTGAATATTTTTGCGCCCTTCTCTGCGTCCGCAGAGGCAAGCAGGGCACCGAGGGAAGGCCCGACATCCTTATCATTAGCGGCAACCTCGGACGAGGCGACATTGCCGGTATCGATGGCATATGCATTCGTTTCCGGAAAGGTCGGGTGCACGGCAATATGCGCAACTTCGTTGATTACCATGATGAAAAGGGCGCCTGCCAGAACAGCGCCGGCGATTTTATTGAACTCAAAAATATTCATTGCTGACCTCAGCTATCAAACCTGCCGGTACATTTACCAGCCGTGGTAAAAAAAAGCGAGGGGAAATTAACGGCTTTCTCTGTTCGAATGCAACACGTATAAATACCTTCAGTAGTGACGCACATTTATGTGAGCCAGAGGAAACAATTTTAAGGCGTGAAGTAATTGAGTTTACCCGAAAAACCGATAATCGTCATACCGGCGCGCATGGCTTCGAGCCGACTGCCCGGGAAACCCCTGGCGGACATCGCCGGCCTGCCCATGATTGTTCAGGTTCTCAAGCGTGCGCAAGAGGCGGACATTGGCCCCGCCATTGTCGCCTGCGCCGAGGAGGAAATCGCTGCCGCAGTGCGGGCCGAGGGCGGAACGGCTATTCTGACCCGTCCCGATCATCCGTCGGGTTCTGATCGGGTGTTTGAGGCTGTCGAGACATTTGATCCCGACGGCAAGTTCGACGCCGTCGTCAATTTGCAGGGAGATTTGCCAGCCCTCGATCCGACGGCTGTGTCGGCCGTCTTTCGGCCTCTCGCCAATGGAGAGGTGGATATTGCGACCTTGGCGGCGGAAATCAAAGATTTGGAAGAACTTGAAGATGAAAATGCCGTCAAGGCGGTTATCAGCCTTGAGCAAGGCGCGCGCATTGGGCGCGCCCTTTGGTTCAGCCGGTTGAAATCGCCGTGGGGCGCGGGGCCTCACTATCATCACATTGGCATATATGCCTATCGCCGGGCGGCGCTTAAGCGCTTTGTCATCCTCCCTCCGGCACCGCTCGAACAGCGGGAACGGCTTGAGCAACTCCGCGCGCTTGAAAACGGTATGAGAATAGATGCAGCCATCGTTGACACGGTGCCGCTTGGTGTTGATACTCCGCTCGATTTGGCGCGTATCCGCCGCTTGTTTGTCACCTCCTGAAACTATGGAACCTGATTATGTCTGACATCGACCCCGACAACCGTATTGCCTTTCAGGGTGTTCCGGGCGCCTATGGCCATTTATCCTGCAGTACTGTCTATCCGGAAATGGAGGCGGTTGCCTGCGATACGTTTGCCGATGCGCTCTCAATGGTGCGGGACGGGGACGCGGGGCTCGCCATGATTCCCGTCGAAAATTCTCTGGGCGGACGGGTCGCGGATATTCATCATCTTCTTCCTGAATCCGGCCTGTATATCATCGGTGAGCATTTCCAGCCGGTTAAGCACCAGTTGCTTGGTGTGACCGGAACGACGCTTGGCGATGTGAAGGCTGTGCACAGCCATGAACAGGCGCTGTCGCAATGCCGTGGCCTGATCCGTGATCTCAAGATCGAACCGATTATCCATGCGGATACCGCCGGCTCGGCGAAAATGATCGCGGAGCTTGGCGATAAGACGCAGGCCTCCATCGCGTCCAGTCTGGCGGGTGAGATCTATGGCCTTGACGTTCTTCGCGATCGTGTGGAGGATCGCATTGGTAATACGACGCGTTTCATCATCATGTCCCGCCAGCGGCAGGATCCGGATCCAAAAAGCGGCAGCTGCATGATGAGTTTCGTGTTTCAGGTCCGCAGTCAGCCTGCGGCTCTTTACAAGGCGCTCGGCGGGTTCGCGACCAACGGTATCAATGTGACGAAACTGGAAAGCTATATTACGGACGCCAGTTTCGAAGCGGCGCAATTTTACATCGATATTGAAGGGCACCCCAATGAAGCCAGGGTTGCCCGCGCGATTGAGGAGCTGCAGTTCTTTTCGGCCAAGCTCAAAATTCTCGGCGTTTATCCAATGAATGCCTATCGACGGCAGTATGGTTCCTGATTTGCCTTGATCGCGCCCTCGGCATTTAATATATAGTGGTCGAAAATAA
>JAIOYL010000007.1 GCA_021741195.1 Sneathiella sp. | reverse complement strand
TATGCCCGTCTTGTTCTTGACCAGAACCGCATCACCGGGTCTGAAAGCCCCGGAGATATCCGTCACTTCCTCAATTATTCCAGCGCCTTCCATGCCGAGTACAAAGGGAAGGGCCGGTCTAAACTGGTACTTGCCGTAGGTCATCAAGAGGTCTGGAAAATTAAGGGCCGCGGCCTTAAGGCGGACGCGTATCTGGCCCGGCATGAGAGGCGCCAGTCGCTGTTTTTGAAGCGTCACCCCGTTCGGGCCGATCAGAGCGTCACAGACGGCGGCTCTCGAGATTATTTCGGTCATATTTATGTTCTTTTTATTTCAGGCCCTTTCTTGCTAACCATTCCCCGCGTCAATATCCAGCGTATTTTACAATCTTGTGACTGGATCATGCCGGACAAAAAGGGTAACTGTGGACTGTTCAGGCAGAAGGCGCGTATCACGAAAAAAGGTTAAATGTAATGGCAGGTCTGGAAATTTCCTACGTGGCGGCAGCCGGTGGCGGCATCATCAGTTTCCTGAGCCCCTGCGTCCTCCCCCTCGTGCCCGCCTATCTCTGCCTGATCGCCGGAACGAGCCTTGAAGAATTGACGACCGATGATGAGGGGGCCGCGTTAAAAGGGATCAACTGGCGGGTTGTCGCCATGTCGATCCTGTTCGTGCTGGGGTTTTCGACCGTATTCATCCTACTCGGCGCCTCCGCGTCCTTCATCAACCGGCTGATCATTGAACATCTGGATCTTCTGTCGAAAATCGCCGGTGCTGTCATCATTATCTTCGGCGTCCATATGACGGGTCTGGTGCGTGTTCCATTGCTCTATCGCGAAGCCCGGTTTAACGATATCGACAAGCCCCAGAATTGGTTCGGGCCCTATGTGATCGGTCTTGCTTTCGGATTTGGATGGACGCCTTGCATCGGGCCGATCCTCGGGACAATTCTGGCTATTGCTGCCAGCGAAAGTTCGCTCGGGTACGGCATCAGCCTGCTCGGCGTTTATTCTCTCGGCCTTGGTATCCCCTTTATCCTAGCTGCCTTCGCCATAAACGGGTTCCTCAAATTCATGAGGCGTTTCCGTCGCTATTTCAAACTGGTGGAGGTGGGAACCGGTCTTATCCTGATTGCAACAGGAATTCTTATATTTTCGGGTCAGTTCCAGATCCTTGCCTACTGGTTCCTGGAAGCCTTTCCGGGCCTCGCCAATCTTGGCTAGGCGTCCAGGTCAAATGATAAACGAAACCAGACCCAACAAGCCGACAAGCATGATCGCGATAAACCATGTAGCTTTAATTTCATCCCGCATTTTCTTTAGTCCTAAAAGCCAAGAACGGTTTGTTCAGATCAGTTCTTGGCGGTTTCAATAGCTTGCAATAGCCTGCAAGATTAACAGGGGAGATATTTATCCACCGTCGGGGATCAAGGCCTTCAGGCCACAAACCTATGATAATCGTCTGTAAAGAAAGGTGTTTGTAGCCATGGTCACAATCTTGCGAAACGATGCAATTAAAGGTGGGGGAATGAATGTGCGGCCGTTTTAGTTTGACGAGCCCCGTCGAAGCGCTGCGCCGCCTGTTCGGTTTTTCAGAACGCCCGAATCTCGGGCCCCGTTATAATATTGCGCCTACGACCGATATTGCCGCCATTCGCCTTGGTCCTGATGAAACCTGCCCCAACCCGCATTATTTTTCAGCTCATTGGGGCCTTATCCCGTCCTGGTCCAAATCCGCCGATTTCAGCGCCAGGATGATCAATGCCAGAAGCGAGACCGTGACGGAGAAACCCGCCTTCCGGGCGGCGTCCAAAAGCCGCCGCTGTCTTATCCCCGCAAACGGATTTTATGAATGGCAGAAAATCGGAAAATCAGGCAAGCAGCCCTGGCTTATCGGCGTCAAAGACGCGCCTTTGTTTGCCTTCGCCGGATTATGGGAAACCTGGCGGTCACCCGAAAGCAGCGTGATTGAAAGCTGCACGATCCTGACAACGACGGCCAGCCAAAGCATCTCCTTTATCCATCAACGCATGCCGGTCATCCTGAATCCAGCGGATTACACAAACTGGCTGAACGGAACGGCAGGCACCGAAATCCTCAAGCCTATGGCTTCCGAAAGCATGAGTTTTTATAAGGTATCACCGCGCATTGGAAAGGTTCACAATGATGATGCGGATTTGCTCGATCCACTGGAGGCGAAACTTATCTAGTTCCGCTCTTTATGCTCCGTTAATAGGCCGGAATTCTTGCTAGCGTCGCGGCTTATTCTGACGACAGATGACCGCAGTTTCTCAAACGCCTTATGCTCGATCTGGCGTACCCGCTCTTTGGTGATACCCAAGCGGTCACCAAGCACTTCCAGGGTGGTTTTATCGTCCTGCAGCCGCCTTTCACGGATTATGATCTGTTCACGATCTGAAAGTTCCTCAAGCGCTTTTTCAAGCCACTGCGAACGGACCGCGCCATCCATGTTCCGCATCGTGTTCTCTTCCGGCGTCGGCTCGTTGTCGGGCAGAAAATCCTCAATACTGTCATCGCCGTTTTCACCGATCGGCGCGTTGAGGGATTGATCCCGACTCGACAGCCGGTTGGCCATCGTCTCGACATCCGCAATGCCGATTTTCAGCTTCTTAGAAATGGCGAGCAGGGTATCGGAGGAAAAGGCCGAATCATCCATGGTCTGTATTTTCGCCCGGAGCCAGCGCAAATTGAAAAACAGGGATTTTTGCGACGCACTTGTTCCGGAACGGACAATCGACCAGTTTCGCAAGACATAATCCTGCATCGCCGATTTGATCCACCAGCTTGCATAGGTCGAAAACCGGATTTCACGTTCAGGCTCGAACTTGAAGGCTGCCTGCATCAGGCCAATATTCCCTTCCTGCACCAGATCACTCATGGACAAGCCGTAATTCCGGAATTTGGATGCCATCGAGACAACCAGGCGCATATAGGCCGAAACGAGCTCATGCAGGGCTTTCTCATCCCCTTTTTGCCGCCAGAGGTAGGCGAGTTCAAACTCCCTTTCCCGCGTCAATAGGGGGATGGACATGGCCGTCGAAACAAACGCCCGATTACGTTTCAACGCATTTGTCGTTTCATGCTTATTCATGTGATTTCCCTCCCGCCAAAAATTGCCGGAGAACAAGTTATAGAATTTGGCGGGCACATTAATGTTTTTTAATATAAAGGCTTATGCCGACAATTTCAATCGCTTAGTCGGATACCTGACGTAAACGTGATCAGCTTCCTGCATCGCTCGCTGATTTACATATAACCAAGAAATATGGACAAAAAGTGACATGAACAGTGTTTTTCTATTACCTTGTGTCCTCCGAACGGACCATCGGTTTTTCACTTGAGCCGGAATAAATAACCAAGGCGACAACGAGCATACCGGCAACAATCAGGAATGAACGTTCGTAGCCATTTTCCGTACTCGCCGACAGCACCCAGCCATATAGCGACTGGGTGAAGCCGACACCGGTGATACTGATCAGATTAAGTGTGGAATTGGCGCGCCCCACCAGATGATCAGGAAAGGAGTTCCGGCAATGAGCCGCCAATACGACGTAATATTGCTGAACGAAGGAAATATAGACGAAAAGTGCCGTCACTGCCCACAACGGCAGATCATTGACAAAACCGAGAATACTGAACGCCACAAGCTCGGTCAGCACGGCAGTGATAACGATTTTCTTGCGGCTGCTGAAGAAACGGTCAAGCGGACCAAAAAAAAGAGCCCCGATCGGAACGACAACGGTCATCAGCAACAATATCTGGCCACGCTCGAACCCGTTCAGGCCGAAAGTATCCTCAAGATACGGTCCGCCCCACATACCAACCAACGCAACCGCCGGCCCATAGGCAACAAAACCCATGGCAAGAAGATTGAAGAATTTCGGATGCACCAGGACGGCGCCGTAACCGCGAATACTCTGAGCAAACGTTGTGGGCTTCGCGTTGCTATGGGCATAATCGGGCGGCGTATCGCGAATAACAAATATAGAAGTAAGGACGGCGACCAGGGTGATTCCGGCAACAAAAACAAATGGAGCCCGCCATCCATAATGACCGATGATATAGGCCAGCGGCGCCGATGCCATCATACCGCCAAAGCTGGAGGATGCCATTAGCCAGGAGGCCATGGTCGCAAACTTCGCTGGAGGAAACCATTTGGCGAACAGGACATAAGCCGACATCATCGTAGCCGAGTAGCCGAGCCCGATAAGAATGCGCGACGTCAGGACTTCATGAAAATCCGTGGCCGTCGCCAACAGATAGGAACCGATGACGGCGAGAAAGGTAATGCTGGGTATAATGATGCGTGGGCCGAACCGGTCCAGAGCCATGCCGATCGGCACCTGCACCAGGGCAGAGGCAAAAAACAGGGCCGCCGCAGCGATGCCAAGGCTCTCAACCTTGATACCGATATCGTCGGCAATCGGCAGCATAAGAACCGCACCGGACATCCGCTGAAATTGCCCGAGCCCAAACATCACAGCACAAAGAAGAAAAATAAAGAAGGCGTGTCTTTTGACGGCGGGAGATCTATTTTCTGAGGGCATAACGCTCGCTTGCTGACGAATTCTTTTCCCTTACGCTCTGCTCAAAGCGTTTTTTTGTCAAACTAATTAGGCTGGAAAATCCCGGTTAGGCTGGAAAATCCCGGCGAAACAAACAAAAGTCATTAAACAGTTCCACTTAACTAAAATAATGATTAAAACTCGCCAGAGAGACGATTACGTGCGGGCGGAATATTCGAAATTGGGTTGCAAGGACAGCATTAATGGATGATTTCAAGAAGATATTCGAGAAGAATAAAGCCTGGGCGGCCAGCACGACGGCAGCAAATCCCAACTTTTTCGAGAGCCTTGCACATCAGCAAAATCCGGAGCATCTCTGGATTGGTTGCTCGGACAGCCGTGTCCCCGCTAACCAAATCATGGATCTGCCGCCGGGCGAGGTCTTCGTGCACCGCAATATCGCCAACATCGTTGTACCCTCGGACCTGAACTGTCTATCAGTTCTCCAATATGCCATCGAGGTCCTTAAAGTAAGACATGTAATTGTCTGCGGCCATTACGGCTGCGGCGGTATCGAGGCGTCGATGTCGGAGCGGAAAAACGGCATGATCGACAACTGGCTGCGGCATATTCGGACCACCGCCCGGATCTACCGTGACCTGATAGAAAAAGCGACAACCCATGAAGCGAAATCCGATCTCCTGTGCGAGTTGAACGTCATTGAACAGGTGCATAACGTCTGCGCGACGACAATCGTCCAGGACGCCTGGGATGCAGGTCAGAAGTTTTCGGTTCACGGGATAATTTATTCCGTTCGCAACGGCCTGCTCAAGGACCTTATACATTGCGAAGCAGATAAGGTGGAAATCAAGGGTGAGGATTATCCGACCGTCCTTAGATAACAAAGCGGATCCCTCCGCCCCGCCTACGCGTTAAAATTGACTTTTTGTCAAATTACTTGATCATTGCCCGCTCCGGGCTTATTTTCCAGTGAATAGCGCCTCCACTGACATCAGAATAAGAAAAAGAAATCGAGAGTACGGCATGAAATTTAAAGGTACAGATACATATGTTGCGACGGAAGATCTGATGATCGCCGTCAATGCCGCCATCACTTTGGAACGGCCCCTGTTGATCAAGGGCGAACCCGGAACCGGCAAGACGGTTCTCGCCCAGGAAGTCGCCAATGCCCTTGGCAAGCAGTTTATCGAATGGAACATCAAGTCCACGACCAAAGCGCAGCAGGGCCTGTATGAATATGACGCGGTTTCGCGCTTGCGTGATTCGCAGCTTGGCGACGACAAGGTCCATGATATTTCCAACTACATCCGGCCCGGCAAGATGTGGGAAGCCTTTACCGCCGATGAAAGCCCTGTCCTCTTGATCGACGAAATCGACAAGGCGGATATCGAATTTCCGAACGACCTTCTCCAGGAACTCGACCGGATGGAGTTCTTTGTCTATGAAACCCAGCAAACCATCAAGGCTCAGCACCGCCCTCTCGTAATCATTACGTCGAATAACGAGAAGGAATTGCCGGACGCGTTCCTGCGCCGCTGTTTCTTCCATTACATCAGCTTTCCCGACACAGAGACCATGGAACGGATCATTGACGTCCATCATCCGGATGCGAAGCGGGAACTGGTGCGCGATGCCCTGAAAGTGTTTTTTGACGTCCGCGAAACACCGGGCCTGAAGAAAAAGCCTTCAACCAGCGAACTGCTCGATTGGCTGAAGCTGCTGATGAGCGAAGACCTGCCGGAAGACGTATTGCGTTCGAAGGATCCGTCCAAACTTATTCCGCCGCTCCATGGCGCGCTTCTCAAGAATGAGCAGGATGTGCATCTGTTCGAACGTCTCGCCTTCCTTTCCCGCCGCGAGCAACGGTAAGGCAGGAAGGTCATGTTCACCAAATTCTTCTTCACCCTGAAAGAGGCAGCGGTTCCAGTGACTCTCCTGGAATATCTGACCTTAATCGAAGCCCTGAAAGCAGGCTGCGCAGAATATTCGGTGAATGATTTTTACTACCTCGCCCGGACGACTCTGGTGAAGGATGAGAAGAATCTCGACAAGTTCGACCGGGTGTTCGGCCATTGTTTCAACGGCATCGAGTTTATTGCCGATGACAAAACCGTCGAAATTCCGGACGAATGGCTGAAGAAGCTGGCGGAACTCACGCTGACCGACGAAGAAAAGGCGCAGGTCGAAGCCATGGGCGGCTGGGAAAAGCTCATGGAGACCTTGCAGGAGCGCCTGAAAGAGCAGGAAGGTCGGCATCAGGGCGGCAATAAATGGATCGGCACGGCTGGCAAATCGCCCTTTGGCGCCTATGGCTACAATCCCGAGGGCGTACGGATGGGCCAGAAGGAAAGTCGCCACCGCAAGGCTGTGAAGGTTTGGGACAAGCGCGAATACAAGAACCTTGATGACAGTGTCGAACTTGGCACGCGCAATATCAAGGTAGCGATGAAGCGGCTCCGCCAGTTCGCCCGAGAAGGCGCGGCGGAGGAGCTTGATCTTGACGATACTATTCGCTCTACAGCTCGCAACGCAGGCTTTCTGGATCTCAAGATGCGACCCGAGCGCCATAATACGGTCAAGGTGCTGATCCTGTTTGATATCGGCGGCTCCATGGATGACCATATCAAGGCCTGTGAAGAACTCTTTTCCGCCGCGCGCAGCGAGTTCAAGCATCTTGAATTCTATTATTTCCACAATTGCGTCTATGAAAAGCTGTGGAAAGAAAACAGCCGCCGCCATACCTCTTTCATGCCAACCTGGGACGTCTTGCATACCTATCCCGCCGACTACAAGCTGATTATCGTCGGCGACGCGACCATGAGCCCGTATGAGATCGCCTATGCCGGCGGCAGCGTCGAACATTGGAATGAGGAAGCCGGACAGGCCTGGATGGAACGACTGCTCGGTATCTACCATAAAGCGGTCTGGCTTAATCCGGTGCCGGAAAAATACTGGGACTATACGCCCTCAGTACAGATGATGAAGCAATTGATGACGGATCGCATGTTCCCGCTCACCATTGGCGGTCTTGAGGGCGCGATGAAGGAGCTGAGCCGGTAGATCACATTTAACTGGTTTATTTTTTATACCGGATTTTCCGCCTTGCGAACGAAAATCATCCATTTACCCCCAAATGGTTCAGAGAATTTCTGAAATTCCGCACTTTCATCCAGCACAATATGATGCATGGGGTTGTTGTACAGGAAGTAAACCGGCTCCTGAACCTCTGCCAGATCGGTTGTAATGCGGTCAAGAACAGCTTGCAGCACCTCCGCACCAAATGAATTGAAGACATAAATAATATGGGGAACAGCTGGCAAATGATAGCCGGTAGCGTCGCCTTGCACAGAGGTAAGGGATTTGCTGGCAATCGCATTCCGGCGGCCCAACTCGGCAATATTCCGCACTGCGACGTCATGAAGGGCCTGGCTCAACTCTATCCCGGTGACCGCATTGAATGGATAGCGTGCGGCGGCCGCTAAAATCGCGCCTTTGCCGGAACCATAATCAATAAAATTATATGTTCCATAGTCTATGGCGAGACGCTCAAGGACATCGCGGAATTCATAATCTGAAGCGGCTTCATACCGGCTTGCTGATTGATGGAACTCATCTGGGATATCGCTATTTTTCAGTTCAACAATGCCGTCCGTATCCAGCCACCTTTGATCCATATTCTGCTGATAGAATCTGTATTTCTGCAACAGGGGGAGTTTGAATTTCGAGCAAGCAATGGCCAAGATACCTAAAGTTGTTGAAATGAAGCCGCGATATTTAAAATTGACAAAAGCTGTCCGTAAATTTCTTAAAAATTGATAATGCGGGACTTCAAAACCAGGATACCGCGCCGTTCTCGTAAAAACAAATCGTATCAACGGATAGACCTCACTTGCATATGGATAAATTCTGTTTTGTCGAAACAAGTATAAAATGTAATTTCTGACTGTCCCATAAAAGTCTTAACTTTCTTTTAGACCTCATCGTCATCGACGAAGGTCACCGCATTAATCATCGGCACCATCCGGGCAACCACAAGCTTTTGCAGCGCCAGCGATATCACAAGATAATATACGGCAAGATGCAGGATTGTAGCCGCGTTGGCACGCGTCGCGAGGTAAATAGCAATCAGAATGCTGGCAAAACTGACAAACCAGAGTCGTCCGAGCTGCCGGAGCAATCGCGCCTTGCGGACAAATTTTACCTCTTGCAGTTCGTGCTTGTACCAAAGATCAAAGGCTGTTGAGAGCAGAGCGATTGGCAAAAGAACAGTCAGGACCAGGACCAAGAGCGCCAAAACCCCCTGCCCCGTTTTCAGCAACTCAACCGCTGCCGTCAGCAGGGAATGGCTGCCGATAAGCCCGAGAACTCCTGAGGCCGTTATCATCGGCTGCGTGACGGCGAGGCCGAGCAATGCCGCTGAGAAGAGAAGCATTATACCGAGATACCGGTCGGCCCCTTGGGTATATTTCGAGATTGTTTGGCGGTCTGGCCGTCCGACCAATATGCGTTCAATAACCCAATGCATGCCGCCCCTTTCCTTCATTGCTGGATTTATCTATGGTCATAACCCTAAGGTTATATCCGCTTCGAAAGGATCCGGGCAACAAGCATCGCAAAAGATATTCTCACCGGAAATTCCGCCCCTCGGGCAGGGCCAGCGGGGTGTCGGAATTTTCGAGGAGATTGGAGAGATTCGGGCCCATATCGAAGGCCTTTTTGACCACCACATGGATAACAATGCCTTCCTTCTGCACTTCCCCTTCAACAGCAAGCAGGCGACTGCCAAGGATGATGCGGCGGTATTTCTCGAATGTCTTTTGCCAGATCACAAGATTGACCCAGCCGGTCTCATCCTCGAGCGTCGCAAACAAAACGCCCTTGGCGGTGCCCGGGCGCTGGCGATTGAGAACAATCCCGGCGATTTTTACCGTCTTGCCATTCTCCGTATAGTCAAGGCGCTTCGCCGTGATCATCCCGGCTTTGCCAAGATCGCTCCGGAAAAGTTCCATCGGATGCGCCTTTAAGGAGAGACGCAGGCGCTCATAATCGAGCATGACATCCTCGGCAAGTTTCGGCGTGGGCAGGATCACCTGCGGCTCTTTCACCGGTGTGAAGCTGGCCCGGTTGGCGCCCGGGCGGAATTTGTCCTCGGCATGAGCGAAAAGCGGCAACTCGTAATTGCTGAGCGCCCGCGCCTCCCAGAGCGCCGTCCGGCGGCTGAGCCCAAGCGAGCGAAAGGCGTCAGCCTCCGCCAGGTGTTCCAGCGCCGCTGCATCGAGGCCGCTCCGCCGCCAAAGATCACGGATGCTGAGATAGCCCTTGCCGCGCGCCGCCACCAGCGCCTCGGCGTGTATTTCCTTGAAGCCCTTGATCTGCCTGAACCCGAGCCGGAGGGCCTTTTGCGCGCCCCCGGTCACCACATGCGCCGCCTCCAGCACATTGTCCCAGAAACTGTAATTGATATCGATGGCGAAAACCTGCACATGATGATCGCGGGCGTCGCGTATGATTTGTGCGGGCGCATAAAAGCCCATGGGCTGGCTGTTGAGAAGGGCCGCAGCGAACACCGCCGGATAAAAATGTTTCAGCCAGGCGGACGCATAAACGAGGAGGGCGAAGCTCGCCGCATGGCTTTCGGGAAAGCCGTAATCGCCGAATCCCTCGATCTGCTTGAAACAGCGTTCGGCAAAATCCCGATCGTAGCCGCGGGCGACCATGCCCTCCACCATCTTCGCTTCAAAATTGCTGATCGTTCCCATTTTACGGAAAGTCGCCATCGCCCGCCGGAGCTGGTCCGCTTCAGAGGGCGTGAAACCCGCTGCGACTATGGCGATCTTCATCGCCTGCTCCTGAAAGAGCGGTACTCCCAATGTCTTTTTCAGAACCCGTTCAAGCTCCTTGCTGGGATAATGAACTTCTTCTTTTTTATCCCTGCGGCGAAGATAGGGGTGCACCATATCGCCCAGGATCGGTCCCGGACGAACGATTGCCACCTCGATCACCAGATCGTAGAAATTGCGCGGTTTCAGGCGCGGCAGCATGGACATCTGGGCCCGGCTTTCCACCTGAAACACGCTGATGCTATCGGCCCGGCAGAGCATGTCATAGACACGCGGATCCTCCTGCGGCAGGGTCGCGAGCTCATAGGTCAGGCCATAGTGAATTCGCAGCAGATCAAGCGCCTTGCGGATGCAACTCAGCATGCCGAGCCCCAGGACATCGATCTTCAAAATCCCGAGGGTATCGAGATCATCCTTGTCCCACTGCACGATAGTGCGATCTTCCATGGCCGCATTCTCGACCGGCACCAATTCCTCAAGCGGTCCGTGGGTGATCACAAAACCGCCCACATGCTGCGACAGATGCCGGGGAAACCCGATCAGTTCCCGCGTCAGTTTAAGCGTAAGGCGGATATTTGGCGCATCCGGGTCAAGCCCCGCCTCGCGTATCTGCTTCTCCTGTATGGCCTCATCCTTGCTGCGCCAGAGACTTTTGGCCAGAACCGTGATGGTGTCACGCGACAGGCCGAGCGCCTTGCCGACCTCACGGATCGCCATCTTGGTACGGAAACTGATCACCGTTGCCGCCAGTCCGGCGCGGTCGCGGCCGTATTTGGCATAGATATACTGGATCACTTCCTCGCGCCGTTCATGTTCGAAATCGACATCGATATCCGGCGGCTCGCCACGCTCGGCGGAGATGAACCGCTCGAACAACAGCTCTGATTTAACCGGATCGATGGAGGTGATCCCAAGGCAATAACAGATGGCCGAATTAGCCGCCGATCCGCGCCCCTGACAGAGAATGTGCTGATTGCGGGCGAAGCGGACAATATCATGAACGGTGAGGAAGTATGGCGCGAATTTCAACTCCGCGACCAGATTGATCTCATGGGTCAGGGTTTTCATCACATCCTCCGGCACGCCATCCGGAAAACGGTCCGCCGCCCCCAGCCAGACGAGGCGCACCAACTCCGCTTGCGGATTGCGGCCCTCATAGGCATTGACCGGATATTCATATTTAAGCTCGTCGAGGCTGAAGCGGCATTGAGCGGCGATCTCGAGACCGGCCGCCAGCGCCTCGGGCCAGTCCGCGAACAGGGCCGCCATTTCCCTTGGCGATTTGATATGCCGCTCGGCATTCATGAAAAGCCGCGTGCCCGCTGTCTCGATGCTACATCCTTCGCGGATACAGGTGAGAACATCCTGCAACGGACGGCGGACGGCAACATGGGCATGGACATCATTGGTGGCGAGCAGTTTGAGGCTTCGGCGCGCAGCGAGAGCCGCCAGAGCCGCGATACGGCGCGTATCATCGCCGCGATAGAGATGATGTACAGCAAGGTAACATGTGCCTTCTGCGGCTGACTTGACCGCTTCAGTCCAGTCCTCAAACCCTTCCTCGATTTTGTCGGGCGGGAGGAGCACAATCACCTGGCCTTCTGCATAGACGGCGAAATCTTCCAGTGCCAGATGACAGGCCCCCTTAGGCGCCCGGCGGCGTCCCAGCGTCAGCAACCGGCAGAGCCGCCCATAGGCGGCACGGTCCTTGGGATAGACGAGCAGGCTTCGGCCATCCATGAAGTCCAGCCGGACACCAATGATCAACTGAATATTGGCATCTTTCGCGGCGCTATGGGCCCTAACGATTCCAGCGAGGCTGTTACGGTCGGTAATGGCGAGCGCCGACAAACCCTTCGCCGCCGCCGCGAGCACCATCTCGCCCGGATGGCTCGCCCCTTCCAGAAAGGTGAAATTGGTTGTGACCTGCAGCTCCGCATAGGCGGGCGGGCAGTCTTTTTTACGCGAAGAAGCCATGCATATACCATTCCTGATCCTGCGCCGGTGTCTTTTCCCTGACCGGTGCGGAGGTAAAGACCCAGAAGCGCTGGCCTGTCGCTGCCTGCAGGCGGAAATAATCGCGGGTCTCGAGCGCCAGCCGCCACCACTCGGGCGACAACCGCTCCGGCCCATCGAGGGCGGCGACAGCTCCCGTCTCCTGCCGCCAGGCATAATTCGTCGCCCGAGATCCATCGAAAATCATTTTCATGCGCTCGGGCACTGGTAACAAGCGGATGGGGCGCGGCTGCCGGGCGGGCCAGGAGATAGTGGAGGGCGGCGCCATGGCGGGAACCACCGTAAAGGCGCGGGCCGGATCATGGCTCTCAAACGGGATCAGGCGCAGAACATGCGGCGCGCCAATCCGGCTTTCCAGACGATCGACCAATTGCGAAAGTGACTGTTTTTTTTCTTCTCCCGCTCCGGATGCCGGTCCGGGCGTGGCCTGCATTGTCGCGAACCCGGTTTGTTGCCCGCGATAGGGCGCTGTCTCAAGGGCGGAGAAAATCATCACATCAACCCCAAAGCCGATATCAAGATCGGGCAGCCTCTCGGCCATCAGCCGGATCATATGTTTCGGATCCTGGCTCGGCACGCTGGTGCCAAAGGTGATCCGCTCCACCTCCCCATCTGCACGGTAGAGCGCCAACTCCAATTTACGCGCCCCCTTTGAGTGCTTTTCAAGCTGACGGCATAATTCTGTCGCCAGCCGGTCTGCAGCGATCTCTATATCGCTCATCAATCCAATGGGATCAGGCCAGGAAAGCCTTGTTCGGAAAAGGGCGGCGGGCCGCAAGGGCGAAATCGGCTCCGCCCCCCGGCCGGTCACCTGATCAAGCCGTGTTATGACCTGTCGCCCAAAACGCAGTTCCAGGGGCGCGCGCGGCACTGCGTATAAATCGGATATCTTGCGAAGACCGATTTTTTCGAGCCCAGTAACAACCTTCCCCTCCAATCGCAAGGCGCTGACTGGAAAGGCCTCCATAAACGCCGGTCCTTCTCCCGGCGCAACAAGGGTGACTGCCTGCCCGGAAAATCTGGCGGCTGCCCAAGCAACGGCGGGCGTGTCGGCGAGACCAAACCGGGCAGTTATCCGCATTTTTTTGAACTCTCCCGCCATCAGGGCCAGCATTCTTTCCTCCCCGCCGAAAAGATGGGCAACGCCGGTACTCTCGAGCCGGATACCGTCTCCCCCATCGAGCGCGCACCAAGGGCTGAAGCGGCCGCACCAGTCGGCAAGCGCAAGCAATCTTTCGGCATCCTTTTCTGGTGTGCCCTGGGTTACGACAAGCTCCGGAACCATTGCCCGCGCGTTGGCAAGGGTCATGCCATATCCAAGCCCGAGCGCCGCTGCAACATCATTCACGGCATAAAGCCGCACCCCGCCACTCATCTCAGAGGTAAGGGCGAAGGGAGCCTCCCTGCCGGGGGTCTGCTGCCGCCGACAATCAATCGGCCATCGCACCAGCCATATGGCAACAAAACGCTTCATTCTTCCATAAAATCTCCCATTCTCCAGACGCGCCGCCCCGGCACCGCCACAGCGTCGCACGCCATCCGACTGTCTGTCCGCTGTCATCTTTTTCCGAACCTGGAGCCGTGACGCCCGGCCGGATATGCCAGCGGGTCAGCGCCGCATTATTGCCGGGCGCTTTTTCCTGCGGGCGCAATAGCAGCGCCGGACAGCCGAATTTTTCTGCCGCCAACTGCAACCGCCGGCTGGAAGTCAGATCAAGCTCTCCCACTTCTCCCAGTACCGCCCGGATGGCGGCCGACTTCAAACATTCCTCCATCACCCAGAAGGTTTCGGCATCGCTTTCTGCATTCACAATCAGCAAGCGGTTCGGATCAAGGCCGTAAGCTGCCAGTCCGGGACCGTAAATCTGGCCATATTTCTGGGCCCGGCGCCTGTTCTGGCACCAGACCGACATTCCGAAAGGCGCACTCGCCCGCCCCAAAAGGGCCGCGGCAAAACCCGCTGCGGAGGCAAACATGGAGCTCGGCGATTCGGGTGGCACCGCCACCTCGTGCAGCCCCCCCCTTGGCAAGGCGCCCCATGGCAGCGCCACGTCTATTTCAGGACAGTCGAAAGCCATCATGTCCCCGGCACCTGACCCGCTCGGTTGCCGCTCGAGCTTTCGAACATCCTCCCGCAACTTCTGGAATGCCGCTTTTGCCGTATATGAATTCATGACAGACCCCGGCCGTGTTTAAAGAACTGGTTGCACAACAAATTAGTTATAGCACGAGAAGAGCTATTAGTTCATGTTTTGTTCTATTTTTTTCGACTTCAGGAGTCAAGCCCGACAATTGATTCCTATTGTCAAATTAGCTGAGCTTTTGCAGTAATTTGACAATCAGTTCCTGCTCTTCTGGAGTCAAGGGATCGAGCGTATCCGAGGAAACGTCGAAAGCATGAGGAATAAGTCTGTCGATAAGCGCTCTTCCCGCGCCGGTCAGACTGAGAAGCATTCTCCGCCGATCCGTCTGATCAGACCGTGCCTGAACAAGCCCGCGGTCGATCAGACGCCGGGTCACGCCCTGGATAGTCGCCGGATCCATTGCCGTCAGGCGGCCAAGGTGATTCTGCGATAGTTCGCCTTCGTCCTTCAGCTTGGCAAGAGCCGCAAGTTGCGTTGGAGTAATCTGCGCATGACCAACATGGGATTGGAATATGGCGCTGGCCCGCTGATGCGCCCGGCGCAGCAAATGGCCGATCTGCGCTTCAACCTGATAGTCGTCAACAGAATAGCTGTCGTCTTTTGCAGGTTTCTGCGACTTGGGGTTAATCATACCAGGCTCAAATTCCATATCATTCAAAGCAGTATTATTTAAAAAACGACAACCGTCCAAAGCAGTTACTTTACAACTGTAACAGCTTCCGTTCCTTTTTCAATCAGACTCATGCGTCCCTCAGAGAGCCGGATCTTCGTTACAGAACAATTGTCGGGATGAAAAACAACTACTTTATCGCTTTCCTCAATTGCACCAACAATGGCATTGATGACCACAAAATGGGTTACGAAAACAGCATCGCTCGCCTGTTTTTTTACAAAATCCAGAATATTTGACCGCCAGCCCTGCAAGTGGGCCGACTGGCCTGTCCATGTCCCCTGCAAAACCTCTGTGAGCCATTTACGGCGATCCCCGAAATCAACTCCTGCCGAGGGTATCTCAATCAGATTCGGAGCGATCACCATCTCACGCTGCCAGATATCGGCAAGCGGCTGTGCCGTTTCCTTTGTTCTGTTAAGCGGACTGCTAAAAAGATTAACAGGTTTGACTTTCTGATTGAGACGGCGAGCCATTTCCTGGGCTTGCAATCGACCAACGCCACTCAAGCCGGGGTCAACAGAACTGTCCCAGGAACCCGCTGCCTCTCCGTGCCGCACAAGATGAAGTGTTATATCCACAAATATTCCTATTATTATTGTTGTAATATCGATGCCGATATTGCTTAGAATAAATATATATCAAATGAGCGCACATCATAGACGAGAAATCCAGCCCTGCCCGATTAAAAATAATAACAAGAAAATCAGTTTGAATACGACCTATTAGGGTATTAAATTTAATATTTTCAATTGACAGGCGCCTGAACATAACTTATGCGTTAATTATATTAATATAATACGCCAATAACGGGATCCAGATGCGTAATATCGCACCATGACCTAGACCGGACCAAAGCGAAAATGAACCATGCACAATTAAAAGCGTTTCATGCTGTTGCCAAAGCTGGCGGATTTTCAGCCGCAGCAAAAAAACTGGGACTCACCCAGCCGGCTGTAACGTTGCAGGTTCAAGCACTCGAACAAAGCTACAATACCAAATTATTTACAAGACGGGGGCGCAAAACAGAGATCACGCCTTCAGGCATGATGCTCCTCAATTTGTCAAAAAGAATATTCAGCCTTGAAGAAGAAGCTCATACCCTTCTTTCTTCACTTGATACACTGGAGGTAGGTCAGTTAAAAATTGCCTCGACCTCATCGTTACATTCCCTTCCCCTGGTATCAGCGTTTCACGAAAAATATCCAGCGATCCGGCTTTCTTTTATGACCATCAATCCACAGAAAATTGAAGAGGAAATGCTTGATTTTCGGGCGGATATAGCGATCCATCAAACTCCCCCGACGGACAAAAATCTGTTCAGCCTGAAAATACATGAAGCCCCTTTAAAACTTGCCGTTTCCACTAAGCACCCTTGGTCAACCCGGAAATCTGCCCCGTTGCGGGAAACTAGGGATCTCACAATAATTTTTCCCTTTGACAAGGAAACAATGGGAGGGGAACCAGGTCACTGGTCACATAACATCCCCTATAAGGAAGATCAGGCCCTGAGGTTCGAAAGCAGGGAAATCAGCCGGGAAGCTGTCGCTAACAACCTCGGCGTCTCCTATTTTACCGAACAGGAAACCCTTTGGGACAGGCGCATCCACCGGGTCGATATAGAGGACAAAAAACTGAAGGAAGCGACCTATTTGATATGTCATTCAGAAGTGCGGCATTCCCGCCTCATCACTTCCTTTATTGACGTCACTTCAAGCCTTTAAGGCTCCTATAATTACAACGCGAGAGAAACCTTATGGGGACGTTCTTCTTTTGCAACTTCTACGGTCATGCCTTCTCGGGCAACAAAGGCATTGGGCCAGACCTTGCGCGCTTCTTTCTCCACTTTATCCATGAAGGCGTCATCATGGGAAGGATCATGATGGAAAATTGCCAGCTGTCCTACCCCGGCGGCTGTGCATAACCGGATACCTTCCTGCCAGGTGGAATGCCCCCATCCTTTGAATTTCGGATATTCTTCATCGGTGTAGGTTGAATCATAGATAACCAGATCAGCCCCTTCGATAAGTTTCAGAATATCCTGATCCGGACGTCCGATCACATGCTCCGTATCCGTCACATAGCAGAGGGATTTTCCCTCGACCTCAATCCGGTAGCCGGTTCCGCCGTCCGGATGCTTCATAGGCGCCGTTCGCACGAAAATTCCGTCTCCGAGAGAAAAAGAGGAACCAGCCTTGAAATCGACAAAACTCAAACTGGCGGCAAGTTCGCCAAACGGGACCGGGAATGTCGGCTGGCACATCTGCGAAGACAGAACCTTTTTGATGCCGCCAATTTCGCTTAAGTGGCCCGCCATGACCTTGATATTGACGTCGTCCCGGTAAATCGGGCTAAAGAAGGGGAAACCGTTGATATGATCCCAGTGGGTGTGGGATTGCAGGAACAGGTAATCCTTTATATTCCGTCGCATCAGACATTCGCCTAGCAACCGCACTCCCGTTCCCGCATCCAGAATAATGATGCGGTCATTGACGACAACTTCCACGCAGGAAGTATTCCCGCCGTATTTCATATGATCAGCCGAAGGGGTCGCTATCGAACCACGAACCCCCCAAAATTTCACACGCATACTCATTTAAGGTCACATCACTCCCAACGTTGAGAACGAATATCGTAACTAATGTGATCCTCGGAAACGATTAATACCACTATGTTTTCCGCCATTTTGTAACCGGCATCACGAAAAAATGGCCGGAATCGTCCCAAATTTGCCGTCACTGCCGTTTAAGCGCCTTCCCGCGCCAGAATCCTTTCCGTCAGTTGAACCCAGTAATTTGCTCCGAGTGGGAGGATTTCATCGTTGAAGTCGTAGTTGGGGTTATGGATATGGCAGCTCCCCTCGCCCGCTCCATTGGCTATCATGATATAACAGCCCGGGCGCTCTTTCAGCATCCAGGAAAAATCCTCGGCGCCCATCACCGGCGTAACATCCGTATCGATCCCCGCGTCGCCTACCAGGTCGATAGCGGCCGCGATCGCTTCATCCGTTTCATCGGCCGTATTGATGGTCGGCGCATAACGGCGATCATAAGTAAATTCGGCTTTTGCGCCATGAGCCTCGGCGACGCCGACGGCGATCTGCCGCATCCTGCGCTCGATCATGTCCTGGACTTTGGGATCAAAAGCCCGTGTGGTACCGCTCATCACCACCTCTTCGGGGATTACATTTCCGGTATGCCCACCATGAATTTGCGCAACCGTCACTACGGCGGATTGCAGCGGATCGACATTACGGCTGACAATATTCTGCCAAGCCTGAATGATCTCGGCTGAAATAACAATCGGATCCGTAGTCTGATGCGGGAACGCGCCATGACCGCCGTTACCGATAATGCGCGCTTCAAAAAAGTCTGCCGACGCCATGATTGGCCCTTTGCGTACCGCGAAAGTCCCGACTTCATGGCCCGGCATATTATGCATTCCGTAAACACTATCCACGGGGAATTTTTCAAACAATCCATCACTGATCATGACCCGTCCGCCAGCCAGATTTTCCTCGGCTGGCTGGAAGATAAAACGTACGGTTCCGTCAAAATTTTTCGTTGCCGCGAGATGTTTTGCGGCACCGAGCAGCATCACCGTATGGCCGTCATGGCCACAGCCATGCATTTTGCCATCCACTTGGGAGCGATGCTCAAACTCATTCAGTTCCTGCAAGTCCAGCGCATCCATATCGGCCCGCAGACCAATCGCCCGGTTGCCACTGCCTTGCGTCAATGTCCCGACAACGCCCGTCTTGCCAAGACCCCGGTGAACCTCAATGCCAAAGCTTTCGAGCTTTTCCGCAACGAAATCGGAGGTCTGATATTCTTCAAATGCCGTTTCCGGATGTTTGTGGATACGATGACGCCATTCCGTCATTTCTGCATGCAGGCTTTTCAACTCCGGGAGTATTTTCATTCTTCTTGTCCTTCTGAAGGAAGTTTGATCGCGCTTGGGCAAAACCCTATCACAAGCTGCCGGGAAATTAAAAGAAGGGAAACGGCCTCTCCGTTCGCGATCTCCCGGAAATGTCCTTTTCTTCCACCACCGCGTAGATTAGAAAGTATGACAGTTATATGACAGTTTTGTTTCAGGTATCAAAAGCGAGCATGGTGACGGCATGGTAAAGGAAACTCTCGATAAGGATCTGGATCGCATCGAGAAAATCGGGTTCCAGGCGTCGCAGTCGAGCGGAAGCTATAAACCCCTGGCATTGGCAGTCCTGTTTTTGCTCATCGTATGGGCCTTCTCTGCAAGCGTGACGACGACCGGCGAGCATTCTACGCTGATCATCATTGCAGCTATTATCGGCGGATATATGGCTCTTAATATCGGGGCCAATGACGTGGCGAACAATGTCGGTCCGGCGGTTGGATCGAGAGCGCTTACAATGCTCGGCGCGCTTGTTATCGCTGCCATTTTTGAGGCGGCAGGTGCCATCCTTGCCGGCGGCGATGTCGTCAATACCATCCAGAAAGGAATTATCAATCCAGCATTGATGCAGAGTAGTGAAATATTTATATGGGCCATGATGTCCGCGTTATTTGCTGCGGCACTCTGGGTTAATGTCGCCACCTGGGTCGGTGCGCCTGTTTCGACAACTCATGCCGTTGTCGGCGGCGTAATGGGCGCCGGGATCGCAGCGGAAGGCTTTGCCGTCGTCAACTGGGATACTATGAGCGCCATCGCCGCAAGCTGGGTTATTTCGCCCATTATGGGAGGCGGTATTGCGGCAATTTTTCTCGCCTTCATCAAATACAACATTATTTACAAGAAAGATAAGGTCGCCGCAGCGCGGCGATGGGTTCCCCTATTGGTCGCTATAATGGCCGGTGTTTTCTCAGCCTACCTCGTTACGAAGGGATTCAAGAAAATCTGGAAGGCCGACCCGATAACCGTGTTTATTCTGTCCGTCGCCTTCTTCGCCCTGACTTTCGCGGCGGTGAGGCCGATGATCAATAGGGCAGCGCGAGGAATGGAAAACCGGAACAAGTCGGTGCGCGCCCTCTTCACGATCCCGCTTATCTGTTCCGCGGCGCTTCTGTCCTTCGCCCATGGCGCCAATGACGTCGCCAACGCGGTTGGCCCGCTCGCCGCAATCGTCAGCACGTCCACGACCGGCGCGATCGGCGCCAAAGTCGGCATCCCGCTTTGGGTCATGCTGATCGGCGCCGCAGGTTTGAGTGCCGGCCTATTCCTGTTCGGACCGAAACTGATCCGCGCGGTCGGCGAGCAAATCACGAAGATGAACCCAATGCGCGCATATTGTGTGGCGCTCTCGGCTGGAATAACCGTGCTGATCGCTTCTGCATTTGGATTGCCCGTCAGCTCAACTCATATCGCCGTTGGCGCCGTTTTCGGCGTCGGATTCTTTCGGGAATGGGATACGGAACGCCGTGCAAGACTGCTCCGCGCCAACTTACGGGCGGAAAAAATTCATCCCGAGAGCAATCTACCCGTGACAGAAGAAGAGATATCCAACAACCGCCGGAAGAAGCTCGTTCGCCGTTCTCAGCTGATGACGATCGTCGCAGCCTGGATCATTACGGTGCCCTGCGCCGCCCTGCTTGCTGCCGGCATCTTTCTTTTGGTTGCCTATTTCGCGACCTAAAATTACTGGTCGCCACCCAGAAACATCTGCCGGTCGCTCTGGAATTTTTCATAGAGAAAATCGAGAAGCGCCCTGATCCGTCTCACATTGACCAGATCACGATGGGTAAGCAACCACATGTCGACCTTCTGGTCAATCTCCGTGGGGAGCAGGCGGATAAACCTGCCGTCGCGCGGCACCAGATAATGCGGTGCAAGAAATAGCCCCATCCCGCTTGAAACGGCGGCGATCTGCGCGGCGACCGTGTTGCAGCGGAACTTGATCTGCGCCGGAGTTGTCATTTTTTCCAATGCCGCCGACAGGATGAAATTGTCCGGCCCTTCCTGCCAACCAATAAAATCATGATGGGCTAGGTCTACCAAAGTGGCGGGCGTTCCCTTTTTCTCAAGATAGGAATGCGCGCCGTATAAACCAAACCCGGCGCGGCCCACCTGACGGCCGATCAGGTCTGAGACTTTCGGATTGGCGAGGCGAAGCGCCATATCCGCCTCACGGCGGCGCAAGTCAACGACGGAGATATTGAGCATCAATTCAAACTGGATATTGGGATGGCGTTCCTGAAACTCGGCAAGCTTCGGGGTCAGCCAGTAACTGCCGAACCCTTCCGTCGCCGAAAACCGGATCAGGCCGGAGAGGGACATGTCCATTCCCCGGATTTGCTGTTCCGCATCCAGAAGATTGACGGCGACTTTTTCGATCGTCTCCCTGATCTGTTGCCCCGCGGGCGTCAGCAAGTAGCCGTGCGAAGCCCGCTCGAACAGCCGGGTTTTAAGTTCTTTTTCAAGCTCCGTAATCTGGCGCCCGACTGTCGGCTGCGACACCGATAGCTGACGGGCTGCCGCGGACAAGGTTCCCGTTTCTGCGACCGCCAGGAAGTATCGATAATGATCCCAGGACATTTTTGTCTATTCATTTATGTATAGAGTATATGCAAATTTAGCATATTTTTGTTCCAATACAAATTCTTATCTTATTGGTCACTACCAGCAAGAGAAGGGATGCCTGACAATGAATGCGGTAACCAGAAAAAGGGAACTTGAGGAAGCCCGGAAAGAAATGACCGGACTGCAGCAGATGCAAGCCTTCATTGATGGCGGAACCCCGCCTCCTATTGCCCGGACGCTCGACTTCGACCTTGCGGACATTTCTCACGGAAAGGCCGTATTTAAAGGGATACCGGGCGAAAAGCACCTCAACCCACTCGGTACTGTTCACGGTGGCTATGCGGCGACGCTGCTTGATTCCGCGCTCGGCTGCTCGATCCATACTGTCTTGGAGCCCGGTGAGCGCTACACGACTGTCGATCTTAACGTGAAATATCTCCGGGCGATGATGCCGGGCATGGGGACCGTGACCGTCACAGCCGAAGTTGTCCATAAAGGCCGCAAAATTGCCACATCGGAAGCGCGTATCCTTGGTGAGGACGGCAAGCTCTACGCAACCGGCAACACGACCTGCGCTATATTCTGAATAGCGCCCTCACCCGGCCTATATCGGGTTGGGCGAAACGCCGAAGACAAAGGCGTGAAAATGAAATAACACCGCATACAACGCGATCCCGAGCAATATCCGCCACCAGAGTGGTTTGATCGAGAGTTTTGCACGGCCCTCCAGGATTGCGGCAAAGGGGATGTTGGAGGTACGGGCCTTGTAAGCGCCCCATCCATTCTTCAACTGGCGTGCCTTCTTCGCGTCTATCAGAAATGTGCCTGAAAAAGCGAGGATACCGAACGCGCCAAAGAATACAACCGCCGAGATTTCCCCGTTATTGATGATATGAGCGATCGACCAGAGCGTTATGCTCCACATCAGTGGATGGCGGGTTATAGTGTTGACTCCGCTATAGGCACTTTCGCGCTCCACCAGCTTTCCAGCGCCAACGGCCGTCGGGTTCGGGCTGGTGTTGGCGCTGACGAACAGGATCAATGCAACCAGCATCAACAGCATGGCAAGGTAGCGCCCCGCATTTCCGGCATCCCATAACATTTCTCCTACAGGAGCCGAGCGAAAAGCGAAGACAAGCCAGACAAGAACGGTGAGTGACAATAGGCTGAACCCGGCAAGATACCCTTTCTCGCCGATCCTCGACACCAACCGTTCCCGCAAAAAGCTGGACGGAATAATGTGAATGAATAGAAAGGCCAACGCCGCAAGAATGAGTTCGCCGAGGGTCCCTGTCATTTTCCTGCCTCATCTACTGAAAATCGGAATAGTGGAGTTTGTCATTAAACGCTGAAATCCAAAAGCATCTTGAGCGAGAAAATTGAAACCTTTGCGAGCGCCGTCACAAGTTATCTGATGCCGTCAATGGCGGTCAGAGTATTTATCAATCATCCGGATGCCATCTTCAGTCAGCTTGCAGACGAGCCAGTCCGGCTTGATCGGATTGTCGAACCAGGTGCGGACCCATCCCTTGACGAGGCAGCTTTTAATGATGGTCTTGCTGATCTGTTGGCCATTAGGATCAAACAAGGGGAGCTTTCCGCCCGGCTGATAGCGGCCAAGCCGGAGATATTTGAGTTGCGCTGCTGTCGGTGGTTTCGATGCCATGAAGGAAACTCTACCCTAAATCGAAACCGGTTAGAAGTCCTGGACTGCGGCCACCTCCTAAAAACGGGGCTTTAATTCTCATTGGAGGCAGTTTACAACTTTTGCCAATCAGTTAAGAAGAGGGCATATAATCATGGTGGCAAGCGCAGGATACACAAAATTCTTTCCTGTTTCCTGGGAGGAACTGCATCGCAACGGCCGGGCGCTCGCCTGGCGGCTAATGGAAAAAGCACCGTTTAAGGGAGTCATCGCCGTGACCCGCGGTGGGCTGGTACCGGCGGCCATCGTTGCACGCGAGCTCGACATCCGCAATATCGAAACGGTTTGCATTGCAGCCTACCATGATGACAAGTCGGTTGGAGAAGTCAATCTCATTAAGGGATTGGACCTGCCGAACGGTGGCGATGGATGGGTGATTATCGACGATCTGGTGGATAGCGGCATCACGGCCCGCCATGTCCGCATGATGGTGCCGAACGCGCATTTTGCGACAATTTACGCAAAACCAAAGGGCCTTGATCAGGTCGATACCTTTATCACGGAGGTCAGTCAGGACACCTGGATCCTCTTTCCCTGGGATCAGGCCCCCTCCTTCGTCAAGCCGATTGTCGAAGAAACCCGGTCCGGAAAGTAATGCCATTGACCCTTAAATTTGCCGCAAACCTGAGCTTTCTCTATTCTGAAATTCCCTTTCTCGATCGCTTTCAGGCGGCCGCCAAAGACGGTTTTCGCGGTGTGGAATATCTTTTCCCCTATGACTGGGAGGTGAAAGAGCTCAAAAAACGCCTTGATGAAAATGGCCTGACGCAGGTTCTTTTCAATCTTTGGCCGGGCGATTTCGCTACAGGTGAGCGCGGCATTGCCAGCCTCAAGGGACGGGAAGCTGATTTTCGAGCGAGTCTGGACCAAGCCTTGGCATACGCAAAGGCGCTTGACTGCAAAAGGCTGCATGTCATGGCTGGCCTAAGGGATGAAATGATGCCCTATGAAGCCCAGATGGATATTTACAGGGAAAATCTTAGGCTGACCGCTCAGGAATGCGAAAAATGTGGGATAGCGGCAACGATTGAGCCAATCAACAGCAAGGACATGCCCGGTTATTTCCTTGAAAATGTGACTATGGCGGCGCGGCTGATCGAAGAGATCGGCAATCCCAATCTCAAACTTCAGTTTGATATCTATCACGTGCAAAGAACCGATGGCGATATCTGTACTCAATACAGGAGGGTCGCCCCCCTCGTCGCCCATATCCAGATCGCCAATGCCCCGATGCGATGTGAGCCCAATAACGGTGAGATCAACTATCCCTATATTTTTGATATGCTGGAAACTGAAGGGTATGATGGCTGGATCGGCTGCGAATACAAGCCGTCAACGACGACAACGGCAACTCTTGGCTGGGCCCGTGAATATCTCTCACAATAATTCGCATTCTCGGTTAATTAATAACAAAAGCCTTGAAATTATTGAAACGTTAAAACAATAGGGGTACATCTGAAGGCTAGGGCAAATAACTGTCCGATTTGTATCAAGTGTACTGGCCGCATGGCTGACTATGGCCGCCTTTGAAAACTCCCGGACCGGGGACAAAATTCTTAATCCCATCCTTACCGCGACAAGCAGCACGCCGGTCAAACTGATGGCCTGCGCCATTGCTATCGGGCTTCTTGCCGGATATGGCGCTGTCGGTTTTCGGATTGCCATCAGTGAAATACAGCTTCTATTTTACGGCTTCGGCAGCAATGACGTCGTCTCCAAAGCCTCAGAATTGCCTTGGTGGCAAATACTGGCGGCTCCTGTTGTCGGCGGACTGATCATTGGTCTGTTCTGGAAATTCATTATGCCTGGCCAGCGCGCCCAGGGCGTCGCTGACGTCATGGAGGCGGTGATTGTCAATCGCGGCAAAATGAAATTGCTATCCGGCCTCGGCGCCTTTTTTGTCAGCGCACTCACGCTTGGCTCCGGTGGGTCCAGCGGCCGGGAAGGTCCTGTCGTCCATTTCTGCGCGCTCATCGCCAGCCAGCTGGGCCAGCGGCTCAGGCTTCCGTCCAAATATTACCTGACACTGATTGCCTGCGGTGTGTCGTCAGGCGTCGCCGCTTCCTTCAACGCCCCTATCGCCGGCATGTTCTTCGCCCTTGAGGTGGTGGTTGGCTCGCTGGCAACGCAGGCCTTCGCGCCCATCGTCATTGCGTCAGTCATCGGGACTGTGATCAGCCGCGTTTATGTCGGCGATTTCCCGGCCTTTGTCATTCCCCATTACCAGATTGTCTCGCTCTGGGAATTTCCTGCGATTGCGATACTCGGCGCGGTCGCGGCACTCGTCTCATTGATCTTTATCTGGAGCATCACATTCGCGGAAACAACCATCGACCGCTTTCATATTCCGGAGGTTTTGCGGCCTGCGGCTGGTGGGCTTGTCCTTGGCGCCATCGCCATCGTTTTTCCACAAGTCATTGGCGTCGGCTACGAGGCAACCGACGCCGCCCTCAAGGGCAACTACCCACTCCTTCTTTTACTGGCGCTGATTGTCATCAAGACAATCGCCGTTAGCGTAACTTTCGGTTCGAGGTTTGGCGGCGGCTTTTTTTCGCCCGCCCTCTTTATCGGTGCCATGACCGGCGGGGCATTTGGCCTCATCGCTGCGTCGGTGTTCCCGCAAATGGCGGCAAGCCACGGCCTTTACGCAATTATCGGTATGTCCGCGGTGGCCGCCTCCGTCCTCGGCGCTCCTATTTCCACTATTCTCATCGTATTTGAACTGACTGGCGACTATAAAATATCGATTGCGGTGATGGTCGCTGTCTCCGTGGCAACGCTCATTACCAAGCATGTTTTCGGCCGCAGTATCTGGCAAACCCAGCTATTGAACCGCAACGTCGACGTTAATGAAAGCCGGGCGCTCCGCGCGCTCAGCTTCAGGCAGGTGCGCGGGATTATGGACCGGGAGTTTATTGAGGTTCCCAAGCATACAACGATGAAGGAACTGAGGAAAATTGTCAGTAACACAAATCACGACAAGTTCGTTGTGGTGGAGCCCGAAACCCATGAATTTATAGGCCGCATCGACTATAGCGACCTCAAGACCGGCCTTTTTGGCGATGAACCGCAGGAAAATGTCACGGCCTTCGATCTTGTCCATGAAAACAGCCCGGTCCTGTTTCCCGACACCAGCTTGAAGTCGGCCGTTGAGATCATTGAGAAAGCCGGTATTGACCATGTCCCCGTCATTAACCGGGCGGGAGACCGGCGGCTCATTGGCATCCTTCATCATAAGGACCTGCTGCATGTGTATAATGCCGCCTTGCTGTCCGCCCAGGACGACACGCGCGACAAAGTTTTCCGTTAGAAAATTAACATCTGCGGTAGCCTGTTTGCGCCCGCTGGGCTATATCATTAGCGAATGGAAAATAGTTTCGACATAGGCAGTTTTGAAGCGACAGGCGCGCGCGCAAACGCGCAGGATTTATCTTACCTTGATGGGTTGAACGAAGGACAACTGGCAGCCGTCGAGGCGCTCGATGGGCCGGTTCTTGTGCTCGCCGGAGCCGGCACTGGCAAGACACGTGTGCTAATCACCCGCCTAGCCCATATTCTCAATCTTCGGGATGTCCGTCCCTGGGAGATTCTGGCCGTTACCTTCACCAACAAGGCGGCCGCTGAAATGCAGGAGCGAACCGCCAATATTGTCGGTCCCAAGGCGATTGAGATCAAGCTCGGCACCTTTCACGCCATTGGCGTCTGGCTGCTGCGCCGCCATGCGGAGCTTATCGGTCTCGACCGGAATTTCACCATTCTGGATACTGACGACCAGCTTCGTCTGCTGAAACAGATCATGACGGAGCGGGGAATTGACCAGAAAAAATGGCCGCCGCGAGGTCTCGCGGCCGTCATCGATCGCTGGAAAGACAAGGGGTTACGCCCTGACCAGGTTAAAAATCATGACAGTTCCGATTTTGCTCACGGTAAGGCGGCGGAACTTTACGCGCTCTATCAGACCCGACTTGCAGCGCAGAATGCCTGCGATTTTGGGGATCTCTTGTTGCATGTGCTGACGCTGTTTCAAAAGAACCCCGATATTCTCACTCTGTATCAGAACCGCTTTAAATATATTCTGGTCGATGAGTACCAGGATACCAACGTCGCGCAATATTTGCTGCTGAGGCTGCTCGCGCAGAAACATAAAAATATCTGTTGTGTCGGCGATGACGACCAGTCGATCTATGGCTGGCGCGGCGCCGAAGTCGGCAATATCCTGAAATTCGAGGAAGACTTCCCCGGCGCACGGGTAATCCGTCTTGAACGTAACTACCGTTCAACGTCTCATATCCTTGGCACAGCGTCCGGTCTGATCGCCCGCAATGAAGGCCGCCTTGGCAAAACCCTTTTTACCGAGGGGAATGACGGTGAAAAAGTGATTGTCAATGGCCTCTGGGACGGCGGGAATGAGGCGCGCTGGATCGCCGGGGAAATTGAAACCCTGGAACGCAAGGGCAAAAGCCTGAAAGACATGGCCATTCTCGTGCGCGCCAGCTTCCAGACCCGAGACTTTGAAGAATGTTTTTTGAGCATGGGAATCAAATACCGGGTAATCGGCGGTCTGCGCTTTTATGAGCGCCGGGAAATCCGCGATGTGCTGGCCTATTTGCGGGTAATCAACCAGCCCGAAGACGACCTCGCCTTTGAACGGATTTATAACCTGCCAAAGCGGGGACTCGGGGACAAAGCGCTCGAAAAGCTCCGCGAAATTGGCCGTAGCGAAAACCTATCGCTATCCCGTGCATCCAAATTCGCTGTCGAGCAGAATTTGTTTAAAGGCAAACCCCATGCCGCCCTGAAAAACCTTATGGCCTGTTTCGATGACTGGCGGGCGCAGAAGGACCTGATCCCGCCGGACGAGCTGGTTGAAGCCGTATTGGAGGAAAGCGGTTATTACGATATGTGGCGGCAGGATACGTCGCCGGAAGCGGAAGGAAAGCGCGAGAACCTGAAGGAGCTGGTTCCGGCCATTGGCGAGTATGAAAGCCTTGGCCAGTTTCTGGAGCATGTCTCGCTGGTGATGGAAAATAACGCAGACAACAGCAGCGACATGATCAGCCTGATGACCCTGCATGCCGCCAAGGGCCTCGAATATGACGTTGTTTTCCTGCCCGGCTGGGAAGAAGGACTGTTTCCGCACCAGCGGGCTTTGGATGAGAACGGTCTCAAGGCGCTTGAGGAGGAACGACGTCTCGCCTACGTCGGGATTACCCGCGCGAAACGCCGCTGCTACATCAGCCATGCCAGCAACCGCCGTATTCATGGTCAATGGCAGTCCGCCCTGCCCAGCCGCTTCGTTGAGGAGCTTCCGCGCGAACATATTGCGGATCAGTCCGTCCAGGGCATCTATAACACATCGCGTCTAAGTGATACCTCTTCCTCTGTCAGTTGGCGGACGCCCGAGAGTTCGCACTTGACGAATATTCTCGAAAAGCGCGCCGCAGCCAATCAACGTCTGGTCGATAACAGTACCAAACCGGTCGCAAAATCTGTAGACGACAGCGGCCTCAAAGTCGGCAGCCGGATATTTCACCAGAAATTCGGCTACGGCCGGATTACCCGCAAAGACGGCCCGAAACTGGAGATCGCGTTCGAAAAAGCAGGTACAAAGAAAGTGATGGAAAATTTTGTCCAGGTCGCCTGATCCCGAGCTTTGGCAGCTGACGCTGACCCTTCCCCTCAATGAGGCGGACGCTATCGCCGCAATATTCGAGGACGAATCCCTGACGGTTTCAACAGAGGAGGCCGCACCGGACGGATCCCAGTGGCGTCTTGATATCCTCTTTGATAGCAAGCCAGCGGCCCGGCATCTTGAGAAAATGCCCGAGGGTCTTAAGTTTGAACTCGCGCCGCTTGTTCAAAAAGACTGGGTGAGCGAGAGCCAGAAAATGCTGCCGCCCGTCGATGTAGGGCGTTTCTACATCCACGGCTCTCATGATCCGCGTCATCCGGCTATTTCCCGGCATGATCTGATCATCGATGCGGGACGCGCCTTCGGTACGGGATTGCATGAAACGACTTACGGCTGCCTGCTTGCGCTCGATGATTTACGAAAAAGCCGAAGCTTCAATAATCCGCTTGACCTCGGTTGCGGTTCCGGGGTGCTTGCCCTCGCCATTGCGAAAGCCTGGGGAACCACCGTCACCGCCAGCGATATCGATCCGGAAGCAGTTGCCGTAACCCTTGAAAACGCGAAAAAAAACCGGCTTTTGCCACTTGTTACCGCCATTCACGCCGCAGGTCTGAATAGCCGCTCCCTTAAAAGCAAGGCTCCGTTTGATTTGATTGTTGCGAATATCCTCGCCTGGCCGCTGGTCAAAATGGCGCCTGAAATCAGCGCGGCCTTGAGCCCCGCCGGACTACTGGTTTTGTCCGGACTACTTGGATCACAGGAAGTTATGGTGAGAAGCAGCTATTTGCTGCAAGGTCTTAATCTGAAGCGCCGCTATTCAGTTGGCAACTGGTGCGCGATTGTTCTTGACCGGTGACGCCCGCCAAAAGGCAAATGATAGCAGCCGGTCCATCCGCATTATGGGGGGATGAAGATGGACCGACTGCAGACGATCAGACCGCACGGCGGTGATCGTTGTTGTTGCTGGGCTGTGCCAGATTGTCGTTGGCAAGTGCTTTCTTGTTACCATTGACGGCAGCAGCAATCTCGCCACGTGTCAAACCAATATCGGCCAGCTCACGTGTATTCATTGCCATCAGATGTACATAGGCAGCACGAGCCTTCTGAGCTTCGATGAATTTTCCCGCCAAGGATTTCCAAAAGCCCGACTTTTTAACTGTTTCCATTTCCGTTTTTCCCTCAACAGCACGGTCAATCTCTGACCGCGTAATGCCAATATCATGCAATTCCCGGTCGGACATTGCATAAAGACTATTCCTGGCCGCCTCAATGTCACGATGCCGAAGATATTTCCCGACGGTATTGTCATAGAGAGCTGCCACTTGCGCAGCGAAATACTCGCTTCTCAATACATGAGCCCGGTGAACCAGGGCATCTGTATCAATATAATTGTTGTTTGCTTTTACCGGCTCTATCAGAGCAAGTGCGGCAATATCCTTTTTGCTGTAACTCATCATTTTACCATTCCTTCGTTTTCCATGCGCCCGATGGGCGTAAACTCAATGTATGTTTCTTATATAGTTTGGGCTGAAACTGTTCTCGTTCACTGCGGCTCCAGTTATCTCCAAACCGCTTGCAACGGCCTTGCCGAAAGGACCATGTTCCAGATCAACTTCAACGGCATTTTCACGGTTGGTAAGGCAAATACTCTTTCGCAATGATTGCAAAAGAGATGCTACGCCGAAATGCCGGTTCACAGCCGTATCATCCAAACCTGCGCCCGATGCAGGTCCGTATTGTAAATGCAGCGCCTGACCATATTTCTCGTTTCTAGCAAACATTCTACTCTCCTTACCAAGTAATCTTGATGGATGATATATTGCACTGCATTCATTAAATAACAATGACTTACATCACAATTTTGCCCGCAAAGATCGAATTGGAGAGTTGCAGAAATTGCATGGCTTGGATTGCGCTTATGCTAAAAAAAGGCCATATTTTCTTTACAGCTCTCGGTTTTTCGAGGATTTGCCTTATTTCAGGAAGAAATGATGGAAACGACTGATTTAGACCATATAACCGCCGGATTGCTGCCTGATCAGGAACAGAATAAAGTTAGGGAAATCTTGCGTGCCGCCGCCGCCGCCCCCGCCCGGCCCGATGAAGACAAAACTTTGCGCCAGTTTTTTCCAGGCCTCGATGCGGACCAATTGCTGAAGATGAGTGATATCAGGGACACTTACAGGCAGGAAATCCGCCATATCGTCCTCGATCCCTCCTCTTCCAAAAAACGTCTCGCGACATTACGCGCCGAAATGACCCGCGAAAAGGTCGATGGGTTTATTGTCCCGCTTAATGATGAGTTTCACGGCGAGGCGGCACCTGCCTGCTCGGAGCGCCTTAAATGGCTGACCGGATTTACAGGCTCGGCGGGCGTTGCGGTAGTCCTGAAAGACAAGGCCGCGATCTTTGTCGATGGGCGCTACACATTACAGGTGCGAAACGAAGTGGATGTTTCGCTCTTTGACCCGCGACATGTCAGTGAAGAACCGATGAGTGCCTGGCTTGCCGACAATATGGGCGCCGGCGAAACGCTCGCTGTCGATCCCTGGCTTCATACGGAAAGCAATATGTCGACGCTGAAGCGGGTGACCGCTGATATCGGCGTCAATCTGAAAGCGTTAAAGACAAACCTGATTGACATCGTCTGGGAGAACCGCCCTCCGCCGCCACTTGCCCTCGTCCAGCCGCAAGAGGAAACATATTCAGGAGAAACTTCTGCAAGCAAACGGGCCCGCATTGCTGGAAGTTTGGCAAAAAGGCATATAGACGCTGTCGTCCATACCCTGCCCGACGTCATCGCCTGGCTTCTGAATATCCGGGGAGCGGATTTACCCTGCACCCCGTTCGCGCTTGGCTTTGCCATCTTGCATCAGGATGCAACCGTTGATCTGTTCATGGACAGGAAAAAGTTGGCCGACGGCCTCAGCGAAAATCTTGGCAATACAGTGCGGCTTTTTGATCCTGACGAGTTTGAGACGGAACTTGCTCAACTAAAGGACAAACATGTACAGATCGATCCGGCGGTTACCAGTCAATGGATTGTCGACCGGCTGAGCGAAGCGGGGGTAAAAATAAGCCGCGCGGATGATCCCTGCCTCTTACCCAAGGCAATCAAGAACTCAGTGGAAATAGAAGGCACCCGAAAAGCGCATATCCGCGACGGAGCGGCGGTTGCCAAGTTCCTGCACTGGCTGGCGGACAACACCGCGTCCGGCCGCGTCGACGAGCTTACAGCAGAGGCGCAACTTCGGCAATTTCGCGAGGTTGGAGAGAATTTCAAGGATCTCAGCTTCCCGACCATTTCCGGCTCGGGCCCAAATGGCGCGATCGTTCATTACCGTGCAACGGAAACTTCCAACCGGGCCTTGACTTCGGGGTCGCTCTATCTTGTCGACAGCGGCGCCCAGTATCTTGACGGCACAACCGATATAACGCGAACCATCGCCATTGGCGAGCCCAGTACAGAAATGCGTAACCGGTTCACTTTGGTGCTGAAAGGGCATATCGCTCTTGCGACTGCCCTATTTCCGAAAGGCACGACCGGCAGCCAGCTGGATACGTTGGCGCGCGCGCCCCTCTGGGCAGCAGGTCTCGACTATGATCACGGAACCGGCCATGGCGTTGGTAGTTATCTCTCTGTTCATGAAGGCCCACAGCGGATTTCGAAGGCTCCCAGCACCGTCGCGCTTGTTCCCGGCATGATCATTTCCAATGAGCCTGGATACTATAAAACGGGCGCCTACGGCATCCGCATCGAAAATCTTGTAACAGTTCGAGAGATCAAGGCGTTCGACGGTGCCGAACGCGTGATGTATGGTTTTGAAACTCTGACCTTCGCTCCTATCGACCGACATCTTGTCGATAAATCCCTGCTTGACGCTGAGGAAATCGAATGGCTGGATGGATACCATCTTGCGGTCCTGGAAAAACTGGCGCCTTTACTATCCGGCGCGGCGAAAGACTGGTTGGTTCAGGCAACAGACGCTATCTAGAGGCAGCTTACCGACCGATAAGATCGAGCCATTCCTGTTCGCTCAAAATTGTCACGCCAAATTCCGTCGCCTTTTTGAGTTTCGATCCGGCGCCCGCTCCAGCCACAAGATAGTCGGTCTTCGCGGAAATTGAACCGCTGACCTTGGCGCCGAGCCCTTCCGCCCGCGCCTTCATTTCCTGTCGCGTCATCAGTTCCAGTGATCCGGTAAAGACAACTGTTTTCCCCGCGATCGAACTATCCCGCGTCGGCGCTTCGAAATCCGTGATAGTTATTTCCGCAAGCAGATCATCCAGCATCTGTTGGTTTTTTTCCTCATTGAAAAATTCGACAATCGCGTTAGCAACCGCCGCACCAATCCCGTCGATATTCAGGAGCTCTGCATAGGCGGTTCCCGCCGCCTCCCCCGACTGGCTCAAACTGGAGCGTAAATTTTCAAACGTCAGATAATTCCGGGCAAGCAGCCGCGCATTGCCCTGTCCGATATGACGGATGCCAAGGGCATAGATGAAACGATCAAGAGGAATATTGCGGCGGTCATTGATCGCCTTAAACAGATTACTCGCCGCCTTCTCCCCAAATCCTTCACGGTTTTTGATCCGTGTAAGGTTTCCAGGCGAAGTATCACGCTTTTCAATTGTGAATATATCGGCCGGGCTGCGCACAAGTCCGTCTTCATAAAATGCCTCAATCAACTTCGCGCCAAGCCCGTCAATATCCAGCGCATTGCGGGAGACAAAATGCTTGAGCCTCTCAACCGCCTGCGCGCGGCAGATAAGGCCTCCCGTACAGCGCCTGACGACATCTTCCTTGCCAGTCGTTTCATTGATTTCCTTGACCGCATGACTGCCGCAGACTGGGCATTTGGTTGGAAATTTGAACGGTTGACTGTCTTCGGGGCGTTTTTCAAAATTGACTTCCACCACTTGCGGTATCACATCGCCCGCTCTCTGGATCAGGACAGTATCGCCGATCCGGATATCTTTTCGCGCAATCTCTTCCTCGTTATGTAATGTGGCATTGGAGACGACCACCCCACCCACTGTTACTGGATGCAGGCGCGCAACCGGTGTCAAGGCGCCGGTCCGTCCGACCTGGATTTCAATACCCTCAATAACAGTTGACGCTCTTTCCGCCGGAAACTTATGGGCGATTGCCCATCTCGGGCTGCGACTGACAAAGCCCAACCGGTCCTGCCAGTCAAGCCGGTTGACCTTGAAAACAACGCCGTCGATATCATAATCAAGCGACGCCCGGAGTTCTTCTATCTTGCGATAGGCATCAATGGCCTCTTCCATATTGGCGCAGACCCGGGAAAGCGGATTGACAGAAAATCCCCATTTTTCAAATTGCGCCAGTACTTCTGATTGTGTAGCCCCGGGCACCTCTGTAACCTCTCCCCAGGCATAGGCAAAGAAACGAAGATTGCGCGATGCTGTAATGGCGGTATCAAGCAGGCGAAGACTTCCCGCCGCCGCGTTCCGGGGATTGGCGAATATCTTGCCGCCGTTGGCTACTTGCGCCGCGTTAAGGGCCAGGAAATCCGGCTTCGACATATAGACTTCGCCGCGTATTTCAAAAAGCTCGGGAACCGGCGTTCCCTGCATCTTCATTTCGAGGGGAAGGTCAACAACCCCTTTCAGATTACCGGTAATATCCTCGCCAACCTGACCATCGCCGCGGGTCGCTCCTTGTGTGAACTGCCCATTCTCATAGTGCAGACTGGCCGACAGGCCATCGATTTTCGGTTCCGCGAAAAAGGCTACCTCCTCGGTCGGGCCGAGTCCAAGAAACCGGCGGATGCGTCCTTCGAATTCGCGAAGTTCGTCATTGCTAAACGCGTTATCAAGCGAGAGCATGGGCACTTTGTGCCGCACCTTGCCAAACCCCTTCGCTGGCGCGATGCCAACACTCTGAGTGGGGCTTTCAGGCGTTACAAGACCCGGAAAGACCGTTTCCAGTTCGAGCAACCGCTTGCGCAGCCTGTCATATTCCGCGTCGGAGACAACTGGCGCGTCATGAGAGTAATAAGCCTCATCATGTGATCTTATCATGTGTGACAGCTTTTGATGCTCGGCTTTAGCTTGCTCCGCCGACATGTCTTTAACGTCCGTCATCCACTTACCCCTGTATCAGACTGAGGGCTGCCGCGCGCGCTTCCTGTGTGATGCTTGCACCGGAAAGCATGCGCGCAATTTCTTCCGTGCGTTCCGCTTCATCGAGCCTGTCGACGGATGTGACGGTTACATTGTTAACATCGGATTTTCGTATGTTCCAGTGCGCCTGACCGGAGGCCGCCACCTGCGGCGAATGGGTAACGACGATGACTTGCAACTCTTCGGCAAGACGACGAAGCCGTTCACCGACCGCATCCGCCGTCGCCCCGCCGACTCCGCGATCAACCTCATCAAAAATCAGTGTTGGGGCCGAACCTGAACGGGCAAGAACGACCTTGAGCGCGAGCATGAACCGCGACAGCTCACCGCCAGACGCAATTTTGATCAGCGGCCCCGCCGCACTGCCGGGATTGGTGGTGACCAGAAACTCAACCTTGTTAATGCCTGCCGGGCCCCAATTCTCCTCACCAAGCTCCATAACATTGGTCGTGAATTGAGCCGCACCCAATTTTAGCGGCGCCAGTTCCGTCATCACCGCTTTATCCATGTCACCGCCAGCCGCCCGCCTCTTCTTGCTGAGTATCTCCGCCGCTGAAATAAATTTTTCCCGCGCCTCAGCGGCAGCTGCGCGCAGTTTTCCAAGTTCAATATCGCCCTCTTCGACAGCTTTCAGCCTGGCGACAAATTCCTCGAGAAGTTTTGGCAGTGCCGCGACTTCGCACTTATGCTTGCGGGCAGCGGCGCGCAAAGAAAAGAGCCGCTCCTCGACAGCTTCCAGCCCGGCCGGATCCATATCCAGATCATTGGTCACGGAATTGATAACATTCTGGGCTTCCGCCATTTCAATAGCCGCCCGCTCGAGACTTTCAAGAACCGGATCGAGCTTGCCCGCCGCTTTCTCGATGACCCGTTCAATGGCGCGGGTCGCCGTCCGGATCTTGTTTTCAACGCCACCATTTTCTGTTAGTGCCTTTTCCGCATCCCTGAGGGCTTCGGCTATTTTTTCCGCATGCATCAGGTTTGAGCGCTGCACAGCGAGTGCGTCCTCCTCCCCCTCTTCCGGGGCAAGCTCAGTAAGTTCATCGACCATATGGCGAAGATATTCCTCATCGACTCGGGCCTGCTCAATTTCGCGAAGCGCAGATTCCAGCTTCTCTTTTGTCGTCTGCATATCGGAATAGAGCCTGTTGACGACGGCCCCGTCCTTTTCAAGACGGCCATACTGATCTAGTAAATTTCGATGGCCTTTTGCATCAAGAAGCCCCCTTTCCGCATTCTGCCCGTGAATTTCGACAAGAGCCTCCCCGACGGTTTTCAGCAACCCGGCGCTGACTGCCTGATCATTGATACTCGCCCGGCTTCGCCCATCCCAGCTAACGGTTCGGCGTAAAATAAGCGGGTCTCCTTCCGCAAGGTCGAAATCCGTCAACAGATCAAAGACCGGATGCGACGGCGGCGGACTGAATTCGGCGGAAACCGATCCCTTGTCCACGCCCGAGCGAACCAATGCAACATCGGCGCGTGCGCCGAGCGCCAGCGCCAGACTGTCAAGCAGAATGGATTTGCCAGCGCCGGTTTCACCGGTCAGAACGCAAAGGCCATTTTCAAAGGACAGATCAAGCGTGTCGATCAGGACGATGTTGCGAATGGATAGTTTTTCAAGCATCTGTTATCCGTATTCAGAACACAGATTTCCAGGCTTTGACGATCCAGGAATCTTCATTAATCTTGGGTTTCAGATAATTTGCATCCAGAAGCGCGTAACTATCCTGGTACCATTCACTTCCCGGAAAATTATATCCCAGTACGGCAGCGGCGGTCTGCGCCTCATCCTTGATACCCAGCATCAAATAGGCTTCGGTGAGACGGTGAAGCGCTTCCGGTACATGCGTGGTCGTCTGGTACTGCTCGACGACAATCCGGAACCTGTTGATGGCACCGATCAGATATTGCTGCTTCAGGTAATACCGGCCTATCGCCATTTCCTTGCCCGCCAGATGATCCCGTGTCAGGTCAATCTTCAGTCTCGCATCCTGCGCATATTCCGAATTGGGGAATCGGCGAACAAGATTTTGCAGTGCATCCAAAGCCTGCTTCGTAATCTTCTGATCCCGCTCGACGCCCGTAATCTGCTCATAATACGAAATTGCGACCAGATAGTAGGCATAGGCGGCGTCCTTGTTTCCCGGATGCAGTTCAATGAATCTCTCCGCCGCCAATATGGCCTGGTCGTACTGATTGCTTTGATAATAGGCGAAGGCGGACATTACTTGTGCCTTGGTCGACCAGACCGAGTACGGATGCTGTCGTTCCACCTCATCAAAGCCTTGTGCCGCCTCCAGATAGTTTTCATTATTAAGATCCGCCAACGCCTTATTGTACAGCTCCTGTACGGGCTGCTCCACATAAGCCGCCGGTTCATTTGAGCTGCAGCCAGCCAGAAGCGCCGACATCAGAACCCAGGCAAGAGGTCTGCTAAAAAATTTCAAAATTTGACGTTGCACCGTGTTCCTCTTGGCCCATGGCCTAATATACTCAGAAGCTGCGCTATTTTATCCAATCATGCAGACGATGGGAAGTTATGGTTGATGTTTTCTTTAGCAAGAAGTCCGGCCGGGTTTATGGACAGGTGTAATCCAATATTGTGAAATTCATTAAGGCGATAAAACATTCTTCTATTCAATCGAAATTATTTATCTAACTATCGTTAGATTTTATGTATTTTCTTTTTGTACGTGTACGTGCTACATTACTTATAAGGGTGGAGCGGCTATTTGATTTTCTCCAAAAGCATTCTTATATATGCTCTCGAATTGTCCGCGCTATTCTAAATTCACGCATAATAAAAAAATATATAACTAGGTCAAGAAAGGTACCAAGCCACAATGGGTAAAGTCGCGAAAAGGGTCGACGATCACGTCGGCGAGCGGATTCGTGAAAGAAGAACTATGATGGGTTTAACGCAGGAACATCTTGCGCAAGCACTTGATATTTCTTATCAGCAAGTCCAAAAATATGAAACAGGAGCAAACCGGGTTAGCGCCGGGCGGCTTTATGAAATAGCCAAGCGGCTTGAGGTGGACGTTGCTTACTTCTTCGAGAATCTGGAGCCTTTGACGCTCAGTACACCTCTGGAGCATGGCGGTAAAAATCGTTCAACCATAGAGCTTGTCCGAAATTACAGCGAGATCGATGAACCGGCAGTACGCTCAGCTGTGAGTGGACTAATAAAAAGCCTTGCGGGTAAGGAAAGACGCCGCAAATCCGCCTAAAATCTTTCCGAAAAAACAAAAGGCGCGGAATTTTCTTCCGCGCCTTTTCATTTTTACAAACTTCACAAAACAACTGGAGATTTTTGTCACTCGCCCGGATGTCAGGCAGTAGCTGGAGCGGCCGCCTTCTGGGACGGCCAATGCGCCCCGCCAACATTTCCAATGCGAACTGGCGCTTCCGTCGTGTAACACCAGGCGTCCTTGTCAGAAAGAAATCTGTGCAAAAGCTTGTTGTTCAGGGCATGTCCGGAACGGAAGCCGTAAAACTGGCCAATAATCGGCGCCCCCGCCAGATACAAATCTCCAACCGCATCCAGTGCTTTGTGGCGAACGAACTCATCGTCATAACGGAGACCTTCTTCATTCAGGATATCCGCGCCACTCAGCACAATCGCATTTTCAAGCGAGCCGCCTTTGGCAAGACCAAGTTTTTTCAGCTTCTCAAAATCACCAAGAAAACCGAACGTCCGCGCACGGCAGAGCTCATTCTTGAAGGTTCCATTGCGTAAATTAAAGCTGCAATTTTGCTTGCCAATACGAGGATTATCGAAATCGATTTCAAAGGAAACGGAAATGTTGTCGGCCGGAGCCAGAGTTGCTTTCGCCTCTCCCTCGCTCACCTCCACTTCTTTCAGGACCTTGATATACCTGCGTGGACTGTCCTGCTCGATCACATCCGCGCATTCAATCAGGAATACAAACGGAGCAGAGGATCCATCCATCACAGGAACCTCCGGGCCATCAAGCTCAACGATGACATTGTCAACGCCGCAACCGGAGAGTGCTGCCATCAGGTGTTCAACAGTCGCGATCCGGACGCCCGCCTTATTTTCAACCGTCGTGCACATAAGAAGATCGGAAACGGTGTCGTACCGTGCGGGAATTTCAGAAATACTCTCGGCTACATCGGTCCGCTTGAACACAATACCGGTATTCACCGGCGCAGGCGCAAGTTTCATATTAATCAAATAACCACCATGCAGGCCAACACCCTTGCAACTGATGCTGTTGCGCAATGTCTTCTGGAAAACGACCATAATCCGCCACTTCTGTCACTGATACAAATTTTACAGCCTGAATGTACGGAAACCGTCCCACAACTACAAATCACACTTTGTTACCAATTATTTCCGCAGTGCACAAAAAATTATTGCGGGACAGGGCATATCTGGAAAGCCAGAAATTAGAGTGTGCCGTATAGTCGGTCGCCCGCGTCGCCGAGTCCCGGAACGATATAGGCATGCTCGTTGAGTTTTTCATCGAGCGCCGCCACATAGACTTTGACGTCAGGATGCTTTTCGAGCATCACTTGCACGCCTTCCGGCGCGGCGACAAGGGCCATGAAGCGAATGTTCTCTGCCGTCACGCCATGATCGAGAAGAACGTCAACCCCGGCAGCGGCGGAATAGCCGGTGGCCAACATCGGATCGACAAGGATGAAGAGGCGATCATCCGCCGTCGGTAATTTGCGCAAATATTCCACCGGACGCTTTGTTTTCGGGTCACGATACATGCCGATATGGCCCACCCGCGCCGACGGCATCAGTTCCAGCAACCCGTCCGCCATTCCGAGGCCGGCACGCAATATCGGGACAATCGCCGTTTTCTTACCGGAGAGAACCGTGGCCTGCATTGGACAGATCGGCGTTTCAATATCTTCGCTCGTCGTCGGCAAATGCCGCGTGATCTCATAGCCCATCAGCAGCGCGATTTCCTTCAGCAGCTGGCGAAAGGTCTTCGTCGAGGTTTTCTTGTCCCGCATATGGCTCAGTTTGTGAACAATCAGAGGATGATCGAGAATATGTAGATTCGGAAATCGCGGATCAAAAGCCATGCAACCAGTACCTTAAACCAGGATTGTAGACAGACGTTCTATTAAAAATATGCAGGCGACCATAACCCACTTCGGCCCTAAAATCACTATGGCCGTTAAAAAACCCCATAAATTCTGGCTGTTCGGAAATTTGAGCCATATACTTTCCGGGACCAAATATAAGTTATTGACCATCTGGTCAGTTTTTGCTTTGGATTAGGTCCAGCCCTCATTGCCTGAACGGCAGAATGAGTGGGACATAATAGGGAGTTTACAGACATGATGAAACGAATTGCCCTCGCGCTCGTCGCAACGGCCGCGCTTAGCGTCAGCGGATTTGCCAGCGCCGATGATTTTAACCCCGCCATCATCTTCGATATGGGCGGCAAGTTTGACAAGTCCTTCAACGAAGCCGCGTATAACGGTATCGAGAAATTCAAAAAAGATACCGGCATCGACTATATGGAGTTTGAGGTCACCCAGGTCTCGCAGCGCGAACAGGCCGCCCAGAAGATGGCCCGTAAAGGCGCCAATATCGTGATCGCCATGGGCTTCGCTCAGGCCGCCGCCGTTGAAAAGGCGGCAAAGGACAATCCGGATACCAAATTCACGCTTATTGACATGGTTGTCGATCTGCCAAATGTGCAGTCTGTCGTGTTCCGCGAAGAGCAGGGTTCCTTCCTTGTTGGTATCGCTGCCGCCATGGCCAGCAAAACGGGGAAAGTCGGCTTCGTTGGCGGTATGGATATCCCGCTTATCCGGAAATTCGCCCTTGGCTACAAGGAGGGCGTTCTCTATGCCAATCCCAAGGCCGAAGTCATTGAGAATATGACCGGCACGACACCGGCCGCATGGAACGATCCTACGAAGGGTGGGGAACTTGCAAAAAGCCAGTTTGACCGCGGCGCAGATGTCGTCTTCGCCGCAGCCGGCGGCACGGGCCTCGGTGTTTTACAGACAGCCGCAGACGAAAAGAAATTCGCTATCGGCGTCGACAGCAATCAGGACTACCTGCATCCCGGCACCATGCTGACTTCTATGCTGAAAAGAGTTGATGTCGCGGTCTATAATGCCTTGATGACGGCGAAAGAAGGCACTTGGAAGCCCGGCATTCAGGTGCTCGGCCTCAAGGAAGATGGTGTTGGCTTCTCCGTCGATGAATGGAACAAGGACATCCTGACCCCTGAAATGATCGCGGCCATGGATAAAGCCAAAGCCGAAATCATTGCCGGCAAAATCAAGGTTACTGATTATATGTCGAAGTAAGTTCGGCTGTCATGTCTGAGCAAAGCCCGGCGCTTGAACTCCGCCGTGTCAACAAGCGGTTCGGTTCGGTCCACGCCAACAGGAACATTTCCCTGTCCGTGGACCGGGGAACCATTCATGGCATAGTGGGCGAAAACGGCGCCGGAAAATCGACGCTGATGAGCATCGTCTATGGCTTCTATCAAGCCGACAGTGGGAAAATTCTTGTCAACGGCGAGCTCTGCCGCATCGACAATCCGCAAAGTTCAATCAAGGCCGGGATCGGCATGGTGCACCAGCATTTCATGCTCGTCGATACCTTCACGGTCCTTGAAAACGTTATCCTCGGAGTTGAGGGCGGTTACCGCCTGACGGAAGGCATGGCGGCAGCCCGGAAGGAGC